>CAZEZF010000005.1:0-38625 GCA_964516495.1 uncultured Acidimicrobiia bacterium | reverse complement strand
GCCGACTTTGCTGCCAACGGCTACCAAGTACCCACTACCTGGGATGACTTGAAGGCCCTGTCCCAGCAGATGATCGACGACGGGAACGTTCCCTGGTGCGTAGGTATCGAATCCGGCGGCGCGACCGGCTGGACCTTCACCGACTGGGTGGAGGATCTCACCTTGCGCTATGAGGGCGCCGAGTTCTATGACCAGTGGGTGGATCACAGCATCCCGTTCAACACCCCGGAGATGACCGGCATCTGGACCGAGATCCTTAATCTATGGAATACCCCGGGCGCCGTCTATGCGGAGGGCGGAACGATTTCCTCCACCTTCTTCGGCGACAACGGGCGGCCCCTCGTGGAGGGCGACTGCATGATGCACCGCCAGGCTTCGTTCTTCTCGGCATTCTTCCCGGATGGAACCGCGTTCGGGCCCGACGGCGTGGACGTGTTCTACTTCCCGTCGGTATCGGGAGATCGCCCTGTCCTGGGCGCCGGCACCCTCGTGGCCGCCTTCAGGGACGCCCCTGAAGTCTGGGCGGTGATGGAGTACTACGCGACTCCGGGATACGCCGACAACCGGCAACGTTTCCAGAACCTGTCCAAGGGCGGCGGAGCGGTGTTGAGCGGCTTCCTGTCACCCAACCTGAACGCCAATCTGGACCTCTACCAGCCTCTTGAGCAGTCGTTCCTCGACATCTTGTTCACCGCTGAAGTGGTTCGTTTCGACGCATCAGACCTGATGCCGGCCGCGGTAGGCGCGGGAACCTTCTGGTCGGAAGCGACCAGCGCAGTGAACGGAGACAAGACCGTGGAAGAGGCGACGGACGCCATCGAGGCTTCCTGGCCCTGATCCGGCTAGTCTGGACAATTGATTGATCGACCCTACGGGCGGACGCTTCCCGACAGGAGGTGTCCGCCCGTACCGGACCGAGAGAGGAGACCCGAGTCGTAACGGCCCTTCCGGGAGATAGATGAACTCGACAGCCACCGCCGCATCCAAAGGAACATCGGAGTGCTAGGCGTCGTCAACGTCGCCGTCAACATCCTGATGGGCTTGGGCGTAGCCGCCGGTACGAGCACCTGGATCTATCGTGGAGGGTCTGCGTCGGGTATCCGCCGGGCGGTGGCCGTGGGTTCCGGAGTCGTGCTCGGCGGATTGACCCTGTGGGGGGTATTCACCGTCGAGAAACTGGAGACCACCGCCCGAGGTGTCGTCATCTCGATCCTTGCCAGTGCTCTGATCTTCATCCTGGCTAACAAACTGTTCGACCTGCCCCCCAGTCGATGGTCCTTGTTCACGACCCTTGTCGGCGCGGCTTTCGCTTTCGTGGTGTTCGCTCTGCTGTGGGGTAACCGAGCCATCGACGATCCGGTCATGCGCACGACCGTTGCAACCTTGTCGGGTGCGCTGGCCGGTCACCTGTTGGGTACCGTCCGGCATCGGTGGGGTCGACTAGCCATCGGGGTGGGCGCCGGTGGACTTCTCGGGGTCCTCGCCGCCTCGGGAATGCGAACCGTGATCCTGGTCTTCGAGCTCGAGCAGGATGCTTTCGAGTTGTGGCCGATCCTGCCCCGTCTCAACTACGGCGTCCTATTCGGCGCAACCGTGGGCGGGGCGGTCATCGGCCTGCTCCTCTGGCAGATCCGAGGCCGGAGGAATCCCCCTATCCATGCTCTGGTACTCGGCGCCACGCTGGGTTTCCTCGCCGGGGGATGGCTCCTCCCCGATCTTGGATCGGGTACCAAGACCAGCGCTCTCGTGGCGAGCATCGGCGCAGGCGTGGGAATCGGCGCCGTTCTCGGTCTTAAACCGATCCCCGACGGATCCAAGCGGGGACGTATAGAGGGGTCCTCCCGAGCTTACATTTTCCTGATACCGGCCCTGGGTTTCATCGCCGCCACGCTCATAATCCCCACCCTGCGAACCCTATTCCTTTCCTTCCGCGACACGCGCGGGCTGGAGTATGTGGGGTTTACCAACTATCGGGACATTTTCTCCAGTCCCAACATATTCAACCTGGATGGATGGAGCGGTGTTTTCGGCAGCAATCTGTTCATCGTCGGAGGGGTGTTACTGATCATCGGCGTGGTGGTATCGATCATTGTGGGGCGTCGCAGCGGCTACGCCATCCGCTTCTCTCCCGGAACGGGAGGGATCAGCGCCATCGGAGTGGTTCTAGTTGCTTTCGCGATCTTTGCCGCTCTCCGGGGTACGGTGTTCAACAACCTTTGGTGGGTGTTTACCGTCACGGTCCTTTCCAGCTCGGCCGGATTGGCCATTGCAGTGCTGGCGGATCGGGCCAGATGGGAGTCGCTGGCCAAGTCGCTGATCTTCATGCCGATGGCTATCTCGTTCGTGGGCGCCGGCGTCATCTGGCGCTTCATGTACCTGGCCAGGGACGTGTCCAAACCCCAGACCGGCGTGCTCAACACAATCTGGGTCGGTATCGGCAAGCTCAGCCTCTCCCGAGGGTTCGGATTCTTCGTCGCGGTCATCCTGTGCCTGGGTCTCGCCGCCCTTCTGTCAGTCCTGGCCTTCCGCGCCTGGAAGTCAGGGGAACGCACGATCGGCGTGGGGGCGGCGGCTTCCTGCCTACCCCTGATCTGGTTCGCATACGCCCTATGGCGAGGGGTGGGGGGTTTCGAAGTCCGGGATAACGGCGATATCGTCGCCTCGACCATCCAATTCGTCCAGCGCGCCCCCTACAACAACGTTTGGCTGATGCTGGTGTTGATCTGGATCCAGACCGGTTTCACCATGGTCATCTTCTCGGCGGCTATCAAGGCGGTACCCGGCGAACTCCTCGAAGCCGCCCGTGTAGACGGTGCATCCGAGTCCCAGACCTTCTGGCGGGTCATCATCCCCCAGATCTACCCGACCATCGGGGTGGTGATCACCACGTTGATAGTCCTGGTTATGAAGGTGTTCGACATCGTGAAGGTCATGACCAACGGCAACTTCGGCACCCAGGTCATCGCCAACGAGATGTGGCAGCGGGCCTTCACCGAACTGAACTTCGGCCTCGGATCGGCCTTGGCGGTGGTCCTGTTCATCGCGGTCCTCCCGATTCTCTACCTGAACATTCGTCGCATGCAGAAGGCGGCCGTATGACGGTGCTCGGCGCTTCGGGCGGCCCCGGGTTAGGGAAGCGAACCTACGCGTTCCTGCGATCGATACCCACCTGGGTGCTGTGGTTGCTGGTCGTGATATGGACCATACCGAGCCTCGGTCTGTTCATTAATTCCTTCCGTACCAGGAACGCACAACGGGCCAGCGGATGGTGGTACGTCTTGGTCGAGGACTTCTCCGAGAATCTCACCTTCGACAACTACATCGACATACTTTCCAGCGGAGCGCAGGGGGGCTTGTGGAGGGCGTTGCTCAACTCCCTGGCCATCGCGCTACCCGCCACGGTGATCCCCATAGCCTTCGCGGCGTTCGCCGCCTACGCCTTCGCCTGGATCGACTTCAAGGGCCGGGAATGGCTGTTCATCGCCACCGTCTCCCTGCTTGCCATCCCGGCTCAGATGTCTCTGATCCCCCTTTTGCAGCTGTACAGCGGAGGCGGTCATATCACGTTGCCGTTCCTGGAGAAAACCCTTACGCTCTTCCCCGATCTTGATCTCGCAGGAAGGCACGTCTCGGTCTGGCTGACCCACACCGGTTTCGCGTTGCCGTTCGCCATCTTCCTGCTGCACAACTACATCAGCGGCCTACCGAAGGACATCTTCGAATCGGCCGTCATCGACGGCGCCGACCACTTCAAGATATTCTGGCGGCTGGTGGTTCCGCTTTCGGTTCCGGTGCTGGCGGCCTTCGCCATCTTCCAGTTCCTGTGGACCTACAACGACTACCTGATCGCGGTAACCATGCTCGGTGGAGCCGGACAGAACTTCCCCGCCACAGCCCGTATCGCCGCGCTTTCGGGCGAGTTCGGACAGGCGGAGCACTTGTTGACCGCAGGCGCGTTCCTTTCCACGCTACTGCCGATCATCGTGTTCTTCGCCCTTCAGAGGTTCTTCGTGACCGGCATCCTGGCGGGGTCGGTCAAGGGTTAGCATACGGCCGGACGCCGTCCGCCCTCAGGGGAAGCGGCGCGACCTCAGTATGCGGCCCCCATTGACGCGAGGACACCCTTCGGCCCACGTCCGACCCGTGCTTCTACGCCAACACCGCCTACCACGTTCTCGATACCGTACACGCGTCTTGGTCGATGGCGGAGGTCGCGGATCACCAAGCCAGGGACTTTCAAGGCCGCGCTGTTGGTGTTTGAAATCCTGCAACCGTCGGGCGCCGTTTTAGCAACATGGAACGCCAGACTGCGCTAACGGTGGGCCCAAGGATATAGGCGCCCGGGTGGACAATTAAACCCTTTGCAACAAGTGATATAGGGTTAGAAACAAGTAAAATATAACTTCATGGGTACTCTTTTCTAGACACCGGCCACGAAGTAGCTTCTCGGTCCTTATTTGCAGGAACTGGTTGACAGGCAGCGGCTTCCGGCCATAGCATCGGCATAGTGTCCGCCTATGTAACGGAGGAAAGATGGCCGGTATACAACCGTCAGAACCGAGAATGATCGGAATGTTCACTTTGGGCCTCCGCATGTTACTACGACCGGCCGGAATAGCCGCTCTTCTTTTCATGCTGGTAGCAGGGGCTTGCGCCGAAGAGGCAGCCGATGATGATGGGCCGATCGTTATAGGAATGGCGATCGGTCTTACGGACTTCATGGCCGCATACGACCTGCCGGCTCTGAACGGCGCACAGATTGCGGTGGATGAGTTGAATGAGGCCGGTGGCATCCTAGGCAGAAGCGTGGAGATCGTCACCGCCGACACCAAGTCCGACATCGATCAAGGCACGGTAGCCGGCCAGGAGGTCATAGACCAGGGCGCCCACGTCATGATCGTGTCTCCTGACTACAACATGGGTGGGGGCGCCGCCAGGGCTGCTCAGGACGCCGGGCTGGTTGTTTTCTCGTCCTCAGCCGGTTCACCTCTCTTCGGGATCGAAGGTATCGGTCCCTTGGCATTCACCATGGGTATCGCAGCTACCACCGACGGGGCGGTCGCGGCCGAGTGGGCTTTCGAAGATGAGGGCTTCAGAACGGCCTATCTCCTGCTGGACGACATCGCTGATTACAACAAGGACTACTGCCGGGCCTTCGAAACCCGCTGGGTGGAACAAGGCGGGACCATTGCCGGCCAAGACCAGTTCAACAACAACGACGCGTCGATTGCGAGCCAAGTCACCAGGATCAACGCCCTCTCCGAGGCGCCGGACATAATCGCCCTTTGCTCCTTCCCGCCGGGAGGGGCGGTAGCCACGAAGCAGTTACGTGACGGCGGCGTGGATGCTCCGATCGTGAGCAACAACGGGTTCGACGGAGACTTCTGGTACAAGGACTCGATGCCGGACCTTTCCGGTTTCTATTACACGTCACCGGTGTCGTTCTGGGGAGACGACCCCAGCCCGGAGGTCGCGGAATTTCTCCGGAAGTATCTGGATCGACATGGGCAGCCGCAAGCCGTGAGCTCGATCGGCGCCTACGCTGCGGTCTATGCACTGGCGGAAGCGATAGAAGATGCCGGCACAACCGATGGCGAGGCCGTTGCCGAGATACTGGAGCAGTTCGACGGAAGGAACGTAGGAGGCCTGAACGTCACGTTCTCACCGGATCTCCATATCGATAAGGACCGCGAGTTGCGCATACTGGAGCTTGACGCCGGAGCGCACCGGACCGTGTCGATCCGTTCCGCCAAGGTTCAACCGCCGCTGTTCGGATAGGGACACGCTCATAAATCCGAGGAGAACCCGGCGCTGCCCGGAGGGGTGTCGGTTTCTCCTCGGATCACAAGTCCGGACTTCTGTCTTCCGGCGACTCGACCGCTTTCCTGGAGACGGCGCCTTACCTCTGCCGCCCGGATAGACCTGCCTGCGCATGAGCCGACTTGGCTGCGGAAATGATCGCGTCGAGGGTTCCCAGGCGTTTGTGGAAGTCCATAAAGTTGTCGACCCACCGCAGGAAGCGGAACTGCCCGTTCGCAACCGCCGGGTGTGACGCATCCCGGGATAGCACGACCAGGTCCCCCTCCGGCTCGGTCAGGTAGTCGCAGGCCTCCGGTACATGGAGACCGGCATCTACCAGCAGCCCATCGACCGACCCGTCTATGACCAGGGCCGCTCCTTCGTCGTTGTCCGGTACCGGCACATAAACGGCGTCCGGGAACCGTTGCCTGATGATGTCTTCCTGTAGGGCGCCTGCGACAGCAGCCAATCTGCGTTTGCGCCCGAGCCACGCCAGTCCTTCCCGCGCCGACTCCTTGCGCACGAGGACGACGCCTTCGTACTGCAAGAGCACTCCGTCGCTGAACATCACCGACAGAGCGCGGCGGGGTAGGTTGGTGTGCTTCATCAAGAGGTCGACACGGCCTTCCACGAGAGCATCGAGTTGGTCATCCCATTCCAGGACTACGAATTCGACCTGTACCCCCAACTCCTCGGCCATGAGCCGGCCCACCCTACCCACCACACCGTCGGGTTCTCCGGTGTCCGGGTTGATGAACTGCTCGAAGGTAAGGTCCCACCTAGCAGCCACACGCAGGACACCCCGCTTGAGGATGTCGTCCAAAATGCAGTGATCAGGCGTCATCGGTGCTCCTCTCTCGGATCCTGATCCACCCCGATGATGCAGACACACTCGCCGCCGTTGCGAGTCGGGGTGGAGAAGATCATCAAAACCCATCCCGCCAGCGGGCTCCTCACCGTGGTTCGCGGTAAGCCGAACCTGTCGAGGAAGGTTCCGAGCGGAGTTCCGCGCTCCACCCGGTCGCCGGGTCCCACATCCCGGACGAAATAGCCGGCCGAGTCAGCCGTCACGACATACATGCCGTAAACGTCGGTCTGCCGGTCATTTACGACAGGTTCTCCCGGATACATGCCCATATGCCTCATGACATTGAAGAAGCCTCGCAATTCCAGCTCCACGAGATCCGGATCCAACCGGCCGGCCCCTCCCACTTCGAGTTGGACAGCCGGTATACCGTTGAGGGCCGCGTATCCGATGTTGTTACGGGCTACGTTCAGACCGGTCCACGCATTGCTCCCGTCGTCGCTCATCCCGGAGAGCTCATCGATGCCTGCGCCCATGATGTTCCGGAACTCGATATCGAATAGAGCAGCT
Source organism: uncultured Acidimicrobiia bacterium (assembly GCA_964516495.1). Taxonomy (GTDB): domain Bacteria; phylum Actinomycetota; class Acidimicrobiia; order Spongiisociales; family Spongiisociaceae; genus JAPPFW01. Next base: position 31,451 of record CAZEZF010000005.1, on the reverse strand, counting down.
AGACGGCGGCTGCTCTCGTCCGTCTCCGGGTTTCCCAATTCGGGTACTACCACATGGAGCGGGACCTCTTCGTAATGGTCACCACTGTGAAGATCCATGTAGGTCGAACTGCGCTCGATTATCTCACTCCCGATCCGAGCAGCGACCTGGGATCCGATCGAACCGAAGGGATCTCCCGGGAACGACTGGTTGATATTCACCCCGTCAATTGGAAGGTAAAACGACATTCTCAGTTCAAGCGCTCTCGGATTGGCGCATACCACGCCGATGAAGTCCCCGTCGAGCTTCTCGACATCAATAGCGGCAGCGAGCTTCGGCACCGCCATCTGTCCGGTAAACTCGCCTGCGTGAACGCCTGCGGTCATCGCCAGGGTAGGCCCCGAACCCTTGCCCCTCACGACCCATACTGGAACCGTTAGCGGACCCGCTACAGTCTCCGCGACGACGAGGTCGCATGTGTAGCGCTGCGGGCGGGTAACGGGAACCTCGTCAAGCGTTTCCAAGATTCCGAGATATCTCATTACATACTCCCTTGATCGACATCCTTCTTACACAGTGGCAGCAGGCGGATCCGCTCCCCTCTCGGCCCGGCGCCCGGCGCACACGACGGTCGCCGCTGCTGTCACTGTCCACCCAGGTAGGCCGTTATGACGTCGTTGTTGGTTCTAACCTCGTCGGGGCTTCCTACCGCCAAGGTCTTCCCATGGTCGAGTACCTGTACGGTGTCACAGACCTGCATGACGACCTGCATGTCATGCTCTATCAGAACGATACCGATGTTCCAGCGACGACGGGCTTCGTCGATGAGGCGCGCCAGATCCGAACTCTCCGCGTCGTTCAGGCCCGCCGCCGGCTCGTCAAGGAGCAGGTAGTCGGGCCGGGAGGCCAGTGCCCTGAGGAAGCCGATCCTCCGTTCGTCCCCGAGCGGAAGGGTGGACGCGCGCCGGTCGGCCTTGTCAGTGAGTCCGAGCGACCCGAGCAACTCGTCCGCGACCTTCCTGGCCTGACGCTGGTCCATCCGGTTACGGGCCAACGCTCCGACCTGGATGTTCTCCGCAGCTGTCATCTCCCCGAACACCCGCATACCCTGGAACGTGCGGACAAGACCCGCCCGAGCAATCTGCTGGGGAGAACGACCGGTAAGATCCTTGCCGTCCCGGGTGACCGTACCTGCATCCGACGACTGGAACCCGCTGATGACGTTCACCAGGGTGGTCTTGCCGGCGCCATTCGGTCCGATAAGCCCCAGAATGTGACCACGGTCGACGTGCAGGTCCACACGGTCGAGTGCTTGGAGACCTTCGAACCTGACCGAGACCCCCCGGGCGACTAGACCCGAATCGGGCATCTCTCCGGGACGGCCCCTTTCCGCATTCACGAGCCATCCGCCAGTCCGGAAAGGCCTCCCAGGTAGGCATCGGCGAGATCCCTGTCGGCTCGCAAGCGCTCACTCGATCCGTGCCCGACTATCCGCCCGGTCCGGAGTACATACCCTCGATCAGCCAGACCCAACGCCAACTCGGCATTCTGCTCGACGATCAGCATGGTGACGCCCTCATCTTTGAGATCGCCGAGGATACCGAAGACTGTTGCGGTCAGGACCGGGGCCAGTCCCAACGATGGTTCGTCGAGGAGAAGCAGGCGGGGCCGCGCCATGAGCGCCCGAGCGACAGCAAGTTGCTGCTGCTCGCCACCCGACAGCGTGCCGGCGCTGCCCCGGTAGTAACGTCTCAGCACCGGGAACCTGTCCAGGATCGATTCGAGATCAGCCTGCAGCCCTTCTTTCGACCTGCGTGCGGCCGCTCCCAGACGCAGGTTCTCCGCAACTGTCAGGCTCCCGAGTATCCGCCTTCCCTCCGGGACAAGGGCGATGCCGTATCGGGCTACCCGCTCCGGAGTCATGCCGAGAATGCTCCGCCCGTCGAACAGGATGTCCCCTCCAGTGACGTTCAGGAAACCGAGGATCGCCCTTAGCGTGGTGGTCTTCCCGGCGCCGTTAGGCCCGAGCAGGGCAACCACCTCACCATTGCGAACCGAGAGATCGATCCCCCGGATAGCCTTGAGTTCCCCATACCCGCCCGACAGATCCGACACGATTAGGAGGGGTTCGTCTTCTTCGGTCCTCGTTACTGCCCGACCGGTCGGATCATGACCGGGGGACTCATCGGCGCGGGCTCGTTCGGCAGGTGACTCCAAGACCGGCTCGGCGGTCACTCGAACATCCCCTCGATCCGGCGCTGTACCGGACCGGATCCCGAATCCGGCCCTAAGCCATGTCCCTACGCGAAGGACCGTGTTCCAGGTGAGTTCGGCGCCGTTCGTCAAACCGCGCGGGCGGATGAGGAGCACCACCACCAGCACCACCGCCACGCCCACCTGCTGCAGACCGCGAATCGGGGGAACCCGGATCAATCCGAGGGCAATTCCGTCCTCCACCTGGCGTAACAGGAGGCTGAGCAGTGACAGCAAAACAGCCCCGGTAAATGCGCCGGTAAGGCTGAGCCGTCCCCCCACCACGAGCATCGCGATCGCCAGGAAGGTGGCCGCAACGAAGAATGCGGACGGGTTGAAGGTTCCGAACGCAAGGGCGAACAGCCCGCCGGCCACCCCGGTAACTGCGGCGCTCAGCACGAACGACACAAACCGCTCCCAGGAGATCCCTATGCCGAGAGCGCGGGCTGCGTCTTCGTCGTCCCGCGAGCCCCGCAGACGGAGGCATAGGCGGGTCTGCTGGAAGAACCATGCGGAGAGGATCGCCACAATCGCCCAGAGAGCGGCGCTGGGCAAGGTCGCAGCCCTCGGCACTCCGGCCAGTCCGGTGGAGCCGCCGGTAACCGACTCCCAGTTGGAAGCGACGTTGAACGTGATATTCAGGAAAGCGAAGGTACCCAAGGACGCCACGATCCCGGACAACTGCATCAGCGGGGCGCCGATCAGAACTGCGACCCCGGCAGCCAGTAGCGCCCCGATCGCCACCCCTAGATGTGGGGGGAGGGTGATTCCGGGAAGGGACGGGAAGAGAGCCGCCTTCGTGGACTCCGGGATCACGAGAATGGCGGTCGTGTATGCGCCGATAGCCATGAACCCTATATGGCCGAAGGAGAAGACACCGGAGTTGCCGATGAATATGTACATGCCCACGACGAGTATCACGCTGATCAGTGCGCTCAGCACAGAGGTGCGTATCGCATTGGATGCAATACCCCCGTAACCGGCGAGAAGAACGGCCCCTGCGCTGAGGGCGATCGGCGCAAAGTGCGCTCGCGCTGCCCGCGCCGTGCGTCTCATTGCCCGGCCTCCATACTTCTGCGCCGGATCGTATAGGCGCCGGAGACAACTCCGGGAAGCTCGCTGACCTGAAAGAGCGCCTTCCCGGTGGCCATGCCTGAAATCGACGCGGCCTTAACCCGGCGGGTGAAGGCTGAAGGCGAGATGGCGGCCCGGTAATGGCGAACGTCTGGTCGGCGCGGCAGGAGCATGGAGAGCCATGACTATACGGTGCGATTCTGGAGTCTGGCGCCCATTATGCCGTCGGGTTTCGCTACGAGGATTATCACGACAACGAGGAACACCAAGGCATCCCGAAATGAGCGGAGTTCGAGCGGAAGCCAGGCCTGGAGTACTACCGAGGTTGTCCCGAGCAGGTAGGCGCCGAGGACCGATCCGGGTAGGCTGCCCAGTCCTCCGATGATCACTGCGATGAACGCCGCGAGCACAGGCGTCAGGCCGATCGCCGGGTGGACAAGCCCGGTCTGGGCGGAGAAAAGGACCGCTCCGACTCCGGCCAGAACACCGCTGATAGCGAAGGCCCCGGCTATCACTCGGTTTGCATTGATTCCCAGAATTCGCGCGACGAAGAAGTCCTCGGCCGCTGCTCGCATCTGCAGCCCGAAGACCGTTCGGCTGAGAAACAGAACAAGGGAAAACAACAGTACTGCTGTCACCCCTATCGAGGCCAGGTCCAACCGGCGAACGGCTATGTCCCCGATAACGATGCGGCCCCGCAACGCTTCGAGAATCCCAACGCTACGCGGGAGGGCCCCGATGGTAACGACCGCCAAGCTCTGCAAAAAGAAACTAACCGCGAAGGAGGTGACGAGAAGCGTCTCGATTGCTGCGCCCCGCACGCGACGGAAGGCAACCCGCTCGGTGGCGAGCGCCAGCAGCACAACGACAAAAATTGCCGCTCCGATACGCATTACGGTGCTTGGAACAGTGACGAACACCAGTACATAGCCACCGGCCATAACCAGTTCGCCATGGGCGAAGTTGATCAGGCTCATTACACCGAAAAGCAGACCGACCCCTAGCGCGAAGAGGGCGTAGACACTCCCTAGGCTGAGAGCGTCAAGGACAAGTTGCACAAGATCAGCCATGTCTCACCAACGATTGGCAACGTGGGGAACCCATACCGCGAGAAACCTACCATACCGAGGTCTGGCACTCCTCGACCTCCGCCGAGAAGTGCGTGCGTTAGCCCCGATTTTTCATGCAGGGGTTTGGATGGGTAACCGAGAGAGGTGAAATTGACCACATGACCTGGGAAGATAGCTGCGTGGTGGCCCCGCCTGGCTGGGGTGTTACCCTTCACCCTGAGGTGAACGCCGGGACGCCCCGCGGCACTGCGCTTGACGTGGCCTTTTCGGGTTCGGTGTGTCTGGGGCATGAAGAATCAGGGCTAGGAGCGTAATCACACACAATCACTTGCACCCACTCAATCACATGCGCCCGTCCCCGAATCCGACAGCGGATCGGGCCTCATGTCCGGCTTGCCGATCTCGCTGCGGAAGCCGAACGTGACCCGAGCGCCGAACGGATCCGAGATGGAGAGCCCTCTCGCCGAATTGTTGCCCGGCTGGGAACCCTAGACACATTTGATACATCTACAGTGTCACATCTGATACGTTGGTAATATCAGAACCGAAGTATCTTCTGTCTCATATTTGATACACTGGCTATGTGCCAAATACCGGATCACGTCGAGTAAGGAACTATGTGCCTCGGGTTGTTGACGCCGAGGTTCTGGCCGGACTCGGTTCCGTTCCCACCGTTGTCCTGGAAGGGGCCCGGGCCTGCGGTAAGACGACTACCGGCCGTGAACACGCCGGTAGCGAGGTGATGTTCAGTTCGGATTCCTCTGCCCGACTGCTGGCGCAGATCCATCCGGAAGCGATAATCCAAGGCCCGGAACCGCGGCTTCTCGACGAGTGGCAACTCGTGCCCGAGGTCTGGAACCATGTTCGAGCGGCGAGTGATCACAGGCGGCGGCCTGGGGTGTTCATACTGACGGGATCCGCCGCTCCGGGCGATGACGTGACCCGACACAGCGGCGCCGGCCGCATCCGTAGAATCCGGATGCGGCCTATGTCCCTTTACGAGTCCGGCCTCTCGACGGGGGAGATATCGTTGGCCGACCTATTCTCATCCGCCGCCGGCTACGCGTCACGGCCGGAGACGGACCTACAAGATCTGGTAGAGGCCGCCTGCCGGGGAGGGTGGCCTGCATCCATCGATCTGGACATCCGTTCAGCCCAGGACTATGCCATCTCGTACCTGGACGAGACCTCTCGCGCCGACATACCGCTACTCGACGGGCCATCGCGCGATCCGATCCGCGTGGACCGGCTATTGCGATCTCTCGCCCGCAACGTGGCGACCGAAGCTTCGCAACGAGTCCTCGCTCTTGATGTCGGCGGAGCGAGTCCCCTGGACCAGCGCACGGTCTCTGCCTACATCGACGCACTCCGAAGGGTTTTCGTGGTCGAAGACCAACCGGCCTGGTCCGCCCGGTTGCGCTCTCGGGCTGTCCTTCGACAGTCCGCCAAACGTCACCTGGTGGATCCGTCACTTGCCGCCGCCGCCCTTCACGCAGATCCTGGACGGTTGTGGCGAGACCTGGGTTCTTTCGGTCTCCTATTCGAATCGTTGGTAGTCAGAGACCTGAGAATCTACGCCCAACCGATCGGGGCTCGGGTGGCTCACTATCGAGACAGCGCCGGTCTGGAAGTCGATACGATCATTGAGCGTCGGGATGGGGCCTGGATCGCCATGGAGGTCAAGCTGGGAGGGAACGCCGCTATCGACGCCGCCGCCTCTTCGCTGCTACGACTCCGAAATAAGGTCGATCCGGGTCATGTCGGCGAGCCCTCCAACCTGGTAGTGGTGACCGCAACCGGTTACGGATACCTGAGACCTGACGGGGTGCAAGTTCTGCCCATCACCGCTTTGGGTCCGTAGAGGAAGCGCCGGCGGGGAATCAGATGGTCAGCCCGGATTCACTGTTGACGCTCTCGCCGTCAAGCCTCGCTCCGGGCGGATGGACGACAACGTCGCACCTCCTCAACCGGCGGCCGCCATCCCTCCTGGCGCCGACGCCTTTGCCAAGTCGATCGGGTGATCCTCCTTGATAGATCGTTGCGCGGCTACCCCCATCGCCACCGCCAGCAACCCGTCACGGGCACTGACCTGGGGAGCGGTACCGTTACGGATGGCGGCCAGGAACTCCAGGTGTTCGATGTAGGAGGCGCCGTAATGTCCGCCGGTGTGCATTATCCGCTCGTCGGTCGCGGTCTCGATTGTCGGTGAAAACCATTCGCCGTCACGAGAGCCGACGAGCACCATACCCGAGGGAAGGCGGGCCTCCACCTTGCCGCGGTCGCCGACAGCCACCAACTCCTCCTGGTTCTCGCCTCCCTCCGCAAACATGCACAGGTCGAGCATGGCTCGGCAACCGTTCTCGTAGTCGACTATGACATAGGCGTTGTCGAGAATATCCGGGCGCCGTCCTTCGTATCGCTCGTCCAGATGGTTGACGGCTTGGCTACCCGAGGCGTATATGCGGGTGGGTGAGGATCCGATTATGAGGTTCATCAGATCGAAGTGGTGACAGCACTTCTCCACCAGAGTCCCCCCTGAGTTGCGGTTGAAACGATTCCAGTCGTTCACCTTCTTGAGAAACGGGAAGCGATGCTCCCGGATAGCCAGCATCTTGAGGTCACCGATCGTGCCGGACTTCACCTCGGCGATCAACCGGGCGGTGGCGGGCATGTACCGATACTCCATTCCTACCCACAGAATCGCGTCTCGCCGGTCCTGAGCCTCGACTACCCACCGGCAGTCCTCCACCGTCGTACATAGTGGCTTCTCGACCAAGACGTGCAGGTCGCTATCCAAGATGTCACGCAACAGGTCTATGTGGGTCATGTTCGGACTAGCGATCACAACCGCATCGCATAGGCCGGAGGAGATCAATTCCTGATGCCTGTCGAAGGTGACCGGTGGCTCCAGTCCCTCCAAGGCGCGCAGGCCCGCTTCAAGGGAGACCGGATTAGGGTCTACGATCGCCGTGACATATGCGTCGGGCAGGGCCCGTATGTTGTCGATATGCTCGATCCCCATCATCCCGGTACCGATCACACCGTATCGAACGGCGCTGGTCATAAACCTATTCCCCGCCGACCCGGTCCTGCATGGCGGAATCCGACTGCGGGAATGGCCTTCATCGATTGCCGAATGAGGATCATGGTGGAGCGGATTATATGCACGGATACATGTCCGGCCCGGACACAAAGCTCTCATCCATACCCACCCAGGCGGGCAACAAGGTACCCCGTCCGCCTAGAGTTAGGTTCGGTAGGCGACGGAGGTCGCCCCAAGACCATTGCCGTTCAAGAGCAGGAGGAACATTGGCAACAACACGATCAAAGCAAACTCTCCGAGTCCTTGTGGTCCTGTCCATGCTGGCCGGACTTCTGGCGTCAACGCCCATCACGGGCGGCGCCCAGGACATGGAGGACGCCGGATTCACGCTCACCATACTGCACAACAACGATGGCGAGTCGAAACTCCTGCCTGACGAGGATTCCGATCCCGGCGTAGCCCGCTTCGCCGCACTTATGAAGCAGCTCCAAGCCGACGCTACGGGCGCCGGGGTGATTACCCTCACCTCGGGAGACAACTTCCTGGCCTCCCAGGAGTTAGGCGTGTCCTTGGCGCGTGAGGGCCCCCTCTACGACTCGGTTGCCTTGAGCGGACTGTACGACGCGATGGCTCTCGGCAACCACGACTTCGACTTGGGACCGGAGGTCACCGCCCGGTTCATACAGGGCTTCTCGCCGGCCATCCCGTTCCTGTCGGCCAACCTCGACTTTGCCGGTGAACCGGAATTGCAGGCGCTGGTAGATCAAGGTTTGATAGCGGGTAGTACGATCATCGAGACCGGTGGCGAAAGGATCGGCGTTATCGGCGCGGTCACTCCGCTCCTGCCGAACATCTCGACCCCCCGCAATGTCCTGGTTACCCCCGTGATGCCCGCTGTGCAGGCCGAGCAGGAGACCCTGACAAGTCAGGGGGTCAACAAGATCATCCTGATCAGCCATCTCCAGGACGTCGATGAAGAAATAGAACTGGTTTCCGGCCTTACCGGAGTGGATGTGGTCATCGCCGGAGGCGGGGACGACCTCCTCAAGAACGAAGGCGATACCTGCCAGGCGGACGAGGAAGCGGTCGCTCCCTATCCCATCATGGTTGAAGACGCGTCCGGAACGATGGTCCCGGTGATTACCGCTCCCGGCGGCTATCGCTGCATCGGGGAACTCAACGTAATCTTCGACGGTGATGGCATCCTCACCGCCGCCGCCGGCCGCTCGGTGGGAGTCGGTTTCGACGTGGAGCCCGATGCCGACGTTCAGGCCAACGTGATCGAACCATTGTCCGCCGCCGTCAGCCGGATCGGATCCGAAGTCATCGGCGTCAGCGAAGTGGCGCTGGAAGGTCGTCGTCCTCAGATCCGTGTGCAGGCGACCAATGAAGGAAACCTGATGGCTGACGCCCTGTGGACGACTGCGGCCGACTTGGCCGATGATTTCGGCCTTCCGGTCCCGGATGTGGCGATACAAAACGGCGGAGGTATCCGTAATGCCTCGCTGATACCTCCAGGAGACATCACGGTTGGGACCACCTGGGACATCGCTCCGTTCAGGAACTTCGTCGTGGTCGGCGAGGTCGAACGCGAGACCTTCCATATACTGCTTGAACAGGCGGTGGACCGCATACCCGGCGCTGGAGGCCAGTGGGCGCAAGTATCCGGTTTCACCCTCACCTACGATCCGGCGGCGCCCGCCAGAGAAATCGCCCGTGACGGTGACTGCTCCCTGGTAGGGAACCCCGGCGAGCGGGTGAGGCAGGTGGTTCTCGACGATGGCACGGTCATCGTGGAGGACGGTCAAGTCGTTGAAGGCGACGCCATCTGGTTGACGACCATCGATTTCCTGGCGAACGGGGGTGACTGCTACCCGCTTGCGGATAGCGAGTTCACCAAACTGGGGGTGAGCTACCAGCAAGCCCTTGCCAACTACATATCGATCAATCTTGAGGGTGTGATCACCGCCGAGGACTACCCGGAGGGCGGCGGAGGCCGTATCGTGGCTCTGGAACCGGAACCGCGGACGGTGGTTGTGCAAGCCGGTGACTACCTGCGAGCTATCGCTATGGAACACCTTGGCGACGAAAACCGCTGGTCGGAGATATTCGAACTCAACAAGGGTGTAACCCAGGCTGACGGCCGGGCGTTGACCGACCCGGACCTGATCTATGCGGGCTGGGTACTGGAACTGCCGGAAGAATAGGTTCGACTTCATACTCCCTGTAACAGCGGGGGTCCGGTCACCAGGCTGGACCCCCGCTGGGGGTTTCCGGACACTATCGTGATCGACGACTTCATCAGACTTAGCCTCATTTCCGGAAGCCCCGCCCCTACGAAGGACTACGGCAACCCTGCGCGTTTGGTTATGTGCTGTAGATCGCTCGACAAACGTCGAGCCTCGCGGCGGTCCACACCGTGAAGTTCGTCTACGGTCAACAGCACGCGGCGCTCATGTCGTTGGGCCGCCTCCACCAGAAGCGTGAGTTGCTCCCCTAACCCGGTCGGAGAGCGGGGATGGTAGGACTCGGTGGTAGTCAGGTTGCCTTCCGACACACCCAGCCGTATTCCGACACTCCTCTGCACAGATCGTTGCGTCGTTGAATCCGGCAAGTCCAGACTCTCGTAGCGGGCCCCGGCGCCCGCAATGGTCGAAACTATCCGTTCGAGCAGCCCAGGCGTACTAGCATCCATCGAAAGGACTATCCAACCATCGACCTACACAATAAAGTACTCAAACACACAAGGTGGGCTAACCCACGAGTGCGCAAGATGCCCTTCTCGTGAGCCAAAACCTAGATTCTTGGCAGCCCGTTCCTGGCGATTACCTCCCGATACCAGTGGGCTGAGGCCTTCGGCGTGCGTAGTAGCGTTGCGCGGTCTACATGGAAGAGTCCGAATCGCCTTGAATAACCGAACGCCCACTCGAAATTGTCGAGAAGGGTCCAGGCGAAGTAGCCCTTCAGCGGAATCCCTGCACTGATCGCCTTCGCGGCCTCACGAAGGTGGCGATCGAAGTAGTCGCGACGGTCAGAGTCGTCGATCGTCCCGTCTTCACCGACAGCATCGGGGAATGCCGCTCCATTCTCCGTGATGTATACCGTGTCGATCCCGTACCCGTCCAGCATCCTCAACATCTTGCCGAGCCCGCCGGGAGTAACCGGCCAACCCATCTCGGTCACCTCCGCAGGCGGTTCACACAACGGTGGGGGCCGGTCACAGTCCGCCAAGCCGGGATGCCCGACCACCTCGGTCCGGTAGTAGTTCAGGCCGATAGCATCCAACGGTTCGCCGATGATGTCGAGGTCGTCGTCGAGCGCCACATCTCCGGGCCAACCGGTGATCGCGAGCAGGTCCTCCGGGTAGCGTCGCTCGAACAACGGGTCCAGGAACCAGCGGTTCAACAACCCTCCCTCGGCGGCGGCCGCGGCGCGGTCCAAGGGGTGGTCGGAGCGAGCCAAACGAGGCTCGAGGTTGAGAGCGATACCGACTTCGTGACCTGCATGCCCCGCCCGCAATACCTGCGTTGACAGGCCGTGCGCCAGGAGTTGATGGTGGACCACATCCAGTTCCCGCCCGGAGTTGGTTAGACCGGGGGCATGGTGGCCGGTCCGGTGTCCGAGGTGAGCCACCACCCAGGGCTCGTTCAGGGTCATCCAGTGATGTACCCGGTCCCCGAGGCGAGCCTCCACCGCCTCCGAATAGTCGGCAAACGCCTCGGCCGTGCGGCGGGCCCGCCACCCACCTTTTTCTTCAAGGCTTTGGGGAAGGTCCCAGTGATACAGCGTGACGAAAGGCTCGATTCCGACCTCTAGAAGCCCGTCCACCAAACGGTCATAGAAGTCCAAGCCCCTCTGGTTTATCGGCCCTCTACCTCCCGGAACAACCCGCGGCCAGGACACCGAAAACCGGTAGGCTGTCAATCCCAACCAGGCCATAAGGCGGATGTCCTCACGCCAACGGTGGTAGTGGTCGCACGCCACGTCACCCGTGTCGCCGTTCACCACCCGACCGGGAGTCCGGCAGAAGCTGTCCCATACGCTGTCCGACCTCCCGTCCTCGGCTACCGCGCCTTCGATCTGGTATGAGGAGGTGGCCGCGCCCCACAGGAACCCGTCGGGGAAGGACGAGGTCGCGGATCCGCCGACGCCCCTCTGTCCGGAACCTCCGGGAGTCATCGGGCCCAGCCTCCCGCCCAAGCCGGGCTGATCGGCGGCGGGAACGACGGTATGCGTTTCGCTTCCGGTATCCTGAATCCTCGGCATGGGTAGAGGGAGGCCGGATATCCCGCTGTCCTATCCGGTCGGAGAAGTGCAGGGAATATCTGCATCTGAATGGCGGCTGGATCAGGATCTTTCGGGTCGCGCGTCATGCGTACCAGGATACGCCTCGTCCGCGGTTGACCGTATTAGGCGGCTCAGGACCGGAGAATCACGAACCCAGTACTACCCCGTCGAGAGCGCCTAGGGTCAGTACACCGTCCACGGGACCGGACATGCCCGTATGCGAAGCGACCAGCACTCGGCCCGCGGCCCGCACTGCTACCGGCTGGTCGCCGAAATTGAGATAGACGGATACCGTCTCTCCCTGTGCTTCACGCCGGTAGGCGAAGACCGTCTCCGCCAAGCCGTCGATCGGTTGGTAGGAACCGACGCGCAGCGCGCTCGAACCTTTGCGGACGGCGAGAAGTCGGCGGGTCAGGTTGAGCATCGAATCCGGATCGGCCATCTGTGCCGCAACGTTGCGATCCCCATCCGGATCAACAGTCGCCAGCCACGGGCGGCCGGTGGTGAACCCCCCGGACGGCCCGACCGACCATTGCATGGGTGTGCGGCACCCATCTCTTCCCAATCCGGGCTGCCGTCGACCCCAGGGATCCTGTTGCTCCTCCGCCGGAATGTCGGCTTGGACCATACCCAATTCATCTCCGTAGTACAGGGTCGGGGTCCCTCGTAGGGTGAGGAGCATCAGGGTGGCCAACCTGGCGCGCTCCTCGCCGTACCGGGTGGCGATCCGTATCTCGTCATGGTTTCCCAACACATAGTTGGGCCATGCGCCGGGCGGTAATACCCCTTCCTGGGAGTCAACCACTTGCCGGGCCCAGGAAGCAGTCCAGTCTCCATTCAGCATTCCGAAGTGATACGGCATGTGCAGCTCGTCGTCGTCGCCGTAGTAGGAGGCCCATTCGGCGCCCTCCAGATGGATCTCACCCACCGAAAATCGCGGACGCTTCGTAGAGTACTCGTCAAGCACCGCCCGAACCTCCTTGAATAGACCATGTATGTCAGGATGGCCCCGGTCGTGGACATGCACGAGCCGGTCATACTCGCCCAGATCCTTGTATCCGCGCTCCGGTCGTTCGAGGACGGGATTGGACCGATATTGAGGGTCCTTCATGGCAAAGTGACACGCATCGAGCCTGAATCCGTCCACCCCGCGCCGCAGCCAGAAACGAAGGGTGTCCAGCATCGCCTCCTTCAGCGCCGGATTGCGCCAGTTCAGATCAGGTTGCTCGGCGAGGAAGCTGTGCAGGTAGTACTGGCCGGTCCGCTCGTCGAAGGTCCAGGCCGGTCCGCTGAACACCGAGATCCAGTTGTTGGGTTCCGACCCGTCCGGAGCGGGATCCTTCCATACATACCAGTCGCGTTTTGGATTGTCCCGCGAGGAGCGCGATTCCACGAACCAGGGATGCAGGTATGAAGAGTGGTTGGGAACCCAGTCGATAATCACTCTGAGACCGAGTTGGTGGGCGCGGTCCGCCAAGGTATCGAAGTCCTCGATCGTGCCGAAGATGGGATCCACATCCGTGTAGTCCGCCACGTCGTAACCGAAATCAGCCATCGGGGACGTGTAGAAGGGCGAGATCCACACTGCGTCTACGCTGAGGGTCCCGGCCAGATAATCGAGTTTGGAGGTTATACCGGCCAGGTCACCTATTCCGTCCCCGTTCGAATCCATGAAGCTACGCGGGTATATCTGATAGATGACCGCTTCATGCCACCACTGGTAATCCATAGACGCGCCAGAATACACTTCGGCTTCCTCCTGATCGCGGCAATCCATCTTTCGCTCCGAGTCTCCTTTGAGATTCCTCAACGGCTTACAGGGCGCCTAGGTCGGCGGCGTGGCCAATGGCAAGCAGCAGCAAGTCCAGCGGGATAGTCCGGATACCGTCGGCGCCGACTTGCACACCGTGCGTGTGGGTACTCGTAGTTGCCAGATAGCATCCGCCTTCGAACTCGGGGCGCTTGGCCATCAGAACTCTGAGGTGATCACGTCGATGATCGGGGGATGAAGCCACTTCGACTGCTACCGGGCCTCGTGGATCGTTGATAATGAAGTCCACCTCTTTGTTACCGTCACGCCAATAGTGCATACGGACGCCGGCATGGTCCTGCAAGCCCCGGAGAGCAACCGCCACCACGTTTTCTGTTAGCTGCCCCATTTCCTCCCGGTTCGTTACAACCTGGTACGACCGGAGCAATGCGGCGTTCCGGACGGCGGAGTCGTAGAAGTAGAGTTTTTCCCGGCGTTGAACGGTACGTTCTCGCAGCGAATAGTTGGGTACGGTGAACGTGAAACCGGGTAGGTCAATACCCAAGGAGGTGTCCACAACCCTTAGGTCACACAATTCGGGGAGGGTATACGGCAGAAGAAGAAGTTCCTCCCATCTTCCAACGCCGCTCTCCTGAGCGCATTGAGCAAGGGTTTCTCAGCACCCTCCCAGGGTAAAGTCGATTCGTACCGACTCGCCTAAGCGTTCTATGGCTGTGATCCGACCCCGACGAGCCTCGTCCAGCGTTTCCCAAGCTCCGCTCGCCAGCGGTACGCCGATCCCTCCCGCCAGCATCGGCCCGTAGTACAGCACCACCCGGTCGACTGAGCCGGAGTCGATCAGTGATCGAAACAGGGCGGCGCCGCCCTCCACCATTACCTGACCGATACCCAGAGCGCCTAGATGGTCGAGTCCGGCGGCTAGGTCCACACGAGCCCCTGACACATCGGGAACCTGGATCACTCGTCCGGGAACATCGAGAGCAGAGGGGGACAGAATGATGGCGTCACGCTCGAATACCCTTGCCTCGCTCGGAAGGTCGCCGACCCCGGCCACAACGACAGGAACCGGCTGCCGGCTTCCCGGTTCACGGTCGCCATCCAACCGGGCCGTCAGGCGGGGATTGTCGGCTCGGAGGGTGCCGGCGCCCACCATTATGGCGTCCACCTGCGCCCTGAGCCGATGGGCATCCTTCCGCGCCTCCGGACAGGTGATCCATTGTGAGGTCTTGTCGGCGGCGGCCAGTTGTCCGTCGAGGGTCATAGCCGCCTTCATGATCACAGTAGGACGCATTCGATTGACGGTAGTCGCCAACGGGGCCTTGTCGACCGGGCGACATCCGGCCCATGATCGACCAACCAACCGGCCTGGAGTGCGATCATGGGCCGCCCTACCCCGATCAACGGTTCCCCCTCCGACGCCGAATCCTGGATCAAGTCGTCCTAATCGCCGGGGAGGCCTTCCTTGTGCCGGCCGGCGATGGTTCTCTCATGCTCCAGAAGCAGACGCTTCCGGTGTAGCCCTCCTGCGTAGCCATGAAGCCCTCCGTCTGCCGCTACCACCCGGTGGCAAGGCAACACGACCGGTATCGGGTTGGCGCCCAGCGCCCTTCCCACGGCGCGAGCCGCCTTCGGGTTTCCCACATGAGCGGCTACCTCCCCGTAGGTACGGACCTCGCCCGGAGGGATGGATGCGGCGGCGCGGAGGACCTCGCCCTGGAACGGGGTTAGCAGGGAACGGTCTAGTCGGGGCAACGGCGGCTGGGAACCCGAGAAATAGGCCTCCAGCCAGGAAAGGGGCTCCCCGATCGCGCTCTCCCGGCGCATGATGTCCGGCGATAGCCTATCGGCCATCCGCTTCAGGAACTCTTCCAGGTCATCGGTTTCAAAGGCCAGAGCAGCCAGCCCGCGTTCCGTCACGACCGCGGTCAACCTGCCGATCGGGGAAGGTATCGACCCGTAGGCGACCCGGGCCTTCCTGGACCCATGGAAAGACCTGTGGTCGCCGCCGCCCCCCGGCGACGGGATTCTTGGCCTATCGAGGGGTCGCTCAAGATCGTTCATGTGAGCTTCCTTCCGAGGCGAGATGTCCGGCCCGACGGTCGGTGGACAAACGAAGTATCAAGCTGCACTGGTTTGGCCTCCTCCGGAATCCAGCGCGTCAGCGATCCGGGCTACCAGACGATCGCGGTCCCCGACCACCAGCGGAGAGGCGCCGAATGTCGGGGGGAACGGGTTAGGGGTGACCGTTCGCACAGGCAGGTTTCATCCAAACCCTGGCCTGTCATTCCAGGGCGTCCTGGAACTTCGACACCGCCTCGTCCACCTCGTCTGCGCTTATCGTCAGGGGAGGAGCAAACCGCACCGCGTCTGAAGCTACGTTGTTCACCAGCAATCTATTCTCCAAAGCCGCCCCGGTGACTTCAGCAGCTCGATCCGAATCGAGCACCGCCCCGATGAGCAACCCACGGCCCCGCACGTCGACAACCCCGTCCACCGCCTTCAGGCGGGATACGAACTGTGTGCCCCGCTCCCGACAGTTGGCAAGCAGATCTCGTTTCTCGATCTCGTCTAGAACCGCGAGAGCAGCGGCGGAGATCACCGGGCCGCCCCCGAATGTGGTTGCGTGGTCGCCATAGTCGAAGGCCGCCGCCCGTTCCGTCGAGAGGCAGGCGCCCATCGGCAACCCCCCGGCGAGCGCCTTGGCGAGGGTGGCGATGTCGGGCTCGACCCCCAACTGCTGCCACGAGAACCAGGATCCGGTCCGACCGACGCCCGCCTGAACGTCGTCGAATATCAGGAGCGTCTCGCGTTCGTCGCACAGCGTCCGGATCTCCCGGAGGTACTCCGGATCAAGAGGAATCACCCCTCCTTCGCCCTGGGTGGTCTCGATCAGTACCCCGGCTGTCCCGGGACCGATAGCCGCAGCCATGGCCTCTATATCACCAGGCGGAACCTGGATGAATCCGGGAGGAAGGGGAGCGAATACCTCCTGTTTATGGGGTTGGCCGGTAGCCGCCAGCGTCGCCAGCGTGCGTCCATGGAAGGAGTCGATCAGGGAGATCACCTCGTAGCAATCGGGACCGCGCCGCTTCTGTCCCCATCGGCGGGCTAGTTTGATGGCTGCTTCGTTGGCGGTGGCCCCATCGTTGGCAAAGAACACCCGATCCAATCCCGACAGGTCCTTGAGCCGTTCGGCCAACTCTATTTGTGGAACCGTGTAATAGAGGTTGGAGACGTGGACCAACTGCGTCATCTGCCGGGCTACCGCCGCAGCTACCGCTGTGTTGGCATGGCCCACCGAGGCGACCGCTATACCTGCTAGACAGTCCAGGTAGTCGTTTCCCTCTTGGTCGTAGAGTCGACATCCCTCACCTCGCACGAAGGTAAGGGGCGCCCTTCCGTAGGTCTGGAGGATGGCCGCGGCCTCCCTCTGAGCAATGGTTGGTAAGTCGTCCATCATGCGCCTCCGGGTGTGATCATCGTTCCGATACCTTCCGGCGTAAACACTTCAAGCAACACTGCATGTTGTATCCGTCCATCAAGTATGTGTGCCTGGGATACGCCGTTATCCAAAGCCTCGATACACGAACGCAGCTTGGGAAGCATTCCCGCCGAGACATTACCGGTTTCCAGGAGATCCCGGAGATCTTCGACAGACATGCTATCGATAAGGCTGTCCTCTTTACCGAACTCCCTGTACAACCCTTCAACGTCGGTCAGGTAGATCAGTTTTCGCGCTCCCAGGGCTTGAGCCAACCCGGCCGCTACATCGTCGGCGTTGAGGTTGTGAACATCCCCGTCAGCGCTGAGGGCAAGCGGGGCCACCACCGGAACTACTCCCCGGTCAAGCATACCCTCCAGGAGAACCGGGTTGACTCGGGTGATCTCTCCCACATAACCGAGTCGAGGATCGCGCTGCCGGGACGTCAGCAAGCCTCCATCCAAACCCGTCATGCCGACCGCGCTGGTTCCGTGAAGCGAAAGCAGGCGAACGATGTCCGGGTTGATTTCACCGGCCAGGGTCGCCTGGACCAACCGGATGGCGGATGCATCGGTCACCCGTAACCCATCCACCCAACGAGGCGCCAGACCTGCTCGGGTCATCGCCTTGGTTATGTGGGGACCTCCGCCGTGGACAACCACCGGACGGAGCCCGACCAGGCTCAACATGGTGACATCTCCGGCGAAGCCGGCCCTCAAGGTCTCATCCACCATCGCCGAACCTCCGTACTTGATCAGCACGACCGATCCGGCAAACTGCCGGATATAGGGCATGGCTTCGGAAAGCACGCCGGCCTTCGCCATGGTGGTGGCGATGCGCGAGCGCCGCTCGGTCGGAGCGGTATGACCGGTCACCATCGGTGCCCCCCTCTCCTGGTTTGCTTGCGCCGGAAGGCCGCCGTGAGGTTCATGGCAACCATCCGACAGCGCTAAGGCCGGCGGACTCCGGGAACCCCAGGGCCAGATTGACGCACTGGACAGCCTGGCCGGCGGCCCCCTTGGTCAGGTTGTCTATTGCAACTGTGATGATGGCCCGGTCCGTGTGATGGTCTTCCACCGCGTGTATCAGAGCTCGATTCGACCCAACCACCCAGCGGGTCTGTGGAGGCTCATCGATAACGTCGACGAAGAGGGCGGACCGGTAGGCGTCCCGCAACACATCCGCTATCTTGTGCTTCTCCCTTAGGCCGGTTGAAATAGTCGAGAGTATCCCCCGCTGCATCGGTACCAGATGGGGGGTGAACTGTACGCGAATGGGCATACCCGACAACGCCTCCAGACCCATCTCGATCTCGGGACGGTGTCGATGGGCGGCGATCCCGTAAGCCTTGACACTCTCGTCTATCGCTCCGAAGGTGAGATTCGGAACAGCGGCTCTTCCCGCTCCGGTTACACCCGACATGGAGTCCACCACGATCGGCCCTTCGACCAGACCGGCGGACAGGATCGGCGCCAGACCCAGCAACACCGAGGTCGGGTAGCACCCGGGAACCGCGACCCGGGTAGCGCCGGGGAGAGCCTCCCCGAACAACTCCGGTAGCCCATACACCCAGGCGTCCAGTTGGTCAGGCAGGGGGTGTGGCGCCCCATAGGCAAACTCGTAACGCTGCGGGCTATCCATGCGATAATCGCTACCCAGGTCGAAGACAGCAACCCCGGCCTCCGCCAACCGATGGCCCCTTCTCCACGACGATCCGTGGGGGAGGGCCAGGAAGGCCACCTCTATCCCCTTCAGGTCGCTTCCTTCAATGGGTTGCAGCACGCGATCCGGTTGCGAAAGATGTGGATGAACCTGACCCAGGGAGTCGCCGGAACGGGAATGGGCGCCAAGATAGACGGCATCGAGGAACGGGTGCTCATCAAGAATACGCACCAGTTCCCCGCCTGCGTAGCCGGAGGCTCCCAATACGGCCGCGGTCAGTCCCATAGCTGCATGATCATACAACTACCTGCATAATCATGCAAGCAGACAGATTCAAGTGCGGTGGTTATGTGTCATGGGGAGATCGCGGTTTGTTCACCGCAGCCGGAACCGGCGCCCCGGAAAGACCCGCCACCACGGCTTCCGCGACATGTAGTCCCGCCTTGTTCTGCGCTTCTACGGTAGATGCGCCCAGGTGTGGGGTCAGCACCACTTCCGGCATCTCGGCCAACGGACCACCGATCATGGGTTCCTCGGCGTACACATCGAGAGCCGCCCCGGCCACCTGACCGTCTCGGATTGCCTCTGCGAGGGCGTCCTCGTCGATGATCCCGCCCCGAGACGCGTTCACGATCCGAATCCCTCGTTTGGCCTTACCGAAAGCCTCCCTACCAAGCAGGTTCTCGGTCTCCGGGGTGCGTGGTAGATGGAGGGAAACAAAATCCGATTCCGCCAGCAGTGCGTCCAGGTCGCGTAGCTCCGCACCCGCCTGCCGGGCCTGCTCGGCGGTGATATAGGGGTCGAAGGCCAGCACACGCATACCGAAAACCAAGGCCCGGCGCGCCACCAGCGAACCGATCCTTCCCATGCCTACCAAGCCGAGGGTCTTACCCTCCAGTTCGACACCCCGGAACTTCGCCCGATCCCACCTTCCCGACCGCATCGATGCGTCCGCCAGGGGAATGTGGCGGGCCAGAGCCAGCATTAGCCCGAAGGCATGCTCGGCGGCGGAGACACTGTTGGCCAGAGGAGCATTGGCCACCAGTATCCCTCGTCTGGTGGCCTCGTCGAGGTCGATATTGTCTACCCCTACTCCGGCCCTGCCTACCACCTTGAGCCGAGGGGCGGCCTCCATCAGTTCACGATCCACGCGGGTACCACTGCGAACTATCAGCCCATCGGCATCCGACAGGAGAGCCGTCAAGCTATCCCGCGACTTGCCGGCCGCGTCCACTACCCGGCAGATATCCCGCAGGCGTTCCGCGCAACTCGCCGCCAAAACCTCGGCGACGACGACTACTGGTTTCCTATCCGGCTGCATCCTCAATCCCCTGATCGTTCCCCGAGATTGTGCCTTATCTCACTGTATTCCGACAACCCCGAACCCGCCGTGTCTCGGAGGTCTGCAAGAACAAGACATGCAGGGCTTCGATCTATTGATAGGCTGGCGTTATGACAACGGGACTGGAGC
Organism: uncultured Acidimicrobiia bacterium; assembly: GCA_964516495.1. Taxonomy (GTDB): domain Bacteria; phylum Actinomycetota; class Acidimicrobiia; order Spongiisociales; family Spongiisociaceae; genus JAPPFW01. The sequence goes on along the minus strand of CAZEZF010000005.1, from coordinate 11,360 downwards.
GTACCGAAGCCTCGAGCTATACGATCGACGACCTCCTGACTCTGGTGAAGAGCGGAAGCATCCGCATCCCACATTTCCAGCGAGGGCAGCGGTGGGATCGAGGTGATGTCGCCAAACTGTTCGACAGCATCTACAAGGGTTATCCGATCGGGACGCTCCTCCTATGGAAAAGGGCCGCGCCGCCAGGCGATGTACGCTTGGGACCTGTTCGCATCAAGGCGCCGAACCGCTCGGATGCCCTTTGGGTGGTGGATGGTCAGCAGCGCATCACGTCGCTGGCAGCCGCCCTCCTACCAGTCGACGGCGCCGCGCCGACTACTACAGAACTCTATTTCGACTTGGTGGGACAGCGCTTCGTGTGGGAACCGCCAACTGGTCCCCTTAACCATCACCTGCCGGTCCGAGATGCCTACAAACTCCCCAAGGTGATGGCGTGGCTCCGCGAGAGAGACCTGGATATTGCTATTGAAGATCGGGCATACAAACTCGCTGATCGATTACGAAATTACGAGATACCGTCCTATCGGGTAGTAGTGGAGAGGGAAGGCGACCTTGGTCCCCTACGAGAGATATTCGACCGGATAAATACATTCGGGAAGCGGATGACCCGTGCCGAGGTCTTCCACGCTCTAACCGCCACCGGTAACGGCGAGGGTCGAGACCTCTCTGACCTTTCTGGTAGGATCGCTAATTCACGATACGGCGCTATTCCGGACAGCACCCTGATGATGTGTGTGTTGGGGGTTCGCGGGCCGGACGTGCTACGGGACTTCCGGAGCGAGTTATCGAATGACGCTGACCTGCTGTCGCTCGCGGTAGGCCATGCGGAAGCCGCTATCAACCACACCTTTGCCTTCCTCCGCAACGAAGCACTGGTCCCGCATCTTGACCTGGTACCTTACCAACACCTGCTCGTAACCCTGGTGAGGTTTTTCGCCATCCACCAGGACCCTTCCGAGTGGGAACGGGTGCTGCTGCGTAGATGGTACTGGCGGGCCGCTGTGCATGGACCGCTTCCCAAACTGGGTTCTACCGGGACGCTTCGCCTGGCTCTGAACGCTATAGGTGAAGATCTAAGCGCCATCCAGACGGTGATTGCGTTACTCCAGGAGTTCCCCTGTAAGCCCCGTCCTGTCGAGGTGGGTGCGATGCACTGGAACCGAGCGGACGCCAAGACGACACTATGCGCGCTGGCCCACCTCCAACCACTCGCTCCGGATATGTCCAATGGCGCCAGCCCCCAAGAGATAGACATTGCAGAGGCGCTCACCATCGACCGGAAGGCTGCCCTACCGCGTGTCTTCGACCACTCGGCGCCCCGGGGCGCCTCAAGCTCCGTGGCTAACCGCGTCTTCTGGTCACCGGTCGCCAACGAGGACCCGGCGCTTGGGTTGGCTTCTTCGGAGCGGCAAGTTCTCCAAAGCCACGCCGTCTTCGGAGCATCTGCGGACGCCCTACGGCGTGGTGACTCCGAGGCATTTGTCGCGGCGCGCAAAAAGGACATCCAGAGAACGGTCGCAAACTTCGTTGCCGCCCGCGCTGAGTGGGAGCGCCAGACCCGGCCGGCTCTGGAATCCTTGTGAGGCTTCTGTATCCGTTTTCTTTTGGGTGAACGGAGATGCCCCTCGCTCCAGGCGATACGGCGACAGTCCTTCTCCATGGCGCCCCGATCGGCCATCTGTGGACATCGCAGGGAACTCACCACTTCGAGCTATCTAGCGAATACCTGGAAACGGCTCGGCGGCCGGTACTCGGACAGGTGTTCGAGGAGTTTCCCCGCCGTCGCTGGAGACAGGCGCAGCGGCTGCCTCCGTGGTTCTCCAACCTCTTACCCGAGGGGCGACTCCGGGACCTGATCGCCGCCGAGCACGAAATCAGCCCACGCAACGAGTTCCGGCTCATGGTAGCTCTCGGCTCGGACCTGCCCGGCGCCATACAGGTCATTCCGGTCCCATATCCGGATAGCGAGATCAGAAGGGTAGAAGGCGGTTCGTCATCCACCTCTTCCACGCCTCGCACTGGGGCGACAGACGAGACCCTCGGCGATCCGCTAATCCGGTTTTCAATTGCCGGTGTACAGGTGAAGCTCTCCATGCTCCGGTCCGGGAACACGCTGACACTGCCGGGGAGGGGCCGGCTCGGGGATCATTTGGTGAAGCTGCCCTCACGACAGTATCCAGGAGTTCCGGAGAACGAGTACTCGATGATGTCCTGGGCTTCCGCGACCGGTATAGATACACCTGAATGCGATCTCCGCCCGGTTGATGATCTGGCGTCGCCACTTCCGGCGGGCCTCGAGGTTCCGGAAGGCCACAACATCTACATTGTGCGCAGATTCGACCGCTCCGACAACACCCGAACCCCAGACAAGCGAAACCATATGGAGGACCTGAACCAGGTCGTCGACAACTGGCCGGAGGCCAAGTATGAGGGAGCGAGCTACGAACGGCTGGGCAGAATCCTCTTCGTGCTGTGTGGGGAAGGCGACTTTCTCGAATACGTTCGCAGGTTGACCTTCTGCATCGCTATCGGCAACGAGGACGCCCACCTGAAGAACTGGACAATCCGGTACCCGGACCGCATCCAGCCCCGCTTATCGCCGGCCTACGACCTGGTATCGACCATCCAGTACCCGGAACTGGACCGAAAGTTGGCGCTGAAGCTCGGCCGGACCCGTTACCCCTCGCGATTCACCCCGGACACTATGAAACGACTCGCCGACGGAACGGATATCGACCCGGATCGCGTCGTCGACACGGTCCGGCAGACCTTGGAATCGATGCGCGACTCGTGGACGGAAATCGGACGCGACCTACCTGTCGCCAAAGCCTTCCGGGATCGGCTGCGGAAGTACCAGCGCTCGGTTCCCCTCCTGCGTCCATATGCGATCTAAGCCCGATTCTTCGTGCCCCAGACACACCGAAACCCGAAAGGCCATGTCAAGCGCACTTTCGTGGGGCGTCCCGGCGTTCACCCTGCGGTGAAGAGTCACGCTTCGGCCAGGCGAGGCCGCCAAACAGCTATCCTCCCAGGATAGAGAGTTCATCGCATCTCTCTCGGCTACCCATTCAACCCCCCGCATGAAAAATCGGGCTAACGGGACGGCGGCCACCGTTACGATCCTTGCAGAAGCATTACTCTCCAAGGCTTATCGCGCGGAGCGCCTCCCTCGGACCGCAAACAGAACGTGGGTCTTGCCTGCAAGCACAGGGCTGTAACGACGAACCGCGCCGTCAAGAGCCGATCACTCGGGAAAGGCGGCGTCGCCGGCCTCGTAGAGGCCGAAACGTAGCCCGGGATCACCGGGCGTCCAATCATGACGGAACTGGCTCCCGTCGCCGATCCGGCGCGCTCGCTCCAGAAGGGCGTGACCGAGTTGCACCTGACGAGGACCCCAGACCGCCAGAGCCGCCTCTGTATCACCGCCCGCATCCATCAACGCGTCGCCCAAGGCCCACGCGTCGGCGCAGGCCTTGGCCGTACCGGCGCCTGCATGGGGACGAACCGCGATCGCAGCGTCGCCCATCAGGCATATCTTTCCAAAGGCCATACGGTCTACCGCCACATCGTAGATCACCTGCACGAACGGGTCCTGAACGCCGCTCACCAACTCCGCCACGGCGTCCGGAAACCGTTCGGCGGAGTATCCCTTCACCCAGTCGATGTACTCGTCCCGCATCAGACCGGGCGGGACCGAAACCGTGCGCCGCCGCCCGGTCCGGTCGGTGAGAAGATCCTCCAGTTCCCCGCCCTCGGCATAGTTGTGATACCAGACGAATCCCTGGGTTCGGTCTCCCGGTTCCAGCTCACCGCGAGGACCCGGGATCGGGTAGGTGAGTATGTGGCCCTCATCCGTCAGGTGGTAGGTGATCGCATCGCCCAACCTCGTGGCGGCCCGGGCGGACAGATCCGACTCCGCTAGCGTCCCGCGCCAAGCCACATACCCCGCATAATGAGGCTCGACATGGGGTTGCAGGATATCCCTTGCCCGGGACGAGACCCCATCGGCGCATACCACAAGATCGGCGGAGATAACCTGCCCGTCAGCAAAGATAACCCGCGCCTCGCCGGTGTCTTGGTCCAAGTCGATCATCTCGTACCCGAGGTGGTACCGATCCGGATCGAAATGCGCCAAAAGGTTACGGTAGAGGGTATTCCACGAAGTGAAGCGGTAGTTCTGCCGCTCCTCGTGGAGAACTTCTCCTTTACGCCCGAGAAACCTCAGCCACGGCAGCCGAACCATCACCTTGGCCGCGTCCAGCGGATGATGCTCCGCGAAGTAGCGTACGGTAACCTGATGGGAGACTATGCCCGCCCCTCGCGCCTCCAATTCGGCGGTGGACCGTTCGTAAATGTCTACCTCGTATCCGAGGTCACGCAACACCAACCCCGCGGTCAGGCCGCCGATCGACCCGCCCACGATCACCACCCGGGGCATACGGTTCATCGGAAGCCGGCGTCGACTCCCGTCCGGGCGGAAAGGTCGGTCAGGGCCGGCCGAAGGTCGAAACCTTGTCCACCCGGCACTCGAACAAGACTCGCCGCTCGTCGATCGACGGATCCCGAAGCCCGTACGGCGGCTCGGCCCCGGTGTACTTCGTCCAGATACCGTCCAGCTGTTCGGTTACTCGCCGACCTTCGTCGGGATCGTCCTCGGAAATCTCCCGATCGACTGTCGCCTTCATAGACACCCAGTGGTAGGGGTTCTCCGGATTCACCAAGATCAAGGACACTTGGGGATTGGCTCTTATCCAAGCGGTCTTCTTGCGGTGGGAAGCCACATTTACCAGCACCTTGTCATCCTCGTAGTCAAACCACATGGGAGTGAGGCTCGGACGACCATCGGCCCCGATCACGCTCATTATCGCGGTGGTCGGGTTGTCGAGAAGACGCTTGTAAATCGGGTTCAGGTCGTTCAAGGATTCCAACGTATCACGACCGCCAATACCGAACTGGCCCGCCTGCAGACCTGCTGAAACGTCGAGAAACTCGTAGAGCCGTATTGCCATCGGGTATGCCTCCTCATCTATTCGGATCCGGCCCCCCAATTCTACGCAGATCCTCCACCAGCCCGCCGCCGGACCGCGGCGTTGCTCATGTTCCGGCGAACCGGACCGCACGCGAAGCGGCGCCCTTCCGTTGTCTCCGGCCGCCCGCGTGTCCGCCTCGGCTCACTCTCATGGCATTGGCGTACGGCGACGGATCGATCCGCGCGTCTATCAGGCGGGGGCCTCGTCCTGCCGCCAGGGCCGCCCGAACATGACCGGGCCTGGTAGCCAGGTGACCGGGCAAGCCCATGGAGCGGGCCGCGGCGGCGAAATCAGTGGGGCCGTAGCGGACCAGGTCCGGGCCGAGCGGGCCGGCAGGATCCCGTTTGATATCGATCAGGCTCAGGCTTGAGTCGTTGAAGACCACCACCGAGACGTCCAGATCCAACCTGACGAGAGTCTCCAACTCAGCCGCAACCATACCCAGCCCTCCGTCCCCCACCAGACATAGAATCGGTCGAGCGGGGCGGGCCAGCGCCGCGCCGATCGCCGCAGGCAACGCGAAGCCCATAGTGGCGAGTCCGTTGGATATCAGCAGATCAAACGGGCGTCGTACCGGCCAGTAGGGCATGATCACCAAGAAGTGCGCCCCTGCGTCAACCGTCACTATCGGATCCTCCGGGCCGGATTCGATCAGGGTGGTTACCAGATCAACAGGGGATAAGCCTTCACATGGCGTCACCAGGGTCTCCTTGAATCGGTCGTTCGCCTCCGGCCCGACGTTCGGCGGCCAGGTCGACGAGAACTCTCCGGCCAGCCCGGCCAGGTTGGACTCGACCGACCCGTGGATCTCCACCGTGGCCGGATAGTAGGACTCGGAAAAGGGCGCCTCGGCCATCGACAGTAGGGGAGATCGGTACGGCCAGGAACCGGGCATAGGTTCGACGGGATCCAGTTCTATTGCGACGATCAGGTCGGCGGAGGACACCAGCCGCCGCTCCGCCAGCGAATTGGTAAACAGGCCTCCATAGCTGGGGGAGGTGTCAGGAATCACTCCTTTTGCCTGGTAGGTCACCAGCGCCGGTATCCCTGCCCTCTCGGCCACCGACCTCACCGCCGTGGCATAGGGGGCGGCGCCGCTCCCCACCAGGAATACCGGTCGCGCCGATCGGGTAACCAGTCGGCGGGCTTTCTCATATGCCTTCCTGTCCAGGCTCTCCGGTGGAGGGCTCGGCGGAGGGTTCTCGCCGGGATGGGTAGGGTCGAAGTCGAGGTGGACCGCTCCCGCCGGAGGCTTGATCGCGAGGCGGGCTGCCCTCCTCACCGCCGTGGCCGGGTTCTCGAAACCCAGGCGGCCGGACCACTTGGTGAGGGGCGCCGACGTACCGACCTGATCAAGTTTCTGGTGCCCGATCCGGTCCCGATCAGCGAAGGCCACCGAGTCGCTCAGCAGCACCAACGGAAATCGATCCAAGGTTGCTTGGGCAACCCCGTTGGCCGCCGAGGTAACACCCGGCCCGCGGGTAACGACAGCTACACCCGGGACCCCCGCCAGCTTGCCGTATGCGCCGGCCGCAATGCACGCCGCGGTTTCGCCGTGGGTAAGCACGAACCTCATACCAACCTCGGCCCCGCGCTCGATCATCTCGATATTGGGACCTCCGCCCGGTACGCCGAACAACAGGTCGGCGCCCGCCGCGGCGAGTTCTTCCATCACCGTCCGTATGGGACGGCGTGCTGTTGGGACCATCTATCGGCTTGCTATCTGTACAACTCGACGGTTATGAACCGGATCTCGGTGTCACCGTAGTTTTCTATGTCGTGGATCATGAACTGCTCCTGCGAATGATCCCCGTAGCTGGTGTCCCCCACTTCGTAACGCCGGATCACATAGGTCCCGTCGGCGGACCGTTGACGTCCGATGCCTGCGTCAACCACCGTCCAGAAATAGGGCTTGTCATGTATGTGGAAGGCTGCGCGTTCGCCGGGAGGGAGCCGTACCTCCCAGATACCCACCCGATCATTCTCGAACAAGAGCTTCGTTCCTACGCGGTGGTTGTTCGGGGCCGCCTTCAACTCGGTCTCGAAGTCACCCAACTCGAAGGCGCCTTCTTCCAGGATTTCCAGCATCTTGATCGATCCTCCTCCACGGTTACGGAAACTGGTGAGGTAATCGTAGGATGTTCCACATGGAAACCGTGACTGCGTCCTGCGTCCTGGAAGGGCTCAGGGTTATCGAGATCTCCGCCTTCGTGGCAGCGCCGATAGCCGGAATGACGTTGGCGCAGCTAGGAGCGGAGGTAATCCGCGTTGACCCGATCGGGGGCGGGTTGGATTATCGCCGTCGGCCGATCACCCCCTCGGGCGCCAGCCTCTACTGGGCGGGCCTGAACAAAGGGAAGCGCTCTGTCACGCTCGACCTCAGGAAAGAGGACGGGCGCCGCCTGGCGAGAGAGTTGGTAACCGCTCCCGGCCAGGACGCGGGGGTGGTAATCACCAACATCTCACCCCGTTGGCTCTCCTACGAGGATCTCTGTCAGGACCGCCCGGACCTGATCATGGTCGTGCTGAGAGGTAACCCGGACGGATCGATAGCCGTGGACTACACCGTCAACGCGGCGGCGGGTTACCCCTCCATCACCGGCGCCGCGGGCGCCCCCGTCAATCATGTCCTGCCGGCATGGGATGTAGTGGCCGGGGGACAGATCGTCACGGCGGTCCTGGCCGCCGAGCGGCGTCGAGCCCGTACAGGTCTCGGGAGTCTGGTGGAGCTTTCTCTGGCTGACGTGGCCTTCTCGACGCTGGGCCACCTGGGCCAGATCGGTGAAGTGGTCATCAACGGCGAGGATAGGGGTCGCCACGGCAACTATGTGTACGGGACGTTCGGCAAGGACTTCGCCACTTCCGATGGCGAAAGAGTGATGATCGTGGCTCTGACCCCGCGCCATTGGACATCCCTCCACCAAGCTACCGGCACATCGGAGGCTATGGCCGCCCTCGAGCGCGAGTTAGGGGTGAACCTGTCGGACGAAGGCGCCCGCTTCGCGGCCCGCGAGCAGATCGCTTCGCTTCTCGAAGGCTGGTTCTCCACCCATACTCTGGAAGAGGTAGGCGCCGCTCTTGATCGGCATCGAATCTGCTGGGGGCCTTATCGCACGGTGACCGAGTTGCTGGCCGCCGACCCTAGAGTCAGCCCCGAACACAACCCCATGTGGTCCGATATCTACCAACCCGGTATCGGTCGCTACCCGGTTCCCGATACCCCGCTGTCCTTTTCTTCGATACCTCGAAGCCCGAGTCGACCGGCACCGTTGCTGGGTGCGGATACCGAGGCGGTGCTTGCCGGAGTCCTCGGCGTCGGGGCTTCCTTCATCGAAGAGTTCCGACGGCGTGGGATCTTGTAACGCATTTATTTGGTATTGAGCCCTGACCTGCCATCATTGCACCATGAACCGCAACCCACTCCGTGATAGATGGTCAGCCGGGAAACCCGCGATCGGTGGTTGGCTTTCCATCCCCAGCCAACTGACCGCGGAAGCCGTTGCGGTAGCCGACCTCGACTATGTGTGCATCGATCTACAGCATGGACCCATAGGGTTCTCCGACGCCGTGCGGATGCTCCCGTCCCTTGTGTTAGGAGGCGTAACGCCGCTGGTCCGCATACCCGAGAACACCTTCGCCAATATCTCGACCGCTCTGGATGCTGGTGCTATGGGGGTCATCATCCCGTTGGTGAACTCGCCCGAAGAGGCGGAGGCCGCAGTATCGGCCTGTCGATTCCCACCCGTCGGCCAACGCAGCATCGGCGCTAGCCGGGCTTTGCTACTGGAAGGGGATGACTATTACGAGCACGCCGACCGCGCCGTGGCCTGCATACCCATGATAGAGACGATGGAGGCCATATCCGTTCTCGACGAGATACTGTCCGTGCCGGGGGTCGACGCGGTCTATGTAGGGCCTTCAGACCTGGCCCTGTCAATGGGATTCCGTCCCGGCGCGACCGACCCCGCCTATTTGAATGTGCTGGATAGTATCGTCGAAGCCTGCAACCGGCGCGACGTTGTTCCGGGAATTCACGCCACTCCCGCCACTGCCGCCGACCGACTGGCGCGGGGCTACCGCATGGTAAGCGTACTCGCCGACCTGCAAGCCCTCCGAGCTGCGATCGATCTGGCGGTAGCCGCCGGGCGGGATCCCACCCGCGGGAAGCCGTCGTCGCCTCTTTATTAGCCCCGATTTTCATGCAGGGGGTTTGGATGGTGACCTCGAGAGATAAAAAATGAGCCACTTGACCTGGGAGACCTGGGAAGATAGCTGCGTGGTGGCCAATCACCCTGGGGCTAAACCGGGGACGCCCCGAGAAAGTGGGCTCGACTAGGAATGCTGTTCATAAAGGTTCCTCCTCCCCCATGACCGTCGCCCGACGATGTCCGGGGCCACGGGTACAATGTCGGTCGTGGCGTCAACAAGGTATCGGGAAGGCGCGGAGCACTGGCTCCAACGCCTGGCTGGAAGGTCTACCGTCGGCGGCGTCCATCCTGAGGACCTGGCCTCCCGATTGGGCCTCGAATCCGAGATTTCCTCCCACGCCGGTCCCGGCGGAATAACCGCTCCTAACCGCTTCGCCATTCGTCTGAGCCGCTTCGACCTAACCGCCCTCTCGGATCACAGCGGATTAACGCGAGATCTCGCAGGCATGATGGAAGCGCGGGCCGTGGATGGCGGCCAACGTCTCGAAGGCCCCGTTCGGGTCTGGTTGGAAGCCGACCGCGCCGCGGCGCCGGGATCCGTCGCCATAAGAGCTTCCCACCGATCGGGCCGCCGCGCCGCCTGGGGCATACTGGAGGGCGAAGGACGTCGTCTCGAAGTCCGGCTGAACCGCTCCGTGCTGGGAAGCGGTCCCTACGCCGACGTCCCCTTTGCTCATCATTCCGTCAGCCCCCGACATGCGGTGTTGTGGCTGGAAAGCGGAAGCTCCTGGATCCAAGACCTGGATTCGACCGAGGGGACCTTGGTTGACAACCTTCCCGCCTCCGGCGCCGTCGAGGTTCATCCGTCAAGCCGCCTAACGATCGGCTCGGTCAACTTCCGGCTGCAGGTGCTGTGATCCATGCCCGCCATCATCCTCGTAGCGCTCAAACTGATTCTCGTGGCCTACATCTACCTGTTCGTATGGCAGGTCGCCAAAGCGGTCGCCGCTCATGTGGGTGTAGGGATTCCGAGCGTCCGCACCAGACCGGGTTCGGGATTGACCATCATGCGAAGCGAGTCTCAACAGGGCATGCGGATAGACGTTCGCCAGGCTGTAACCCTCGGCAGGAACGAGGATGCAGATGTGGTCTTGCAGGATCCGTATGCCGCCGATCTCCATATCCGCCTCGTCAACGGTCGTGACGGCCTGTCGCTCGTCGATCTGGGTAGCGTTACCGGCACCTACGTCAACGGTAAGCGGGTGTCCGCTCCCTTGCGGTTGAACAAGGGCGACGCCATCCAGATCGGCAAAACGGTCCTAGAGGTGACATGAGGTTCATATGGGCCGCCGACACGCATACCGGACGCATTCGTCAGAATAACGAGGACGCGGTTCATCCCCGGACTGACGGAGACACTAGCGAGCCATTGTTGGTGGGCGTCGCAGATGGTTTAGGGGGCGCCCGGTACGGGGAGATAGCCAGCCGGATAGCACTCGAAACCGCTGTCGAGTCACACGGTTCTCTTGAGCAGCGGATTCGAGCAGCCAACCGCGCCGTTCTGGAAACGGTCCTCGCGCAGCCTATGTACGCGGGGATGGGCACGACGCTCACCCTGGCCAACCTGAACCCCGCCGGGACCGTTGAGCTGGGCCATGTGGGAGATAGCCGCGCCTACCTGCTTCGTAACGGCGCCCTCCGCTCCCTTACGGTCGACCACACCGTCGTCCAGGAGAGAATCGAAGCGGGGCGGTTGACCGCGGACGAAGCCCGAAAGCATCCGCAGCGGGCTTACCTGACCCGAGCCTTGGGGTTCACAAATGATCTAGAGGTTGACACCGCCCGATTCGACCTGCGATCCGGGGACCGTCTGCTTCTCTGCTCCGACGGACTAACCGCGATGCTATCGGAACCCTCCATCGCCGCCATCCTCAACAGCGGACCGCCGTCGGCCGTCTCGTGGCGACTCATCGAAGCAGCCAACGCAGCCGGAGGGCACGACAATGTATCCGTGGTGATAGTTACGATCACTTTCGGGCAGTGAACCCGATAACCCTGATTCTTCATGCCCCAGACACACCGAACTCAAAAACGCCACGTCAAGCCCACTTTCACGGGATGTCCCGACCTTAGGGTGACGAGGCCGTCACGCAGCTATCTTCCCAGGTCATGTGGTTAATTT
>CAZEZF010000004.1:29318-62343 GCA_964516495.1 uncultured Acidimicrobiia bacterium | reverse complement strand
GACGTGGCCTTTTCGGGTTCGGTGTGTCTGGGGCATGAAGAATCAGGGCTAGGAGTCAAAGCGCTAGCCGATGTCTTCGAGGCGTGCGGCGAGAGCGCTCATATCCCGAAACACTATGGAGCGCGGCAAAGCGTGGTGTACTCCTATCGACTTGGCTCGCTCGAAGGCCGCCGTATCCACATGCGGGCCGTAGGCAAGACAGATCATCGTGGAGACCGATGACTCGATGGCGTCGAAGGCGTCCGGATGTTCCAGATCGACAACAACGGCTTCGACACCGGGCGGCGCAACGCCTCCCTTCAGAAGGACGGTGTCCCACCCGCCGCCGGCCAGACCGGCTTCCAGCCTCGATCGATCCATCAGGTTGCGGGTAAGGATCCCGACAGTTCTCCGATTCAACCCGACCACCTCCTCCTTCGCCGTCCTTGCTCGTCTCATCCGGAGAATACCTGCACGACCATGAGACCAAGGGGGCCTTCCAAGGCCGCTACCCCCACCCGCCGGAATCGAGGATCGAGCATCGTAGCCCGGTGGGACGGAGATTCCAGGAGTCCCTCATGCGCGCTCTCGACTGTGGGGGTAAGGGCCAGGTTCTCCCCCACCAGCACGAACGGGATGCCCACCGACTCAAGACGGCTCGCAACAGACCCGGTAGTGGTTGACACATGGGCGAAATAGCCCGATTCGTACATCTCCCTTGCATGACCATTCGCCACCCCGGCCAACGCATCCGACCACGACAGGACCGGAACCCTCTCCTCGAAGCGGGCCATGTTCAGTTTCTCGAACAACTCCTTGGACGATTCCGGGCTTTCGAGGATTGCGGAAGACTCTACCTCCGGCAGGTCGAGCCGATCATCATCTTCGAGGACTACCCGACTATGTCCTATCAGCCGGTTGAGGTTGATCATGGACTCCAGTATCCGGTCACCGAGCAGTCGGCTCACCGATGTAAGAACCGGCGATTCTTCGGCCGTAACCAGCCGCGCAACTCGTGAGTCGGCAAGAATCCGCTCCGCAACCGGAGACAGGTTCGATGCGGCCGAGACTATCAGGACCAGCAGCAGACACATCAAGAGATACCAGAGCCCCGAGAACAACGCACCGGCCAGCCGGTCCAGTATCTGCAACGGGCCTCGCGGGGCGATAGAACGGTAGACCACCATCATCCCCAGCACCTGGACGATGCCGAATACCAGAACGGCGCCGACGATCCGCGCCGCGCCCGGATCGATACCCGACCAGGACTCGACAACTACGCCTACCGACGGACCGGCCCGATAACCCGACCAGATGGCGGCGAGCGTGACGGTCAGGCCGATTACCCCGCGCAGGAACCCTTTGCTGTATCCCCGGACCAGACCTAATACCAGACCCAGCCCTAGTAGGAGATCGAGCACCTAACCCGAAACTCCCGGTGCAGGGGGATCGGCAGCCGGGCCCGACTCGTCCACATCTTCCTCGGACCCCGGATCGTCAAGCGCTTCGGACTCGGCCCGGTTTCGCCGCTCCTCGGAGGACCCCATACGTATCCTCTCCTTGAAGGGCTCCGGTCGGTATTCCACCAGGACGGCTTGTGCGGCCTCCTCCCAAGACTCGCCCAGCACCCGGGTACGCCAGATGTGGCCGGCCACGATCTTGAGGACGGCGGTGGCGGGGACCGCTATCAAGATTCCCAGAAGGCCGCCGATCGAACCCCCGGCAAGCAACGCCAGAATGATGGTGATAGGACTCAGATGTACGGCAACCCTGAGAATCAGTGGGCTTACAACATGGTTGTCGAATTGCTGGATCACCAGAAACGCCGCCGCAACCCAAATAGCCTTGACGGGATCACCGACGATCAACGCGGTCGAAACACCCAACGCGCCCCCGACCCACGGTCCTATGAAGGGCACGATGTTGAGAAAACCCGCCAGGAGACCGACGATCAACCAGAAAGGCAGGTCCAGAATCCGAAGGGTCAGGCTCGAAAGTACGCCCACGACCAATGCGACCATGAGTTGGCCGCGGATGAATCCACCCACCGCCTTGCCGATCTGTCGGGTCAGGTGAACTACCTCCGCCCGATCCGCCTCCGGGATCATACGTTCGCTTGCCCGACGCAGGTTGTGGGCGTCCACCAGTATGTAGAAAGCGAGAACAGGCGCCAGCAACGCAACCACCGCAACTTCGAGAAGCCCCCGGGCGATCTCACCCGCTTGGCTTATCCAACCGAGAATCACCTCGCGATTTGCCGGATCGGCGATCCAGGAACGCAACTCCCCCAAAGGATCCAGGTCCTGAATGCTCTGCGGTAGGGCCAGACCGCCTACCAGATCGGCGACCGCGGTGGAGGTGTCATTGATGACAACCGGCAATTGATGAACCAACTCCACCGACTGGTCGTTTACAAGCGGAACGATGAGGATGCCCAACAACACCAGGAACCCACCGAACAGCAGGTAGGTCAGGCAACCGCCCACCATCCTGGGAACCCGGTAACGTTCGAGTCGGTCAACCAATGGTTTGAAGAGGTAGACGATGATCACCGCGAAGATCAGCGGCGACCAGATGATCCTGAGTTGGAGCAGTATCCAAACCACGAGAGCAACGACCGCACAAGCGCCGACGATGCTCCAGGACGCGATTCCCATACCGCGCAACCACTCAAAACGACGAGCCGCCTCCCGGTCCTGATGGTTCAAGCGGAACTCCGAGCGAGGAGTACGGAAGTAGTCGGCAGCACGCCGGACAACATTCGGGGAGTTATCGGAATACCTTCCTCCTATTCCTGTTCGACCACTATCTGCGAATCGGGCTCTACCAGCACCACATACTTGAATTCACCTGTTCCCGCATAACGGGCGCCGGAGGCGGTCACCTCCCATTCGGGACCCACCTCGGCCGAACCTTCAACCTCGATCGGCACTCCAACCGCAACTTCCAGGGTCACCGCGCCCTCCAGATATACGGAAACATCGTTCGAGGGAGGTCCGAGCCGGATCCGTCCGTCTGCGTGGACACTGAGGGATTGCAACTGCGTGGTGGTCAGATCCGCCTCCAATCCGGGAGCGCGGACGGTCAAGTCCCATTGCGGAGACTCTGATACGGAGACAATCCATCCGTGTGAGCCGAACCATCCGGCGTCCGCACTCTCCTCCAGGCTAATGGTTGCCTTGCCGTTATCCATCGATTCCGTCGCCTGTGCGGGGCCGGCTGACCCTCCCGATCTCAACGGGGTCACTTCGTACAAGAGGATTCCTCCTCCTTCCAGACGTACTTCACCACTTGTGCGGATGTCGAGCGTGGCCGAAACCAATCGGTCCGGCGCCTCGGGCCCATTCAGGATTGCGGAAGAGGAGGGAAGTCGGCCCCATCCGACGAGGTGGAGGGCTACCCCGACAACCATCCAGATCAGCAGTAGTAAAGGAATGTGGAATGTAGGACCTTTCCTGCGTGTCGGGGATCGCTTGTTTGCCAGACGGTTTCGCAGAACTACGACCGCAATAGGCAATGCGGCCAACGGCCAGATAGAGATCACATCGAGTATGGCGGCCTGCATCAGCCGGCCTGTCCGGATAGTTGCCGCCAACACCAACAACGCCGACAGCAGACCTGCCCAGGCATACGAGTTCCTCGACATCGGAAACCCGGAGCGAAGGTGCGACCTTCGGCGGGGACCGAACAGGTCGCGGTTGCGCCTGGAACTCACTCTTGGTAGGACTCGCCGAGAACCACGGTCAGCGCCGCCTCGGAATCCTCACCTGGAAACCTTTCCATCAGGGCGTCGGGAATCCATTCGGCAAGCGCGACGGCTTCGCGCTCGAAACCCTCGACGTACCAGATGAGGGAGGTCTGGACGGGCGTGGGATGGTTGCCGGGTTGAAGCGTCCGGTATCCGAGGTCCGAGAGCCGCAGGGTAAGGCGACCGGCCAGACCTTCCACTCGGGTCGAGTTGAGAACCAGGACCGGGATCAGGCCGGGATCCCGAACCGGTGGGAGGGTGGTCGTGGGTGTCGTTGATGTGGTGGTGGTTACCGTAGAGGGAGGGCTGGAGGTGACCGAAGCCAGGGTGGTAACGGTCGCCGGCTCCGGTTCAGAGTCGAAGTCCATCAGGGTGCGAATCGTCACAAAGATAACAACACCCGCCAGCAATACCGCTGACGCCAGAATGATCAGGCGAATCAGATCTCGGCGGAACCGACCCCTATCGGGGGAAGCATGACTCCCTGGCATCGAGTAACTCCTGTTCGGCCGGACGCTGACGTACGGGTATGGCCGGCGATCCTACTCTCGAGAGGTGGATATGCCACCGAAACCGGGGAAGGACTTGCGCGCCTCCTCCAAGACCTTGCGAAGCCTCCTCACCGTGAGTGGATCGTAGGCGAGAGCGGCGGGCTTGTACAGTACCTCCCTGAGCACCCGATAATAATCAGCAGAGCTGATCCCTAGCATCTCACTGATATCCCGGTCCTTGGGTCCCGGCAACTTCCACCAGAAGCGCTCAAAGTCGAGTACGCGTCGCTCTCTCACGGTAAGCATGTTGTGCAGAGTATTACCCTTCCGACCGAGATCGGGGGATTTTCGCGCTCTTTGTCTCCTCAACAACCAGACCATCCAAACGAAGCAAGGACATCCAAGCGACAAGGCTGCCGGAGCCGGGTACCGGACTCGAACCGGTGACATCTTCTTTACAAGAGAAGTGCTCTACCAACTGAGCTAACCCGGCTGGATTGCCGATTGTAGGAAACCGGCGGGCCTCTGCGAAACTATGGCCGGCCGGCCATTGTCCGTTTCACCGCAGAATACGCTTTCGGTAGGTTACCGGGAGCATCGCTCGAGGCGGATAGCGTCAATCCACCTCTCCCAGATAGGCTTGGCGCATCTCGGGATTGGCGGCCAGACTGCGGGCGGTGTCGGCAAGCACGATCCTTCCGGTTTGGAGAACGTACCCGTAATCGGCGATCGACAAGGCCATGCCGGCGTTCTGTTCGACCATGAAGACCGTTGTTCCGGCCTCATTGATCTGTTGGATGAGCTCGAAGTTCTGCGCCACCAGCACCGGCGCCAGACCCATCGAAGGCTCGTCCATCAGCAGCACCCTCGGGCGCGCCATGAGCGCCCGGCCGACCGCAACCATCTGCTGCTCACCTCCCGACAGGGTTCCGGCCTTCTGGCCGAGCCGTTTGGCCAGCCGGGGAAACATGTCAAGGATTCGTTCGTAGTCGCCGGACGGGTCGTCATCTCGCAGGTAGGCGCCGATCTCCAGATTTTCCCTGACGGTCATCCGCTTGAAGAGTCTTCGATTCTCCGGCACCATGGAAACACCCTGCGCCACGACCCGGGCGGTGGACCAGCCGTTGGTAACCTCGCCGTCGATCAGGACTTCGCCGGATGTGGGGGTAACCATACCCAGAATGGTCTTGAGGGTGGTGGTCTTGCCGGAGGCGTTCCCTCCGAGTAGGCAGACTATCTGGCCTTCGAAGATCGACAAGTTCACGTTTTTCAGAATATGAACCGGCCCGTAGTGGGTGTTCACGTTGCGAAACTCGAGAACCGGACCGTCGACCGTCATGTCGCCTCCGCCGGACGACCCAGATAGGCCTCGATAACCGCCTCGTTGCTCGAAACCTCATCGTAGGTACCTTCGGCGAGCTTTATTCCATGGTCGAGCACCACCACCCGGTCACTCACGTCGCGCACCACCGCCATGTCGTGCTCTATCACCACCACGGTCAGCCCTCGATCGTCACGGAGTTGGCGGATGAGTCCCGTCAACTCCGCCGTCTCACGGGGATTCATACCCGCCACCGGCTCGTCGAGAAGCAACAGCTTGGGCCGGGTGGCCATGGCCCGGGCGATCTCGAGCCGTCTCCGGTTGGCGTAGGACAGCGAGTAGGCGGGCTGATCGAATCGGTAGCCCACCAGGCGCGATCCGAAGAAGGAGAGTATCTCGGCGGCCCGCTCCCTGATCTCAGCCTCCTCCCGGCGCAGGAAGGGAGTCCGTAGGACAGCCCGGAAACCACCCGCTCTGGTACGGCAATGCTGCGCCACCATCACGTTTTCCAGAACCGTCATGTTCAGGAACAGCCGCACGTTCTGGAAGGTACGGGCCACCCCGGCTGCGGTGATTTCGCTGGACGCCAGACCCCGTATGCTCTTCCCTTCGAACCGGATATCGCCCGAGTCGGCCGGGTAAAGGCCGGTCACCACATTGAACAATGACGTCTTGCCTGCTCCGTTAGGTCCGATGACCGACACGATCTCACCGGCGGACACCCTCAGGTTCACACCGGCCAAGGCCTGCACTCCTCCGAACGACTTCCGCAGGTCACCGATGTCGAGCATCACGACTCCCTCACTGAACTCTCCGCCGAAGGCTGCACCGCGTCCGTGAATGCGCCGCCCCGGTCCAGCCAGGCGTCCTGCGTCAACTCCTCGCTATGCAACTCCCGTGATCGCCGCACGCTCGGAACCAGGCCCTCGGGTCGTCTCAACATCATGAAAACCAGCAGCGCTCCGTAGATGAGCAGCTTGAATTCGGAGAACTCGGCCAGCAGACCGGGAACCTGCGGACCTCCGAGCACCCCGATCAGGACCAGAGCCCCCACCGCCACACCCGGAATGTTGCCCATCCCGCCCACGATCACCACCACCAGGATGATGATCGACACCAACAACTCGAAGGAACTAGGAAAGACCGACCCCAGCTTGGCGGCGAACAGGGCGCCTGCAAACCCGGCCAGCACGGCCCCCACGATGAAGGCGCTCAGCTTGGCCCGGACGATGTCGATGCCTATCGCCTCCGCCACGGTCTCGTCCTCGCGCAGGGCCGTCCACGCCCTCCCGATACGGGACTCCTGTAGCGACCACGAGACCCAGGCGGACAGGAGGACGAAGAAGAAGGCGAAGTACAGGACCCCTTCCGGATCAACGCCGCTCACCTTGGTGAAGCCGAGGGGGATGCCGGGGATGTTCTGAACTCCCTGGGCGCCGCCGAAGGTGGGCGACAGCCAATCCGACAGGAACAGGATACGGACGATCTCGCCGAAACCCAGGGTGACGATGGCCAGGTAGTCGCCTCTCATGCGGATTACCGGCGTACCGACCAGCAGGCCGGATATGGCGCACATGACGATAGCTACCGGAAGAGCAGCCCACCAGGACCATTCCAGTGTGAACCGCGGCGAGAGCGGTGAGGTCATCACTCCGACGGTGTAGGCCCCCACCGCGAAGAACGCTACATAGCCGAGGTCAAGCATCCCGGCCAGCCCGACCACGATATTGAGGCCCAAGCCCATCAGAAGGAACAGACCCACGTTGGCCAGCACCTCCGAGAGCAGGCTCCCCAGGAGTTGAGGAATGATGATAAGGAAGATCACCACCCCGACCGCCATCCAGATGGAGTTGCGGGTGCGTCGCCGGGGATCACCGGTAAGCAGTCGCCGCCTGATCCTCCCCAATCCGCCCTTGGTCCGCTCGGCCAGCGCCGCCGCAACCACGGCCACCCCGACCGCCGCCCACCATTCCAAAGCTCGACGGGTGAACATGGCGTCGGCCACCGACCCCAAACCGACCTGGCCGAGAACCTGGGTGAATATCTGCTCGAGGAGGGCCACCACCACCACCCATTCGGAGGCCAGGATCACCCGCCTCCGCCGCGAGGGAGTAACGACATGCAGCCAACCGCCCGCCAAACCGAGGATGGTGGGTAGGATAACGGTCGCGGGGAGACCGGAGGGCACACCCCACCCGCCGGTCAGCAGCTCCACCAGCTTGGGCGAGAAGCGGACGAACACATCTCGCAGGTCGAAAGAGTCGACGAGAACCGTGAACACGGCGAGCAGCACCCCACCCACCAGTCCGGAGATGGCTCCGCCCACCACGTTGTGCGGACCCGCCGGAACTCGTTCCATACCTTCGAGCGTTACCACCTTGGTCGACTGATATCCGGCGATAGGGACGAACCAGAGCAGCACGAGGTAGCCGAGACTGAGGAACGGATGCAGGAGAAGACGGTCCTCGAACGACTCGAGCATTCCCACCGCGGCGGTGAATATCATCATGACTCCGGCTATCAGCCCCCACCGGACCACTCGCCGCGGGTCGAACCGATTCACGCCCGATCCTCCGCGGCAAGACGCTCGCCGAACAGTCCCGCCGGCCGGAAGATCAGCACCAGGACGAGGGCCGTGAAGGCCACCACATCCTTGAGTTGGGAAACGCCGGGGATGCCGAGCCCTGCCAGTACCAACTGCGGCCCGACGCCTTCGAACAACCCGAGCAACACTCCCCCGGCCATCGCCCCGCCCAGGTTGCCGATACCGCCCAACACGGCGGCGGTGAACGCCTTGATGCCGGGTAGGAAGCCGATGTGGAACGACACCCCCCGGAACAGCAACGCCCAGAGTATGCCCGCCACCCCGGCCATCGCCCCACCCACCGCGAAGGTGGCGACGATGGTCCGATCCACGTTGATACCCATCAGGGCGGCAATCTCCTTGTCCTCGGCCACCGCCCGGATGGAACGCCCGGTCCTGGTCTTCTCCACAAACAGGTACAGGCCCACCATCGCGATGATCGCCACCACGATCACCACCAGCTTCGTGCCCTCGATCTCGATCCCCAGGAACCCGACCCGAGACCGGAGCGAGTCGGGCGGCGGCGGATAGTTCTTGACCGCCACCCCGAACAGACCGGCAAACGTGTACTGCAGGAAGAATGAGATACCGATAGAGGTGATAAGTGGAATCAGACGTGGGGCGTTTCGGAGTGGCCGGTATGCAATGCGCTCGACCGCAATCGCCACCAGTGTCGAGGTGAGGATCGACGAGAAGAGAACCAGGAGGATCGACACCACGAAGTTGGTGTCCCAGAAGCGTATCTCCCACAGGTAGTCCGATACGAAGAAGCCCACCATTGCCCCCGCCATGAACACCTCGCCGTGGGCGAAGTTGATGAAACCGAGCACTCCGTAGACCATCGAGTAACCGAGGGCGATGAGACCGTACATGGCGCCTTGGGCCAAGCCTGCGATAACCAGGTCACGCCAGGCTTCGGCTGTGGGACCCTCCCCCGCCACACCCTGCGCGACCGTCCCGCTCACACCCCAGATCAGCACCACGATGGCCGCTATCCGCACTGTCCACAGGAATGAATCGACCCACCCGGGCCAGTCGCGCCTGAACAAACGGGAAGCCGGAAGGGTCATGGTTTGGACTCTAGTCAGCGGTCTATGGCAGTGCCCGGTCTTCAGGATGGTCGGACGTTAAACCACCCGGCCACTACGGGTGGTTCGCCAAGAGTTTGCCTCGGAGCCGTTAGCGGGGTTGTGTTCGACAAGGAAGCGGCGGCCGGTCACGGACCTCAGCGACACTCGATAGCTCAGGTAAGAGTTCCCGCGCTACGGATGTCTTTGATCAAGAGCATGAGCGTCAGGGAATCCATCGGGGAAGGTTCGAATCCCCAGTGACGTTAGAAGCCGGATGCTTGTTGGTCTTTTGCATGAACCAGCAACACCCGGAGTCCGGTCAGGTCAGCTACTTAACTAGCCCCAATTCTTCATGCCCCCGTCACACCGACCTCGAAAAGGCCACGTCAAGCCCGTCAAGCGGCTATTTTCCCAGGTAAGAGAGTTCATTTCATCTCTCTCGGCTACCCATTCAAACCCCTGCATGAAAATCGGGGCTAGGGTCTGTACGGTGACCAAACCGAATTATGTAGCACTACTGCGGGGAATCAATGTGGGCGGCAGGAACGTTGTCCGCATGGCCGACTTGCGCGCCGCCTTCGAGGACGCCGGGTACGAGGCGGTCGCCACCTATATCCAATCCGGCAACGTGTTGTTCCGGAGCGACACGTCGCCCGCATTGCTGGAGTCTGACATCGAGGCATTGCTCAGCGACCGGTTCGGGCTGTCGGTCGTCGTGGTGGTGCGCTCTCATCGGCAATACCGCAAGGTGGTCGGGAGCGCGCCGGACGGATTCGGCGCCGAGCCTGATGTCTACCACTCGGACGTGGTTTTCCTCAAGGCGCCGCTGTCGAGCCGTCAAGCTATGTCCGCGGTCAATCCTCGAGAGGGCGTTGACCAGGCGT
Organism: uncultured Acidimicrobiia bacterium; assembly: GCA_964516495.1. Taxonomy (GTDB): domain Bacteria; phylum Actinomycetota; class Acidimicrobiia; order Spongiisociales; family Spongiisociaceae; genus JAPPFW01. The sequence continues at coordinate 52,266 of CAZEZF010000004.1, read as the reverse complement.
GGCCGGGCGACGGGGTAATCTACTTCTCTCGTCTCAGCAAGCGGTTGTCGCAAAGCCGGATGAACCGGATCGTCGGTTCCAAGCACTATAAGAACATGACCATCCGAAACTGGAGGACCACCACCCGGCTTCTAAGCCTCCTCGACGAGCGGAGCTTATCCTGAACGATCTACAAACGTGAACGATGCTGGAGTTTCCCCGCCGGAGGGGTACTCCAAGAAGAGCAGCCCGGACAACCTCATGCGCCATATTCGGGGGAAAATTGACTGATCAGCGCTCCGGCGCGTAATCGAAGACCATGTTGTTCTTCCCGACCTCGAGATCGGTGGGATCGCTGTTGTTCAACACGGTGATGCGCTGCGAACCGCAGTCACCGTAGTAGTCACACCTGATCGGACCGCTGATGCCCTCGATGTCCGTATCTTTACGGCGTCCCGCAGGGCCTGGCGATCTATATAGAGGACACCGTCGAGTTCTACCGCCACCGGATCGATGGCGTGCAGCAGCATTGTGGCGGCATCGTAAGCGTGGCCCCAGTATCCGGCCGAGGGCGGCTCACCATAGGCGGCGACATAGTTATCCAGCAGTTCCCGGGCGGTCCTTCCGGTCAGGGAATTGTGGTTGGCGCCGAAGCGCAGATCGGGTCCCGAAATGTATACCCCTTCGGCCTCGGGAAGCTCCATGAAGTTGTCCACCAGGAGAGCCGCCGAAACCACCGGTTCTACTCCGTCGAGGCCGGACACGCCTCCCACCTGCTGGACGACAGACCCGCCCTCCGGCATGAACAGGGGAAGAACAACACTCCCGGATCGCCGCCCGCCGCCTCGGTCAACACCGCAGTCATATCCGTTTCGCCTTTGTTGACGGCGGTGAACGTCGTCAACTCATCTCCCAGGTCCTCGAAGGAGTCCCGGAAGGCCGCGGTAAGGCCATGGGTGTAGGGATCGCCGTCATGTATGGCAGCCGCCCGGCCGATCCCGAGTCCTTCGCGAACGAACAGGGCAATGGCCCGACCCTGGAACAAGTCATTATGCGCCGCCCGGAAAGTAGCCCGGGTGATGGGCCGCGCCGGGCGCGCCCTCCAGTCGGAGGTCAAGGCGGGAGAGGTGGTGGAAGGAGCGATCATCACCATCCCCGCGTCGGAGATCAACGGCGCGACCGCAGAGCCGTGTCCAGTCCCGTGACAAGGCCGGATAGGTAGAACCGGCGCTTACGGCCCGTAGCCGAAGACGATGTTGGTTTTGCCTGCTTCGATATCTCGTGAGTCGGTGTGATGCACCACCGTTATCAACTGCGAACCGCAATCACCGAACCCGTCACAGGTAATCGCACCGATAATCCCGTCGAAACTCGACCGATACAACTCATCCCGCAACAACGCACGATCAATATAAACAGTCCCCTCCACCTCGACCGCCACCCGATTGATCGCCTGCAACAACATCGTCGTAGCGTCATACGCATGCGCCCAGAACGCCGCCGACGGCGCCTCCCCATAAGCCGCCTCATACGCCGCCAAGAAATCATCAGCCGACACACCCGTAATACTGTTCCGATTCGAACCGAACCTCAGATCCGGCCCCGACATATAAACACCCTCAGACTCCGGCAACTCCATAAAGTTATCCGCCAACAACCCATCCGCAGCAATCAACGCCACATCCTCAAGACCCGACACACCCCCCACCTGCTGCACAATAAAACCACCCTCCGGCATGAAAATCGGGAAAAACAACGCCTGCGGACCACCCGCCGCTACCTCCGTCAACACCGCAGTCATATCAGTATCACCCTTATTCACCGCCGTGAACGTCGTCACCTCACCCCCCAACTCCACAAACGCATCCGCAAACGCCTGCGCCAAACCCTGCGTATACGGATCACCATCATGAATAGCCGCCGCCCGACTCAACCCCAACTCATTACGCACAAACAAAGCAACCGCCCGACCCTGAAACAAATCATTATGAGCCGTCCGGAAATAACCAGGCTGATAAGCCGAACCCGCCGTCCCCGCCAAATCCGACGTCAACGCCGGCGACGTATTCGACGGAGAAATCATCACCATCCCCGCATCCGAAATCAACGGAGACGACGCCACCGCAGCACTCGAACACGACGTACCGATCACACCAACAACCGACGGATCAGCCACCACCGACTGAGCAGCCGCCTGACCACCCTCAGGCGAACACAAATCATCCAAACCCGTACCCAAAGACACCGAACGCCCCGCAACCGGACCAAAATCAGCAATCGCCAACTCCACCCCACGCTGATTAGGCAAACCTAAAAACGCCACATCCCCCGAAATAGCATTCAACGACCGAACCTGAATCTCCTCACCCGAACCAACCATCACAGCACCAAACACACCCGCCTCAAAAGTGGCGGGCTCGCTCGTCGCCGCAGTGGTGGTCATGGCCTCGGCGGGTCGGGTGGTTGCCGGTTGAGGCTCCTGTTCTCCATCACCGCAGGAGGCCACCACCAGAGCAAGGCACATGAACGACAGCACTAGCTTGCGCATCTTCTCTCCCTCTAATCAACCGACAATCACAACCCGGATCCGGTTCAGACGGGTCGGGTCGCCTTCGACAACATCCAGATTAGCCCATTCCCGAACCTGTAAGTTCTTCAGGTGTGGTTGGAATCAGTTTCTCTTTCGCCGGCTTCTCGGCGACTTCCGTATCCGGGCCAACTCGAAACAAGCCAGGGCGGCTGCCACCGATGCATTGAGACTGGCCGCGCCGGCCGACATCGGAATGGAGACCGCCATATCCAGGCGTTTGCCGACCAGCCGGCCGAGGCCCTTCCCCTCGGATCCTACGAATACGGCGACCGGCTCGGCCAGCAGGCTCAACCCGAATAGGGGAACCGCAGCCGATGGATCCAAACCCACCGTCCACACCCCGGCGTCGGACGCCTGCCGTGTAATCTCCGCCACCGAGGAAACGGATGCCACGGGTAACCGCTCGAAGGCCCCCGCGGCCGCCTTGAAAGCCAGAGCGGAGACCGGAGCGGCCCGGCGGCGAGGGATAACCATTCCTGTCATACCGGCCCCGACCGCGGACCGCGCTATCGCTCCCACATTTCGGGGATCCTGGAGGTGGTCGAGAACAAGCAGGGCGGGTCGAACGCGGCCGGTTCGTACAGCCAGCAGCCGGTCAAGTGGCCGGAAACGTATCGGGCGAGCCTTGGCGACCACACCTTGCGGCGAGTCCGTCTCGGCCAGGTCCTTGACCGTTTCCACCAACCTGGCCCGGGCGCCCGACCGCCGCGCCTCCTCGACGAAGACATCTGCATCGCGGCGACCGCGCTCCACATAGAGTGTCGTCACCCTGCCGGCGGAGAGCGCCGCCCGAACCGCGTGGACGCCCTCGACCCTACCGCCGATACCAGCGCGTGCCATCGGCTGAATCCTCCAACAGGATCCCGATCGCCGCCAAGTTGTTGCGCACGCCGTCGGCCTGTTCCCAGTCCTTATCCCTTCGGGCCTTATCCCTCAACCCGAGCAGGTCATCGAGAGCTGTCGAAGAATCCGAAGCAGCCAACCCGTAGGAGGCGGCGAGATCGACAAGGGACGCCGCCAGGTCATCCAGCCCCTCCCCGGCCAGGTCGATTCCCAGTACACTGCATATTTCCTGGACCGCGGACACCCACGGATCGGCTTTCTCTCCGCGGTCGAGCGCGGCGTTCCCTTCCCGCACTGCGTCATAAAGCACCCCTAATGCCTCGGCGGTATTACAATCATCATCCATAGCTTCCTCAAAATGCTCCAGGATGGCCGGATCGGCGGGTCGACTAACAGACGCCGCTCTCCGCAAAAGGGAACGGATTCGCTCAAGACCGATCGCCGCCTCCTCCAGATACCCGGTCGAGAACTCGAGCGGGGAACGGTAGGCGGCTCGTAGGTAGAACAGGCGCACCGTCGGACCGCCGTACTCCTCTATGGCGTCGGACAAGTCGATAACGTGCCCGGTCGACTTGGAGAGCTTGGCGCCCCCCAGGTTTACCATCCCGTTGTGCAACCAGTAGCGGGCCAGGCCGCGCCCGGTGGCGCCCTCCGTCTGGGCTATCTCGTTCTCATGATGTGGGAATATGAGGTCGGCGCCGCCCGCGTGGATATCGAACGGCGTACCCAGATACTTGGCTGACATCGCCGAACATTCGATGTGCCATCCGGGTCTCCCCGGACCCCATGGAGAAGACCAGAACGGTTCCCCCGGCTTGGCGGCCTTCCATAATGCGAAGTCAAGCGAATCTTCCTTCCCGAGTCCGGGTTCGACCCGCGTCCCTGCTCGCAACTCGTCCACGTTCCGGCCCGAGAGTTTCCCGTAGCCGTCAAGCGTCCGCACCCGGAAGTAGACATCGTTTCCGGCTTGGTAGGCGTAGCCTCTTCCTATCAGTCGGGAAATCATGTCGATCATCTCGGGGATGTGGGCGGTCGCGGTCGGCTCAACATCCGGATCCAAGACATTGAGCCGCCGGTAGGCTTCCCGGAAACGAGCCGCCATGTCACGCGCCAAGGTCTCGGTGGATACCTCAAGACGGGCGGCGTTCTCGATGATCTTGTCATCGACATCCGTAATGTTGCGAACGTATAGGACCTTCCAACCCTTCCAAACCAGATAACGACGGACCACGTCGAAGGCGACCGCGCTCCGTCCGTGGCCCAGGTGCGGAACCGACTGGACAGTCGGCCCACACACATAGAAGGTAATCCGGCCTTCCTCCAAGGGCTCGAAACGCTGGTATCGGCGACCGAGGGTGTTGTAGAGGGTTGTAGTCACCGGACCCCCATGACTTCATGCTGCAAGCGATACCCGTCGGAGACGGTTACGGTATCAGCGCCGGCGCTTGCGGGAGGCGGGACGAGAGCTTCGGAACGGGTGGTCAGGATCACTGGAAACAGGTTACCTGCAAACCCGGACAAGTTCTAAGCTAAGAAGAGCATCCGTTCAGATCGACCGGACGAGCACCACGGCGGAGGCCGCAATACCTTCACCACGACCGGCAAAGCCCATCCCGTCGGTCGTGGTGGCCTTGACCGATATCCGATCTGTATCGGTTCCCAGCACGGCGGCCAGGCGACGTCTCATGTTCCCCCGATGGGGAGATACCCGCACCCGTTCGGCGATCACGGTGACATCGAGGTTCCCTACAACCAACCCCTCGGTATGGAGGCTATCCACCACCCGAGCCAGCAACTCCATGCTGTCCACGCCCTTCCACTTATCATCCCCGGAGGGGAAGAACATGCCCAGATCGCCGAGGGCAGCCGCCCCCAGCAGAGCGTCGGCGACCGCGTGGGCGACCACATCACCATCTGAGGTGGCTACCAGCCCCTGCTCCGAATCCACGACAACACCCGCCAGCTTCAAGGGTGGGGCGCCCCCGATACGGTGGGCGTCAAATCCGGAACCGATCCGTACAGTTGCTCCAGTCACGACCGATGAACCCCCGATAGATACGGTCCGATCATCCCTTCTGCCCTTTTCGCGGCGAGAAACGGAGCGCCCCCGGGATCGCTTAACCCCGGTTTTTCATGCTCAGGGTTTGCGCGGGCGATGGAGAAACGTTGGTGAACCTTCTGACCCGGGAGAACAGCTGCTTGGTATCCTCGCCTGGCCGGCCCAGGACCCTCACCCGAAAGGTGATCGATCAACGCGTCGCGAGAGCAGGCTTGGACCGGCCTATTACAGGTCGGCGTGTCCTGGGCATCAAGAATTACGGTTAACGTTGCTCGCTCTCGACAACCTATGGCCCACCGACGCCGAATTGCTCCGCCTCCTGAAATTGCCCGACTCCGGCGGTTCATGCCGAATCCGTTGCGAGAAGGGTCTCGGCGAGAAGCAGATCCTCCGGGTAGGTTATCTTCATGGCCAACCGGTCGCCGGGAACCGTAACCACCCGACCACCGATCCTTTCCACCATGGATGCATCGTCCGGCGGCGGCTCGGAAGGATCCGACCCTCGGTAATGGACATGTGCTTGCCTAGCAACATCAGCACGGAAAACCTGGGGGGTCTGGGCTGCCACAACCCTACCGCGGCTCAGGCTGCCGACCACCCTGCCGCTATGGGGATCGACCTTCTTGATGGCATCGGGAATCGTCACGACAGGTATCACCCCGTCGGCCTGTTCTTCTCTCAGCACTGCATACATAGCGGCGATCATCCGGGCTGGAGCGAAGGGTCGGGCTGCGTCATGCACCGCCACGATGGTCGCCGCCGGATCGACCTTGTCCAGCCCGCAGGAAACCGAAATATGGCGTTCAGATCCACCTTCGACCCCTCCGGGCACCGGTCCCACCACCACCACCCCGTGGGCCCCGCTCTCTAGGAGGGCGTCGCGAGCCCATTCCCACAAAGCCTTGCCGCGGAAGCGGACGGCGTGTTTGGGCGCTCCGTAACGTTGACCCCGTCCGGCGGCGACCACAACACCCCAGATGTTCTCATTCAGGTGAACGGACATTTCCTCCACCTGAGCAACCGCGTTTGAAGGGTCACGCCCCGGCTAAGCGACACCAAAGCGGGATATCCTCCCGGGTCATATGGTTCATTTCATCTCTCTCGGCTACCCATTCAAACCCCTGCACAAAACATCGGGGTTGATGTGACACCGACTCTCAGTACAACTCGGGCATTCCTTTATCAAGACCTGAAGTCTCATCTCCGCGCGTCGCGCCCGCATCCATGAGGTTTCGAAGCTATACGCCTACGGACTCCGCATCCGGGAGAACCCGGTCAAGGCGCTCCACCGCCTCCTCGGTGGTGATGTTAAAGGCATAGGCGAGTTCGCTGGTGAGCGTAACCCTAGCCCGTGACAGCATGCGTTTGAGGGCTGGGGAAATGCCTTTCTTATGTTGGGAATAGGTTAGATCCCTGACCACCTCGGCCACCTGATAGATGTCGCCGGAGGTCATCTTCTCGTTGAGCACCTTGTACCATCGACTCCAGTTCTTTCCTGCGGACTGCGGGTCTTCCTTGAAGATGCGCATCACTTTGGTGGCGGCGGTCTTGGAGATCACGGGCCGGATAATCTGATCCATAGACGCCACCGGTACGAAAACGGTTAGCTGTTCGGACGCAACCTTGAGCTCGAAATAGGGAAGTCTCTCATCCCCGACTTCCTGCTCGATCTGTCTGGTTATCAATGCAGCGCCATGATGAGGGTGGACTACCTTGTCGCCCACCTTGAATGAAACCCTCCGCCTCTTACGGGAGGACGACTTCCCGGACTTACGAGAACGTGGATTACGGCGTTTCGGCGGCGCCCTCCTTGCCCGCGCCTTTTTGGCGGGCGGTTTTTTTTTGGGAGGAGTCTTCTTCTTGGGAGGAGTCTTCTTCTCGGGGGGAACGGCCTGGGGCGTCGGAGCGGCTGATCCCTCCCCGGCGTCTTCCTTTACTGCGCCGATCAATCCATCCGTCCCGCCGGAAACGGCGGGACTAGCAACCCGAGTCTCAGTCATTGTTCGATCCTAACTCCGCGGGAAATCTATGATGCCGACGGCGGTAGCGTCAAACCGGTCAAGGGGGTAGTGAAGCCCAAGGGCCGTCGGACGATGGAACATTACCTGGTCAGAGGAGAACAGACCGTCAACACCGAACGTTTTCGGCCACCCTCCAAGGTTCGTAACGTAGTCAATAGGAAGGCGCGACATGCCGGTACTGACGCGCAACCTGATCCAGATGGCGACGTATAGTCACGGCCATCGTCGTCCCCACCCCGGGCACCGAGCCCAACTCCGCCTCAGTGGCCAGCATCAGCTTACCCGGATCCTGGAAGTTCTCCACCAAACCCTGCTGCACCGACGCCGGTATACCTGGTATTCCGCCCACAATCCGGTAACCCGCGGGGCGCACCCGCTCGCCAACGCCGTCTACCCCGAGCAACCGGCACACCCGCTCGATATCGTATATATCCTGCAGCGGACGATCCTCCAGCGCCTCTAGAGCACCCGAACCGCGATCCCCTCTATCCTGGAAATAATCCCTTGCCACCAACCGACGTAACTCTTCCACACCGGTCAGCAGGTCAGCCCGCTGGAGGTCAACCATGTGGCCCTCCTCACCGAGGTCCACAGCCAACCGTTCCACGCGTTCGCCAAGACGTCGGACCAGCTCGGTTCTCTGCAGCACCACTATCGCATCTCCGATGGTCACCTCGTCATTGACTTCCAGTCTGGTCAGCCTCTCTTCCGCTTGGACCATCCGGCGCCTGAAGTGTTCGAGGGTCTGAAACTCCTGGTTGATACGCGCCAACAATTCGGAAGGACTACTAAGGCGCAGCTTGCGATCCCCGTAGAATACAAAGCACTGACCCCTTTCCTCGCTGATCGCCAGGACCGGCCGATCGGACATCTTGGCCATCCGTTCCGCGGTTCGGAAGCGGGCCCCTGTTTCATCCGTGCCGATGGATGGATCAGGCAGTAGGTGGGCATTGGCGCGCAAGATCCACTTGCCGCTGTCGTGGAGGATGGTGGCGCCGTCCATCTTGGCCAGTTCAGCCAGACGGGCCGGGCTGAACGCGGAGTCCCGAAGGACGAAACCCCCGTACGCAACCGCTTCGATATCGGCGGTCGAGCCCAAGATCACCAAGGCCCCGTTGCCTTGCTGGATTATGCGCTCGACTGCGGTCCGCAGCTCCGTACCGGGAGCGACGCTCGACAGGATTTTTAGCAAGGAAGAACGTTCGGTCATCAATGCGCGATTCTAGATGACCGAGGAGAGGGAAGAGCCAATTCCAGTGGGTTCCGGAGTTCGAAAACGAATCGTTGAGGGACCGGTGAAGTCAAGGTCTGTCCGACCGTAGTAGTCGCCACAAGCCTATAGCCAGGAGGGCAAGTAACCCGATAGCAGCCAGTTCGGACCTGATAGTCCAAGGTTCGGCAACCCGGATGGCCCCGAGAATCGACACCGCGGAACCGAAGGCTGCAACTATCATCCGCTCCGTTCCACGACTAGCCCCGGTTATTCATACCCCGGACACACCGACCGGCAAAAGGCCGGTTCAAGCCCGCTCCAGCCGCGCCTCCGGCGTTCACCTTTCGGGTGATCGGCGCGGGCCGATCAAGAGAAACCACCGAGCAGCTTTTCTCCCGAGTCGATAAGTTCACCAAGGCTTCTCCGTCGCCCATGCAAACCCGCGCACAAGAAAATGGGGCTAACATCACCGACAAGGATAGCGGCAAAGACGGGGCTTGGATGAGCGACAGCAGAGGGGGCGGTTCCTGGGACGACCCATTGGAGGGTATTGAATTCGAGGAATTCGCGCTACAAGAACCCGAAGACTGGGAGGTTGCGGATGAATCCAGGACCGACTACTCGGCGGATTCGTATCTGACCTGTCCGTCCTGCGGCGGGGAGCAACGGAAATCCAATCGACACTGCGAACAGTGTGGCGCCAGGCTAGGACAACAGCAGATCGCAGTCGCAGCCCCTCCCCTACGATCGGTTACCGCCGGTGGCCGGGCGTTGGGAATAATCGTGGTAGCTATCGCTCTCGTGGTTATAGCAGCCTTGGTGATCCAGGCGATTCGCGGCGAGGAGCAACCGGCCGAAGTCGTCGCCCAGGATCAGACGGCGTCAGGATCAACCACCACTGCAACCACCCAGGCATTGGGACCACTGGAACGGATAACACCGATATCGATCACCTGTTCCAGCGAATACAACGCCAACCTTGCATGTGAAAACCTTCTCGACAATCGGGAGACATACTGGAATGATGCAGGCCTCAAGGGCGAGGACGCCTGGATCGAAGTCACCTTCGTGAGCCCGGTGGCTCTCGAGTCGGTCCAGATCCAGAACGTCCGGAACGAGGAGAAGTTCCGTAGGAATTACCGGGTAAGGGCGGTAGAGATCGAAACCGATGACCTACCCGGTGTTCCGTTTGTGGCCGAGGTGGACAACACCAACGAGCGACCCCTACCCATTACCACATCAACCAACCACACCCTGGAACTCACTATCCGCGTGACGGCTACCTATGCTTCCGAATCACTCGGAGGGGATCAGGCATTTGATGAGTTGGCTATCGAAGAACTGGTTTTCTGGGGAAGGGTACAAGATTCCGCAACGCCGCAAAGCGTCGACCTGAACGGGTAATGGCCGAGTTCTTCAATCCTGCCGATCCGAACTTCATCAACGACCCGTACCCGGTCCTGAACAATCTGCGTGAACGAGGTCCGATCCACCGTGACGACGACTGGGACCTCTGGTTGGTCACCCGCTACCGGGACGTGCGCGCCGCCCAACTCGATCGCCGACTCGGACGGGTCAGACACGGCCATGCGCTCCCTTCCGATCTGCGGCCTATACGGAAGCTGGACCCGCCTGGATGGGAACCCTATTACGAGGTGGAACGACACTCCTTGTTGATGCTCGAACCGCCCGAGCACACCCGTATCCGTTCGTTGGTGAATCGAGCCTTCACACCCCGACGCGTTAGAGAACTCAGGGCGCCGATAACCGAAATCGCCGACAGCCTTCTTTCCGAACTCCGTGACCGTGACCACTTCGACCTGCTGGCTGACTACGCCCAGCCCTACTCGGTTCGGGTGATTGCCACCCTGCTGGGCGCCCCCCTCGACGATGCCGACCTGCTCTTGGATTGGTCACACGCCATAGTCAAGATGTACGAGCTGCACACGACATACTCCCAGGCGATGGCGGCCATCGACGCCTCACGCGCGTTTTCGGAGTGGGCGGGCGAACTGATCGCCACCCGTCGGGCGACGCCCCGGGACGATCTGATCACCGCTCTCTGCTTCGCTGAGACCGCCCATGGTAGGTTGACCGATCCTGAGATCATCTCCACCGTCGTCCTTCTGCTCAACGCGGGACACGAAGCCACCGTGAACACGCTGGGTAATGGGATAGTGGCGGCCATGGGCGCCGGTGGATGGAGACGAATGACGGACGGCGACGTAACACCCGCCGTGGCCGTCGAGGAGATGCTGCGTTTCGATCCCCCGTTGCAGATGTTCGAGCGCTACGCCCTAACCGAGGGTATCGAGATCGCGGGTACCGGCATCCCGGCGGGTGACAAGATAGCGTTGCTTTTCGGATCGGCCAACCGGGACCCTCGCCATTTCGACATGCCCGATGAGTTCAGGATCGACCGGGGAAACTCGGACCATATAACCTTCGGGGCCGGCGTTCATTACTGCCTGGGTGCGCCTCTGGCTCGGCTCGAATTGGAGGTGGCGTTGGGTCGGCTCGTCACCGCCATGCCCCGCCTGAGCCTCGTCAACGAACCGCGGCGGGAGGACGGATTCGTGATCCGGGGCTACGAACGGGTTGACCTTTCTCCATCCGGATGAGAAGTACATCAGCGGAAAGCTTTGCAGCCGCCCCGACCTCGGACTCTTGATCGAATATGCGTTGATCGCGCCCTCGCGGGACGGGAACGTCGAACCGACCACCTGAAATCCGATCAACCGGGAAGGACCAATCCGATGAAAGCGCGAATGATCATCGACACCGACACCGCGTCGGACGATGCGGTAGCACTGGCTATGGCCCTGCGCCACCCCGAAGTCGAGGTGTTGGCGGTAACCACCGTGGCCGGTAACTGTCCGGTCGGCCAAGCCACCGACAACGCCCTCTTCACGGCCGAGTTGTGCGGGTCGGACGCGCCCGTGTTCCAAGGCGCGGCGGCGCCCTTGCTGGTCGAGGCGCGGTTCGCCACCTGGTTCCACGGACAGGACGGACTCGGCGACCAGGGATACCCGCCTCCCTCCCGTTACGCCGAGGAGTCGGACGGCGTCAGTGCCCTCATCACCCAGATACGGGATAATCCCGGCTCGACCCTGGTCACACTCGGACCGCTCACCAACGTGGCGCTCGCCTTGGCGCAGGCCCCCGACCTCGTAGGCTTGGTCGGACGCTGCGTGGTCATGGGAGGCGCCGCAAACACGGTGGGCAATGTCACCCCGGCGGCCGAGTTCAACCTCTATTTCGACCCCCATGCCGCCCGGATGGTCTTCGCCTCCGAACTTCCGATCGAGATGGTCGGCTGGGAGATCTGCCGTGGCGAGGCCGGCCTGGACGCTACGGAGCGGGCCGCCCTCAGAGCGCTGGACACTCCCCTCGCCCACTTCTTTCTGGACTGCAACTCCACCGCCCTGGAGGCATCCCACCGCCAGTCCGGAACCGACCGGCTGCAACTGCCCGACCCGACCGCCATGGCGGTGGCGATCGACAAGGAGAGGGTGGTGACCCGAAGCTCCCGCCACTACGTGGAGGTGGAGGCGGAGAGCCCGCTGACCAGGGGAATGTCGGTTGTCGACTCGCTCGACGTCACGGGGAAGCCGGCCAACGTCGAAGTAGTCGAGGCCATCGACACGACCCGGTTCAAGCAGATGATCTTCGAGGCGGCTGCTAGCTAGCTGTCCTGTTGTGGCCTTAATTCCGACTCGCTCATGGTTCACCTTCGCAGCGCGCCCGCGCCGCCGGAACCCGCGTCTCGGAAGACTTAGGTTGTGTGATCGGCCGGTCGCAGCAGGTGCGCCTTACATCAGTCGGTCCGGTGGTGGATGATGTCGATCATGTCGCCGGGAGGCGCCGTTCTTTCACGCGGTGGCGCCCCGATAGGTCCAGGTGGCGGCGGTGAGCATGATTGCCGTCACCGCGGACAGGACCCAGACACCCGGGAGTATCGACTCCCACTCCCATCCGGTGATGATGATCGTCCGTACCGACACCAGCACATAGTCGACCGGGTTCACCGTCACCGCCCACTTGAACCATCCGGTTAGGAACTCCTTCGGCATGAACGCCGTGGTGAGGAAGGCCAAGGGCATGAACATCAGCCAGCTGTTCTGGGTCATCTGTACGCTTCTGGTCCTCAGGGCGATGATCAGGCCGATGCAGGCGGTGGCTATCCCGAAGACCGCGGCGGCCACGATGACAGCCATCATGCCCACCAGACCCCCTTGGAACCTGACGCCGAAGACCAGGGACATTGTGATGATGACCACCACCTGCAGCAGGGCGCGGGTCCCCGAGGTGAGCAGCGTCCCCATGAGTATAGAGAAGCGATTCACAGGCGCCAGTAGCAGCTTGTCGAAGTAGCCGGACAGCATGTCCGTGAGAAGGGTGAAGGCGACATCGGCGCCGTTCATGACCACGGACAACACGATGATCATGGCGGCGAAGTAGGCGTAGTAGTCGTCTGCGGGGAAGCCTGCGATGCCTGTCATGCCCCTAAGCGGCGTCCCGAAGAACAGGAACATGAACACGGGCGGCATCAGCGTGGAGACGACCAGGGCCGGTTGTCCCAGCCAGGCCTTGATGTTGCGCATGTAGATGAAATAGGTCTCTCGGGCAATGTTCATCGGGATCACCTCCTCCTCAGGCGCATTGACCGGCGCATCGTGTCGCTGAATTCGCCGGTAGTTGTCTCTTCGGACCGGATGGCGCGGCCGGTGTGCTTGAGGAAGACGTCGTCGAGACTCGGTCTTACTACCGAGAGGCTGCCGACCGGGACCCGCTCGGCATGAAGCAGGCCGACCAAGTCCGGGACGGCCGCGCTTCCGTTCTTGACAGTCACCGCGATACCGCCGTCGACTGCATTGACCCCTTGGACATATCCGCGCCGGCGGACCAGCCGCTCGGCCTCTCCGTTCAGCACATCGTCACGGCCGTCGGCGGCGCCGCTGAGGACGATCTGCACCACATCGCCGCCCACGCCGGCCTTGAGCGACTCGGGCGAGCCGCCGGCGACGATCTTGCCGTGGTCGATGATGGCGATGTCGCGACAGAGGCGGTCGGCTTCCTCCATCACCTGGGTTGTGAGCAGGATGGTGACTCCCTTGGCGTTCAGATCGTCTAGGTGCTCCCACATCGCGATCCGGCTCTGGGGGTCCAGGCCGACTGTCGGCTCGTCGAGGAAGAGGATGTCAGGGTCGTGCATGAGGCGCCGACGATGTCGATCCGGCGGCGCATGCCACCCGAGTAGGTACCGATCCGCCGGCCGGCCACCTTCGCCAGCCCCACCAATTCGAGCAACTCGTCGGCCCTCCGGCGCGCTTCACGTCGGGAGAGTCCGTAGAGAACGCCTTGGAGTTGCAGGAAGTCCCTGCCCGTGGCGAGGTCGTCGACACCCACTTCCTGCATGGCGAACCCGATGCTGCGGCGGATGGCCTTCGCGGCGGATGGCCTTCGCGTCGGCCTCGACGTCGTACCCGGCCACCGTTACCGTCCCCGAGGTCTTTCTGAGCAGCGTGGCGAGAATCTTCATCGTCGTGGTCTTGCCGGCGCCGTTCGGACCGAGAAACCCGAAAAAGCCCTCCTTGGGGACGTCGAAGTCAATCCCGTCGACGGCGCGGGCGCCTCCCGGATAGACCTTCACGAGATCCCTGACCTCGATCATGTATTCGTGTTGCAACGGATGCCCTCCTTGTTTCGTAGCTCGACAGATCAGTTGGCCGGGGAGTACCGTTAGCGAGACGGGCGCAGACGGAGCTCCCCGTGTGGAACGGTTGCTTGGTAGGCGTTCTAGTCCGGTAAAGCCCGGCCCCCCGAAGGCCGGGCTTTACATATCTCAGCGGTCGGTCAGCCGGGTTTCATATAGTTCTCCGAGTCGTGTGGTCTCGTAGGCGGCGGTGTTAGCCAGCATCGTCTTCACGGTGCTGACGAACCTGTCCTTGTCAGCTGCGCCGATTCCCTTGAGGAGCATCCGGTTATTGGCATCCACGAGCGCAGCCAACTCCTCCAGCAGAACGGTCCCGTTCTCCGTAACGCTCAGAGTTGCCGAACGCCTGTCGCGCAGCGACGGTTCCTTCCGCAGGAGGCCGCGCTGAGTGAGGTTGTGAACGTTCCGGCTGACGGCTGCGGCATCTACAGGCATAATTCGGGCGAGCCCGCTCACGGTGTCCACGCCACCCTTCGAGCACATCATGAGGATCCCCAGCTGGGGTATGGTGATGTCGTAGGGGACGAGTCGTCCGGCCATACATCTCAGTGCAGCTCTGGCAAGGCTGTTTATCCAGTAGCACAGGTCCTGCTCCGGCGCAGGTAGGTCGCACTTCGACATCTGCTCCATGCTGGAAGAAGCTACTACAGGATCAAGATGTTTGTCAAATCATCTATCTCACTTGTATATGCGAATCCCCCGTCGGAACACATCCCTTGCCGGGTGCGCGGATACGGGCTCAAGTTACGAAACGGGTGCGTACGGTGGTTGGTAACTCCACAGCCGGGACTAGGAGGGTGCTGAGAAGCCCCCGGCTTGAACCCGACGTTCAATGGTAAACTCCCTGGTCAGCGGACGGAGGGCCAATTCAATCACCTGTTTTTCAGCACCGTCCTAGGATTCCGATGCGTGGGACAGCGGCTCATTACACATTTCCTTAACCCCGATTTTTCATGCAGGGGTTTGAATGGGTAACCGAGAGAGACGCCAGGGACTCTCTGCCCTGGGAAATAGCTGCTCGGTGTCCTCGCCTGGCCGGAGCGCGCCCTTCACCTATAGGGTGATCCCCTGACGCGCCGTAAAGTGCGCTTGCCGTGGCCTTTCGAGGTCGGCGTTACGGGGGCGTAAAGAATTGGGGTTATAGTTCACAGCGGCGCTCGCCGATCAGGGCTGCGAGCAACACGCTCCTACATCGTGATGCCATTTAGGTGACTCCTTAAGCCTGGATCCACCCGATAGGGATGTCGGATTTGATGGTTGAGAGACGAGGAAAGCGCCTCTAACCCGGTCACCATCGGAGTCTCCAGAGAATCCGATGCGATTCCCCCCGGCAGAGCCATCGGTGGATCCTGGCCAACACCTTGGAACAGGCCATCAAGTAATTGACCGATGGTCGGCATCAGTCAGCACCTAACGGATGGCAGGTCCTCGGGCGCCGATGGGAGCCGTATCCCGATACCGGAAATATCCAGTCCATCGACGATCACCAAGTGGGCCTCGCTACGGTTAGTCGTGATCCCCTCGCCGTCATACCACCCTGCGCACCGGCCGCTTGGACCGTACACGTCAAGCGTGTACGAACCGTCCACTACCCGGATAGCGAAGACACCATCGGAGTCTGTCCACCCGCTCCCGCTGTTCTCCCCGGTCCCCTGCCACAGCCAGATGAGTATCCCTTCAATAGCTTCACCGTCCGCTCCTTGTATAGTGCCTCGTACGACAGCGGTAGTCCGATCATCCACGAATGTTTGGTGGCAGGAGGAACGGACAGACGTGTCTCCGAATACCTCGACCAACAAAGCGGCGAGGTTCGGATCATAGGACTCGAGCTCGTCGCGCGTGTTGATGTCGTTGTGTATCGGTCCGGGCGGATCGTTGAGTCCGAACCAGGACTGGACGCCCTCGGCCCAGTACTCGTCCACGTTGGTGGCCGCGTAGGTGTGCGCCCAGAGGCCGGCATCCAACGAGTCGCGATAAGCGCGCGCCAGCCGCGCGCGGAAATGTAGCCCTCCCGGCTGCCGCTCGATGCCCATGTTGAGTATTGTGTGGGCGATCTCGTGAACGGCTATGTCCTCGTTCGGGAAAACATCACTGGAGTAGCAGAGGAGGTTCTCTTCTGCTATCACCAACACTGGTCGGTAGTCGGTCGGACCCACTCCGCCGCCCCTGACCCTTTCGTCCCAGTCGATGCCGGTCAACGGCTCTACTTCACCCTTCATATCCCTGAACTCCGGAAGATCGGTCAGCCCCGAGGACTCAGCCATTATCGCGAAGCGGACGTTCCGGGCCGCGATCGTGGATCGTAGGTCGTCACGGTTGGCGAGCATCTCGTCGACGAGACGCGCCGCCTGACGAAGCGCCTCGTCGGAGACTTGCGCCGCCGCGACGACGGGAAGACCGCCTGCATCCAGATATTTCTTGTAGAAGGGGTCAAGACCGAGCGGACCTGCAGGCCGTACCACCCGGTGCTCCGCGCGGTTGACGGCTCGATGCAGGAAAGTGGCCATCTGCCCGCGGCGCGTATCGTCGCCGGGACAGAACCGGCTGCCGTCCCCGCAGCCGATCGTGATCCCCGAGCCGTGTAGCGCGGCGACCTCCTCTGCGTAAAAGGAGGCGCCGGGAACGTCAGTAAAGCCAGGGTCGGGTCCTACCGGTAGCTTGAACGCGCGGGCGAGAAACACGGCCATCTCCGCCCTGCTTACCGGCCTATCGGGGCAGAACCGGGCGCCGTCGCCGCAGCCCATCGTGATCCTCAGCTCTCTCATCCGCTCGATGTGAGCGGAGTACCAGTCGCTCCCGTCCACGTCGGCGAACCGGCTCTCTGAGACGTCCGGCTCCCGCCCGTCCAGCACTCTCACAACCCAGACGGCCATATGCCGACGCAGCACCGGCTTATGGGGACAGAACAGCCCGTCACCGCACTCGGTACCCTCGAACACGCCGTCAGCCGCCAGCGAACTCACAGGCCTGCTGAAGTACGCACCGGGACGGACATCCTCGAAAGCAGTCCTCTGCGCGGCAGCCCTCGGCGGGGCCAACAGCAGTGTCCCGTGTATCAGCACCAGCAGCGCCGCAGCCGCCCGCACCCGGCGCGCCACCGGCGCCCTCGTTCTGCTCTGTGGCATCCATCGAGAGGGTGTAGTGACCATTTCTTTGCCTCCGTTTCGTCGGGTTCGACGCGCCTGTCTTAATTGACCCCAATTTTTCATGCAGGGGTTTGAATGGGTAGTGGAGAGAGATGAAATAAACCACATAACCTGGGAAGATGGCTGCTTGGTGGACTCACCTGACCGGAGGGTGATCCTTCACCCGCAGGGTGAACGCCGGAACATCCCAAAAAAGTGGGCTTGACATGGCCTTTTCGGGTTCGGTGTGTCCGGAGCATGAAGAATAAGGGTTAACTACGTCTCGCCTTTCCGGAAGGGGAGGCCGTCGGCGGCGGGCGGGCGGAGGCGGGAAGTGGCGAACAGCAGCACCACCAAGACCGCGATGTGGGGGGTAATCGCCGGGAGCTGGTTGGGCACGCTGGTCGAGTTCATGTACCAGAACCCCACCGCGATCGCCACGATGGCCAGCTGCAACGTCCCGGCGTATCCCTTCCGCTTCAGGATTCGCCACAGCAGCAGTAGAGCCAGCGCGATTACCACCAGCAGCAGCAGGCCGTGGGCGGCGTTCTCGTCCCGCAGCCGCAGGGTCTCGGTGAAACCGAAGAGCAGGGCGCCGCGCGCCGTTCCGATCGGGTTCCAGTTGCCGAAGATCATGGTGGCCAGCCCGATGTAGCCCTTCCCCTGCGTCTGGCCCTCCTTGTAAAGGCCGGACAGCTGTATCGCCAGGAACCCGCCGCCGAGCCCGGCCAGGAACCCGCTGATCATGACGCCGTAGTACTTGTACTTGTAGACGTTGACACCGAGGGAGTCGGCTGCGTGGGGATGCTCACCGCAGCTGCGCAGACGCAGGCCGAAACTGGTCTTCCACAGGACCAATATGGCGACAGGCAGCGCCAGGTAGGCGATCAGAGTGAGCCACGACATCTGGAACATGAACCCCCGCAGGATTCCGGCCAGGTCCGAGATGAAGAATATCCCGGCTTGCTCGATCGCTCCGAGGATGTCCGGGCTATCCCAGCCGAATATCGTGCCACCGGCCAGGACCGGCAGGGTGAAGTTACTCACCCCGCTGATCGTGGGTGACTGGGTGATCGAACCGCCACGGTCCGAGAAGTGCAGGTCCGAGAGGAACCGGGCGAGGCCGGGCGCCATGAGGTTGATGGCCACACCGGCGATTATGTGATCGACGTTGAACCCGACCGCGGCCACCGCCATCATCAGCCCGCCGACCGCTCCGGCGACGGCCGCCAGAAGCATCCCGAACCAGGGACCTCCCACCATGGTCCCGAACGCTCCGAACCATGTCCCGAGAATGAGCATTCCCTCCAAACCGATGTTCACAACACCCGACCGCTCTGAAAAGACGCCTCCGAGGCCGGCCATGAGGATGGGAACCGACCAGGCCAGCGCGATCGACCAAGTTCCGCTCGAGGTGAGGTCGTCGGTGGGGAGTGACGCAAACTGCTGGGTGGCGGCCAGCAATAGCACCGCGGCAGGAGCGTAGACCAGCCATCGCCGGTTCCTCGCCAAAAGGCCGATCTGCAATAGGGGTGGGGAGGTCTGGCGGGTGGCGCTCACGTCTCCACCTCCTCCTGACAATCCCTACCGCGCTCCGCCACCTGAGCGGCCGCCACGGCGGCGGCTTCGATCCGCCTACGTCGCTGCGCCAGCGCGTAGGCGATGACTGCGAACAGGATGATGACGCCCACCATGATGGTGACGATCTCGCGAGGAGCGTCGCCTCGGACTTCCAGTATGCCCGACGCCCGCTCCAACCATCCGAAGGCGATAGCCGCCACGGCCGCGCCCACGGCGTGGTTGCGGCCCAACAGGGCGACCGCTATTCCGGAGAAACCGAGCATCTGCGGGAACCGGAGACTGTAGAAGTGTTGATCGCCCAACAGGTCCGCCATGCCGACAAGGCCGGCGACCGCTCCGCTCAGAAACATCGCCAGGACGATGGTCCGCTTGGGGGGCACGCCGCTGGCTTCGGCGGCCCAAGGGTTGGTACCGGTGGCTCGAAGATCGTATCCGAGCCGGGTGCGGTTGATGATGAGGTGGTAGGCGACCCCCACCAGCGCCGCCACGAGAATGAACCCGGTCAACTCCACCCGCATGATATCGCGGGTAACCAACTCCACGATCGGATTGAGGCTCGGGAACCATCCGGTGGGGGCTATGTCGCCCAACCGGGTATCAAGTGACTCGGACTCGATCTTCCACCGGCCGAGTAGGAATGAGACCACACCCCCCACGGCGATGGCGTTGAGCATGATGGTCGAGATCACCTCGTGGACGTTGCGGGTCACCTTCATCAATCCGGCCAGGCCCGCCCAGGCGGCGCCCACGATCATCGCCGTCAGCAGGATGATCAGGACGTGAAGGGGCGGGAACAGCGATCCGACCCCGGCGCCGACATATGCGGCGAAGAAGGCCGCCAGGATGTACTGACCTTCGACCCCGATCTGGAACAGGTTCATGCGCATGGCTATGGCGAAGGCGATGCCGGACAGGTAGAGCGGGGTGGCCCGGTTGAAAGCCTCGATAACCGTTTCGAGGCGGGTTCCGTACTCGATCACGTTCCCGAACGCTACGAAGGGGTTGGCGCCGGACACCGCCAACACCAGCGCCGCGACCAGGATGGCCAGCCCGACGGCGGCCAACGGGGGACCCACTACGCGGCGAATACCGGTCCAATTCATGCTGCGGCCCCCGTCATGTAGGCGCCCAATTCTCTCGGGGTTACTCGGGTGGGGTCCAGCCTGGCCACGATCTCACCGCGGAGCATCACCATCAAGACGTCGCTGAGTCCGATCAACTCCTCGAGATCGGCCGAGATCAGCAGCAAGCCCAGACCTTCCGCCCTGGCCCGGCGCAGATCTTCCCAGACCGCCGCCTGGGAGCCGACATCGATACCTCTGGTCGGATGGGCGGCGACCAGAGGGTTGCATCGGGTGGCAAGCTCTCTACCCACCACCAACTTCTGCTGGTTGCCTCCCGACAGGGCGTGTACCGGCGTGTGTATCCCCGGTGTCCGCACGTCGAAACGTTCCACCACTTCTGCGGCGTGGCCCTTGGACGCCTCCTCGTCGATCCACAGTCCCGAACGGAGAAAGCGAGGTCGAGTCTGATGACCCAGGATACCGTTCTCCCAGACCGGGGCCGGAAGCAGCAGGCCCCTCCGGTGGCGATCCTCGGGGACGTAGCCGACGCCCGCCTCCCGGCGGCGACGTACCGACCAATCGGTTACATCCTCGCCGTGTAGGTGGATCGACCCTTCCGTGACCGGGGCGATACCCAGGATCGCTTCAACCAACTCGGACTGGCCATTACCCTCCACCCCGGCGACCCCGACGATCTGGCCGCATTGGACGGCGAAGTCGACGTTGCGGAGCCGGGTCACTCCGGTGTCATCAACCATCGAGACACCCTTTACCTCGACGGCGGTGCGGTCGGTGACGGTGTCTTCGCGGATTTCGGGAGTAGGAAGCTCCGACCCCACCATCAACTCCGCCAAATCCTGGGCCGACACATCCGACGCCTTCACCCGCGCTACCGAACGACCCTGGCGGAGCACCGTGATCGAGTCGGCTATGGCCAGCACCTCGTCGAGTTTGTGATCGATGAAGATGATGGTGTGACCCTCCGCCTTCAGCTCCCGCATATTGCGGAACAACTCCTCCACTTCTTGCGGCACCAGCACCGCGGTGGGCTCGTCCAGGATCAGGATCCGCGCCCCCCTGTACAGGATCTTGATAATCTCGATTCGCTGACGCTCCCCGACCTCCAAGGTTCCCACCATGTCGTCGAGGTCGAGTTGCAGACCGTAGGCGTCTCCGAGTTCACCGAGCCGGCCGCGGGCGGTAGCGAAGTCGATCAACGAACCCTTGGCGGGCTCCGCTCCGAGGATCACGTTTTCGAGGACGGTCAGGTTGTCGGCCAACATGAAGTGCTGGTGAACCATCCCGATACCTACGTCGATAGCTTCCCGGGGCGAGGAGAACTCACGAACCTCTTCGAAGACCTCAATGCTGCCTTCGTCCGGCGGCTGCATCCCGTAGAGGATTTTCATCAGGGTCGACTTACCGGCGCCATTCTCACCACAGATAGCGTGGATCTCACCCGATTCGACAACCAGGTCGATCCGATCGTTGGCCACGACTCCGGGGAATCTCTTGGTGATTCCCGCCAGGTTGACCGCGGTGCTCATGGTCTCGTACGTCCCCTCATCCGAAGACCTTGATCAGCTACGATAGCGCCTTGATCCTCCCCTTTAGCCGGAATAGTCGGCCGGATCGCGACTCACGACGATCTCACCCGAGACAATGCTCTGTTTCATCTCGTCGAGTTGCGAAGCGATGTCGTCGACATGGCCTCCGGAGGTCGAGTAGCCTACCCCGTCGACCGACAGGTCAAACACCTGCGGGCCGGCCGAGAACGTCCCTGACTGGAC
Source organism: uncultured Acidimicrobiia bacterium (assembly GCA_964516495.1). GTDB lineage: Bacteria > Actinomycetota > Acidimicrobiia > Spongiisociales > Spongiisociaceae > JAPPFW01. The sequence continues at coordinate 30,285 of CAZEZF010000004.1, read as the reverse complement.
CGCCTGAATGGTGTTGAACACCGCCACATCCACCCGCTTGAGCATCGATGTAAGCATGTAGGGCTGGAACTCCTCCCCGGCGGTCAGGTACTGATCGGAATCCACCCCGATCGCCCACACATGGGTGTCGTTCGCCTCGGAATAATCTTTCGCCGCCTGGAACAAACCACCGCCGGTGCCGCCCGCCGCGTGATAAACCACATCGGCGCCCTGCTCGAACATCGACTGGGCCACAACCCGGCCCGCCGCCGGATCATTGAAACCACCGAAATCAGGCGGCTCCGTCACATACTGGGAGATCACCTCTATCGAAGGATCAACCGCTTGCACGCCGGCCAGGAACCCGGCCTCGAACGCATGGATCAAAGGAATGTTCACCCCGCCGATGAAGCCCACGGTCTTGGATTCCGTCTTCAACGCCGCGGCCGCGCCCACCAGGAACGAACCCTGCTCCTCCGCAAAGATCAACCCGGCCACGTTCGGGGCATCCACCACCGAATCCACAATCGCGAAACTGGTATCAGGGAACTCGGACGCCACATTCGCCATCGGCTCGCCGAACAGGAAGCCGACCCCGATCACCAGATCGGCCCCCTCCGACGCCTGCAACGCCAACAACTCCTCACGGTTGGTCCCGTCCTCGTTAGCCGAAGCCTCCGAGAACTCGATACCCAACTCGGTCGCCGCCCGATCCAGACCCGCCGCCGCCGCATCATTGAACGACTGATCACCGCGACCGCCGATGTCATAGACAAGACCGATATCAACCGGTTCGCCGGCCGCAGGCGGGGGCGGAGGGGCAACCCCGAGGGTGGCGGGATCCCTGCTCACGGAGACCTCGCCGGAAACTATCCGTCCGGTCCAGTTGGCAAGCTGTCCGGCTAGATCATCCACATAACCACCGGAAGTCGCGTAGCCTACCCCGTCGACCGACAGGTCAAACACCTGCGGGCCGGCCGAGAACGTC
>CAZEZF010000004.1:0-29218 GCA_964516495.1 uncultured Acidimicrobiia bacterium | reverse complement strand
CCGCCGCCGGATCATTGAAACCACCGAAATCAGGCGGCTCCGTCACATACTGGGAAATCACCTCCATGCCGCCGTCGACGGCCTGCACACCGGCCAGGAACCCGGCCTCGAAAGCATGGATCAAAGGAATGTTCACCCCGCCGATGAAACCGACCTTGCCCGTCTGGCTCTTCAGGGCGGCGGCCACCCCTACCAGGAACGAACCCTGCTCCTCCGCAAAGATCAACCCGGCCACGTTCGGGACTTCCACCACCGAATCCACAATCGCGAAACTCGTATCAGGGAACTCGGACGCCACATTCGCCATCGGCTCACCGAACAGGAACCCGACCCCGATCACCAGATCGGCCCCCTCCGACGCCTGCAACGCCAACAACTCCTCACGGTTGGTCCCGTCCTCGTTAGCCGAAGCCTCCGAGAACTCGATACCCAACTCGGTCGCCGCCCGATCCAGACCCGCCGCCGCCGCATCATTGAACGACTGATCACCGCGACCGCCGATGTCATACACCAGACCGACCTTGATCGGCGCCCCGGCCGCCGTAGGCTGATCCGCTTCGGGGGTATCGGAGGTCACCTGGGCTGCGGTGGTGACGGCCGGATCATCATCGCCGCCGCACGCCGTAACCAGCAGCCCCAGCGCCACCAGCAAGATCAACAGCCTGTTCCTCGTGTATAACATGGTTCCCTTCCTCCTCAACGAACCCCGCCACAGGGATACTTGGTGGTAGCAGTCTACCTTGTTCGGTTCCGTTTCCAGACGTAAGCCGACCGATAATGGGGAGGGTACTCACTTATTCATGAACCGACTGATCGGCGCCCCGATTAACCCCGATTTTTTATGCAGGGTTTGAATAGGTAACCGAGCGAGATACAAAGAACTCTCTGACCTGGGAGGATAGCTACTTGGTGGCCTCGCCTAGCCGGGGTGTGACACTTCACCCAAAGGTGAAAACCGGGACGCGTCGCGAAAGTTTGGGCTTGACGTGGCCTTTTCGGGTTCGGTGTCTGGGGCATGAAGAATCAGGATTAAAACTCCTCCGGTTAGCTCGGTCCGAGACGTGTTTCCAAGAGGCGTCGAAGAACGAATGAAGCGGGTTCACCGGTTGGTGAACTACCAGGTCCGGGCATCGGCAGCCGGCGTGTCAACCCCTTATGTTATGCGGGGGCTCTTTCCAGCAACTCCTAAGACTCGGAATCGACCAGTTCCGCCGGGGCGGTGTCCGGCGTGTCTACCGTCTCGAAGACGAGACCGTCTTCATCCGGATTGATATCAACCACTATGGTGGCGCCGGAGGAGTAATCACCCAGCAACACCTGCTCGGCTAGAGGATCCTCCAGATAGCGCTGGATAGCCCGTCTCAAGGGCCGGGCGCCGAGTTCCTGGTCGTATCCCTTGCGGACCAGGAATGTCTTGGCGGCGTCGCTCAACACCAGGTCGAGAGCTTGGGTGGCCAACTGCTCCCGGTCTCGTACCAGGAGGAGATCAACGATCTGCTTGACCTCGTCCTCGGTCAGCCGGTGGAAGACAATCACTTCGTCGATCCGATTGAGGAACTCGGGGCGGAAGTGGCGCTTCAGGTCATCGGTGAGCTTCTGTTTCATCTTTTCGTAACTCACCTCGTCGCTCTCCTGCTGGAAACCGATCGCACGCTTGCGGAGCGACTGGGAACCGAGGTTGGAGGTCATGATGATGACCGTGTTCTTGAAGTCTACGGTCCTTCCCTGAGCATCCGTGAGGCGGCCGTCCTCGAGAATCTGCAGCAAGGTGTTGAAAACATCGGGGTGCGCCTTCTCGATTTCGTCGAAGAGCACCACCGAGAAAGGCTTGCGGCGAACGGCTTCGGTTAGCTGGCCGCCCTCGTCATACCCCACATAACCGGGGGGAGACCCCACCAGGCGGCTCACCGTGTGCTTCTCCATGTATTCGGACATGTCGAGCTGCACCAAGGAATCCTCGTCACCGAACAAGAAATCGGCCAACGCCTTGGCCGTCTCCGTCTTCCCCACCCCCGAGGGACCGAGAAAGATGAACGATCCGCTGGGGCGCTTCGGATCCTTGAGACCCGCCCGCGTCCGCCGGATCGCCCTGCTCACCGCCGAAATCCCGTCATGCTGGCCGATGATCCGCTTGTGCAGTTCCTCTTCCATATGAACCAGGCGGGCGGTCTCCTCCTCGGTCAGCCGCTGAACCGGTATCCCGGTCCATTGGGCGAGGACATCGGCGATCTCGTCCTCGTCGATCACCCAGTCGTCGGTCTTGGCGCTGATACCCAACTCGGAGGTACGACGTACCCGGTCGGAGAGCAGCGCCCGCTCCTGATCGCGCAGCTTGGCCGCCTGCTCGAACTGCTGGGCGGAGACCGCCTTTAGTTTGTCATTGCGAACCGCGCTCAGTTGGTCATCGATCTGCTTGAGCTGGGGACTCGAGCTCCGCCGGAAGATACGGTTACGGCTGCCGGCTTCGTCTATCAGGTCGATCGCCTTGTCTGGCAGGAACCGATCGGATATGTACCGATCGGCGAGGCTGGCGGCCATCTTGATGGCGTCGTCGGTGAACCGAACCGAATGATGAACCTCGTAACGATCCTTCAGGCCGTGCAGTATCAGGACCGTTTCGGCCACGGTGGGCTCTTCCACATGGATCGGCTGGAACCGACGCTCGAGCGCCGAATCCTTCTCCAGGTACTTGCGGTACTCCTCCAGGGTGGTGGCGCCCACCGTTTGCAATTCCCCGCGCGCCAACATGGGCTTGAGGATGCTGGCGGCGTCGATCGCCCCTTCGGCGGCGCCCGCCCCCACCAGGGTGTGGATCTCGTCTATGAACAGAATCACATCCCCTCGGCTCTTTATCTCCTTGAGCACCTTCTTGAGCCGTTCCTCGAAATCGCCCCGGTAGCGGGAACCCGCCACCAGCGCCCCGAGGTCAAGGGTGTATATCTGCTTGGAGGAAAGGGTATCCGGGACCTCTCCTCCCACAATCTGCTGCGCCAATCCCTCCACGATTGCTGTCTTGCCGACACCCGGTTCACCGATCAGCACGGGGTTGTTCTTCGACCGCCGAGAGAGTATCTGCATTACCCGCCGGATCTCGGTACGCCGACCGATCACCGGATCCAACTCGTGCTCCCCGGCCAACTGGGTCAGGTTACGGCCGAACTGGTCGAGGACGGTGGATCCCGACACCGATGATCCCCTTGCGGAGGGCGCCGTACCGGCCGGGGTAGGTTCGTCGGACGAACCACCGGAGAGCAACTGGATGACCGTCTGGCGAACCTTGGGTAGGTCGGCCCCCAGTTTCTCCAACACCTGCGCGGCCACACCATCGCCTTCTCGGATCAAACCGAGGAGGATGTGCTCGGTGCCGATGTAGTTATGACCCAGTTGCAGAGCCTCCCGAAGGCTCAGTTCAAGAACCTTCTTGGCCCTCGGCGTGAAAGGTATGTGTCCGGATGGAGACTGGTGACCCTGTCCGATGGTTTCCACCACCTGGCTCCGCACGGAGTCGAGCCGTATACCCAGACTCTGGAGGCTCCGAGCCGCAACGCCCTCGCCCTCATGGATAAGCCCGAGAAGGATGTGTTCGGTGCCGATGTAGTTGTGGTTCAGCAACCGCGCTTCTTCCTGGGCAAGGACAACCACTCTGCGCGCCCGGTCGGTGAATCGTTCAAACATTACCTAATCACCTCCCGGGTCCACGGGCTCTACCTCTCACAGGATACAATCTTAAGCCCTTCTGATCCCTAGTGGTGATCATATAGCCAAGCCGCTCACCGACGATGGCGGTGAGCCGTATCTGATTTCTTTAGCATAGGGAAAACCTTTCCTGAAGCGGAGCAAACACGAGATGACCACCCTGACCCTCCCCGACCTTATCGACCTGCCCGAGGTATGGGAACGGATCGAATTGGTCGAAGAACGCCTCCTCGAGGTCTCCGCCGCCGGCCACCCCCACCTGACCGGCATCACCCAACACCTGCTGGTCGCCGGGGGCAAGCGATTTCGACCCATCCTTGTCCAACTAGCCGGAGAGTTCGGACCCTCCCGCGATCATCGGCTCATCGACGCCGGGGCGGCGGTGGAACTGATCCACGTCGGATCCCTCTACCACGATGACGTCATCGACGGAGCGGAAACCCGGAGAGGAACCCTTTCGGTGAACGAGAGGTGGAAGAACTCCCAGGCGATCCTGGCCGGGGACTTCCTGATCGCCAGGGCTTCGGAAATCGCCGCCGAGACTCTGGGTCTGGAAACCGTCCGGCTGCTGGCCCGGACATACACGGAGTTGGTACAAGGTCAGGCCCTTGAACTGCACCTGACCGGCGATCTGACCCACGGCCCGGACGACCACTACCGGATCATGGAAGGCAAGACAGCCAGCCTGATCAGGACCTCGGCGCGGATGGGCGCCCTCGCCGCCGACGCTCCACAGGAGTTCGTGGAGGCCTTGTCAATCGCCACCTGGGAACTGGGCATGGTGTTCCAGATAACGGACGACGCGCTCGACCTGGTGGCGACAGATGAGCAGATCGGCAAACCCGCCGGGAGTGACATCCACCAAGGGGTCTTCACCCTTCCGGTTCTCTATGCCCTGGATGGCCGAGAGGGTCCCCGTATCCGTGGGCTTCTGGAGAAAGGACTCCCCTACTCGCATCACACGGTGGACGAAGTGATCGGCCTGGTGCGGGAAGGCGGCTACATCGACCGGGTGGTGGAACAATGCGCAAGACGACTCGATGTCGCTTCGGAGGCAATCGAGTCCCTACCCGACATCGCCGCCCGGTCCGTGCTCCGGACCATGGGTAGTTTCCTGGTAGATCGGGTTCGCTTCGGAGGCGAATGAGTACTGCTCATACCTCGGGGTTGTTGGGGGTCGCCGAGCCGGAAGGGTGTTCGTTTCCATGAGCCGGCCGATCTGAGGCAGTGGAAATCTAACCGGGGTCCTCCGGCCTCAGATGAGGGAACAGGACGACCTCCCGGAGCGTGGTCTGGTTGGTGAGCAGCATGACAAGCCGATCAACGCCGATACCCAGACCGCCCGTGGGAGGCATGCCGACCTCCAAGGCGCGCAGGAAGTCCTCGTCGATGGGATGGGCCGTCCGGTCACCCGCGCGGCGCGCCGCCGCCTGCGCCTCGAACCGGTCCCGCTGATCCAGCGGGTCGTTCAGTTCGGTGAAGGCATCGGCGTATTCGCTTCCCGCGATGTAGAGCTCGAACCGCTCGACCAGCCCGTCCCGGGAACGGTGGCGGCGCGCCAGCGGGGAAATATCGACCGGATGATCGATCACAAACGTCGGATTCCACAGGTCTCCCACCACCCGCTCATCGAACACCTGCTCCACCAGCTTCCCGAACCCCACCGTATCGTCAACCTTCATTCCGGCGACGGCGACCGCCTCCCGTAGCGTCTCCACCGGCATGGACGGGGAGATCTCGACACCGAGAGATCGGCCCACCAGTTCCAGCAGGGGTATGCGCGGGTAGGGCGGACGAAGATCGAGGCTGCGGCCCTGATACTCGATACAGGTTGCGCCCACCACCCGTTCCGACACCGCAGGGATGATCTCCTCCATCAGCTGCATGATGTCGTGGTAGTCGGCCAGCGCCTGGTAGGCCTCCAGAGTGGTGAACTCGGGGTTGTGTCGAGAGTCGATTCCCTCATTGCGGAACACCCGACCCAGCTCGAAGACCCGCTCCATACCTCCGACAACCAGACGTTTGAGATGCAGCTCGGTGGCGATGCGCAGGTACATGTCGATTCCCAGCGCATTGTGATAGGTCCGGAACGGGCGAGCCAGAGCGCCTCCGGCCAGCACCTGCAAGACCGGGGTCTCCACCTCTACGAAACCCCGCACCTCGAACTGGCGTCGCAACTCGGACACGGCGGCGGAACGGGCCTCCGCTATGCGTCTGGCCTCCGGATTCACCAGCAGGTCCAGCTCCCGCCTCCGGAAGCGCCGCTCCTTGTCTCGCAGCCCGTGCCACTTGTCCGGTAACGGGCGCAGTCCCTTGGCAAGAAGGGCGAATTCCCGGATGTGGATGCTGAGTTCACCGCGGCGGGTGGTCATGACCTCGCCTTCGGCCCAGATCCAGTCACCTTGATCAAGCTCCCCGAAAGCCGACAGCCGCTCCTCGCCCAGTCCCTTACGATCCACAAACAGCTGAATACGTCCCGAGTAATCCTGAAGGACGCCGAATAGCAACCGTCCGAGGCGGCGAAGGTTCATCAGCCGACCCGCAACCCGGCTGACCTGTCCGGTGCGGGAGTCCGGCTCAAGATCGGCGAACCGTTCGTGAAGCCCCGCGGCAGTGGCGTTTCGTTGATACCCGAGCGGATACGGATCGATGCCTTCGGCCCGCATACGATCCACCTTGGCGAGGCGTTGGGCGGTCAAAGGATGATCGGCGAGGTCCGGACCTGCCGGACTGCCTGCGTCTGGGATGTTCCGGGAGTTGTTCATGAGCGCCGAAGGATACCGCAGTAGCGCCGGATCAGCGGTTCCGCTCCCAGATAAGGCGTAAACCTTCAAGAGTAAGGGTCTCGTCGAGCGCGGATACCAACTCGCAGTAGGGAACGATGACGGGCGCGATGCCTCCGGTAGCGACCACCGAAGGGCTTTCCTGCGGTGTGCTTCCAGCGATCTCTTCGAGTATCCGACCCAGGATGCCGTCCACAAGACCTGCATAACCGTACAGGAGACCGCTCTGGATAGCCTCCACGGTGTTCTTCCCCACCACCGACCTCGGCGCCCCCAGGTCGACTCTCCGCAGGGTGGCGGTGGCGGTCACCAAGGCTTCCATAGATACCTCGAGACCGGGGGCGATAGCCCCCCCGATGTAACCACCCTCCTTGTCAACCACATCGAACGTGGTGGCGGTACCGAAATCGACCACGACCGACGGAGCGCCGTAACGCTCCCGGACCGCCACCGAGTTGACCACCCGGTCGGCCCCGACTTCCCGGGGATTGTCGATCTTAATGGCCATCCCCGTCCTGATCCCCGGCCCCACCGCCAAGACCCCGGTACCGACCAGGTCGTCAAGCGCCGAACGCAGGGCCACCGCCACCGGAGGAACGACCGAGGACATCGCCGCCCCCTCGAAATCCTCCGCCCGGTATCCGCCGGTGGACAGCAAGCCCCCCAGCAGGATCGAAAACTCGTCTCTGGTGCGTTCCCGGCCACTCGACAGCCGCCACTTCTTTACCACCCGCTCACCTTCGAACACCCCGATAACGGTTTGGGTGTTGCCGACGTCAACCGCTAGAAACATCGACTCTCCACTTGACCCCAATTTTTGTGCAGGGGTTTGGATGGGTAACCGAGAGAGATGATATGAACCACATGACCTGGGACGATAGCTGCGTGGTGGCCTCGCCTGGCCGGGGGCCGCCCGTCACCCTGAGGTGAACGCCGTGACCCCCCAGGATGCTGGGCTTGACGTGGCCTTTTGAGTTCGGTGTGTCCGGGGCACGAAGAATCAGGGTTAAACAACCCCGATTTTTCATGCAGGGGTTTGAATAGGTAACCGAGCGAGATGCAAAGAACTCTCTGACCTGGGAGGATAGCTGCTTGGTGGCCTCTACTGGCCGGGGTGTGACACTTCACCGAAAGGTGAAGGCCGGGCGCGTCGCGAAAGTGGGCTTGATGTGGCCTTTTCGGGTTCGGTGTGTCTGGGGCATGAAGAATCAGGGTTAAACAACGTTGGCCCGCCGATGGTGGACCGTCCTGTTCACCCACTGTAGAGCACGCTGGGGCGGTCCAACCACACTCCTCGATCCGCCCAACAAGCCGACTCCCTCTCCCCCTCTACCCGAAACCACACGTTGTCGATCAGGCGAAGGGGACCGACCCGGGCTGCCACGGCCAGGACCACTTCCCCTGCAAGGTCTTTCACCCGCTCCATGGTGGTCGCGTCGCAGGCCTCCGCATAGTCGATGACGGCGGGATCGAGATAACTTCGCGCCGCCCCCTCGAGAAGCTCGACCCTCCGTTCGCCGGCCTCTAACAGTTCCACCGCCTTCATCAGCCCGCGCGAGATCCCGAGCGCCTCCTCTCGATGACCTACCAGATGGACGTTCCTAGACGAGAGCGCCAGACCATCGGGCTCACGTATAAGTGGGCAGCCGACCACCCGCAGAGGGAAGCCCAGGTCCGAACCCAGCCGGGTCACCATGGCCAGCTGCTGAGCGTCCTTCCGACCGAAGTAGGCGATATCGGGCTGCAATCCAGCGAACAGCCTGGTCACCACCGTGGCGACTCCGGACATGTGACCGGGCCGGAAACGACCTTCCAGTCGATCGCCGATTCCCGCTACCGAGACCCTGGTAAGCGGCGGCGCGGCGAACATCTCTCCGGCGTCGGGGATCACCACCACATCCACCCCGACATCGGCGGCCAGCGCCAGATCCCGCTCATGATCGACCGGGTAACGCGCCAGGTCCCCCGAGTCCTCGAACTGCAACGGGTTGACGTACAGAGTGACTACGGTCAGGTCACATTCGCCCACGGACCTCTCCATGAGGGAGAGATGACCCTCATGGAAGAAACCCATGGTGGGAACCAGACCGACCACCCCCCTTCTCTCGGCCCTGGCCTCCGCCATGGTTCCCACCACTTTCATGTCAGTACCTCTCCCATCAGCTCGTCGTTACCCACCAACTCGGCGGTGGCGCGAGCGAAGGCTCGGAAAGCCTCCGACAGGTAAGGCGCATGGAGGTCGACGGCTTCCAATTGACTGCGCACCGTCCCGGTGTCACCCCTGACGATCGGGCCGGTCAACGAAGGCGTAGCGCCTAGGTCGAAGGCGTTGGCCACTGCGTGTCTGGTCAAGGGCAGGGCCACCTCCAGATCCACCCCGGCTTTCGAGTAGAGCGCTTCGGAGATAGCCAGCGCCGTCGCCACATAGTAGGAGGCGGCCGCCGACGCCGCGTGGTAAAGGGGCTTCATTTCCTCGGCTATCCGGACCGGGTTGCATCCGAGGGAGACGGCGAAGCGATCAAGAAACTCAGCCAGACCGTCTTCCGCCGTTATCCCCACGAAGGACCCGCTCAAAGAAGCGGCGCCGGTACGCCAATCGGGAAGAGTTTGCAGAGGGTGGAAGGAACCGACCTGCAAACCTACCCTCCGAAAGGGCTCCAGCACCTCCAGGAAAGCTAGACCCGACAGATGCACAGCCCTCGGAACCGACCCGGCTACGGGCGAGATTGTCTGCGCCACCGACCGGATGTCGTCGTCGCGCACCGCCACCACCATGAGGTCGGCATCCGGCATGGGCTCACCCAAGTCCGTAGTGGCCAAACCGAGGTGATCGGCCACATCGACATCGTCGCTTCTCCGGGCGAATACCCCGACCACATCATGGCCCGAACGATGGGCGGCCACCGCCACCGAACCTCCTGCCCTGCCGGGCCCCACGATGATTATTCGCACTTGGTCCTCCCGGTTTCGACCCGCGGGACGGCGTCGGAATCAGTTGCCTTTCAGGTCTCGCTCCATTGTAGGAGAGTACTTACCCTCTATACGGATGGTGTCCACACCACCGAAGAGAGCTTCGTGATCGGCAATGCCTTGAGTGACCCGGACCGGGAACCACGACCCGGAAGCCAGTTGGTATGAAGAAGATTCGACAAGGGCCAAAAAACCTCGGTGTAGATTCCCCCAAACCTATCCATACCTGGTCAGTGATCCACCCCGATTTTTCATGCAGGGGTTTGAATGGGTAACCGAGAGAGATGCACAGAACTCTCTGACCTGGGAAAATAGCCGCTTGACGGGCTTGACGTGGCCTTTTCGAGGTCGGTGTGTCTGGGGCATGAAGAATTGGGGTTAAACTCCCATCTACTGTCTTCACCGAGCCAAAGTCTCTGCTTGATATCCTTGCTGGTCAAGTTCATTCCCTGATCCGAAGCTAGGTTTGTGGAGTCCTGGTCTCCGTGTCAGGCATACGGTAACCGGCGCGGCCATATATCACTTCATGGTCCGATGTATTTGCACGGCGGCAGGTCATAAACGCAAACCGCAATTCCGCGAAAACGACCCTACTCAGGCGCATTACCCCGTCTTGCGCTTCCATCCTCGTCGCCGCCGAAGCCGTCCCCACCCCCCCCTACAAGAGCAGCGCCACGACCGGACAGGCGCCTGAACCGATGACGGGAGACGCCCACAACTATGAACGCCGCCCTCAAGCCCCGGGCTGTGGGAGGCGAACGGCGGTTAGTCCGCCGAAGAGAGTTCGCTCCGGCCCTGATACATTCCCAGCCCGACAATGAACAGGCAAACGGTGCCGAACCACAGCAGGAGGCTGTTGATCGTGAGGAGCGTCGTCGGGTCAAAGCTGGAATGCTGAACGAGCAAATAGATCAGAAACGCAACTATTCCCATCGCTGTCAGACCGTGCGCCGCCAGCTTGAAGATGTTCATCGACGAGATCCGCTGACTTAGACCAAACCCGGTCAGAGCAGTTGCAATCGGGAAGACCGCCACCAAGGCCAGCACGATTCCGGCCATGGCGGCGTAGCTGCTGAGAGCGAGACTCTCAAAGCCTGCCGACATCCCCGGTTCGGAGTCCGCGGCGCGTTGCATGAGATGGATCGTGAAGTGCCTCATACCCATGGCGACTATGTAGAGGGACCAACCGAACATGCTGGCGGCAAGGCCGAACCGCAGAACAGAATCGCCCGGACCGGGAGTGCGGGGCAGGCCGAAGAGTGTGAAGAAGCCGTATGAGTAGAGCAGCATTGCGAAGATGACCAGCATGGTTACCAGATGGGTAAGACCGGCGTGATCCGCCATAACCAGGATCGACGCGGCGAAGTCGGTCTGGTCCACGTTGCTGATCAGCACCCCCGGCTGGAACAGCGACGCAACCACGCTGACCACCGCTCCTACCATGAGCGCCATCCCTCCCGATCCGGTGCGTCGGGCGACAGCGCCTGATGTGACCATGGAACTTCCTCCTGAGGGATGTACTAAGGATAATGATAGTAACCGGAGCGCGGAAGGCGCTCAACGAGTCGGGAGAATGCAGTGGCGCCGGAAAATCGTCTCGGATCGACGGTTTTCAGAACCCTTCCTGATCGCCCTCTCGATTCTCGATTGACTTTGACGAAACCTTTGCCTGCCAGGAGTGACGCTATCGACGGTTACCTGATCGGTTCGGGACATTCCTACCGACGACATGCACCCACCCGGTGTGGTTGAGGTTACGCACCGTCTGTTCGGTAACGTCGCGTAGCATTTCGCAGACCAGCGTGCCGTCCGGATCTCGGGCGTCCTGCCAAACCTCGACGAGCGGCGCCAGGACGAAGCGGCGCTCCCGGTAGCGGGGGTGAGGGACCGAGACCGTCTCCGTCCTGATAACGGTGGCGCCGTGCAGGATAAGATCCAGGTCGATGATCCTCGGCCCCCAGCGGCGACCCCTCACCCGACCGAGGCGCCGTTCTATCTCCAAGAGACCGGATACCAGGTCCTCGGCGCCGAGATCGGTCTCGATAACCACCACCGCGTTGTAGAAGGGGCCTTGGTCCACCGGACCTACGGGATCGGTCTCGTAGAGATCGGAAACGGCGATCAGCGCGCCCAGCCCACCAAGGTCCCCCACCGCCCGACGTAGCACCGCGAGGCGATCCCCCATGTTGGAACCAAGGGATACCGCCGCCCGCACCATCGGAAACTCAGACCTTTGGTCGCGCCACGGTCACCGCCACATCCTCGAACCCCACCGAAATAGGCGCCTCAGGTTTGTGAACCGTAACCTCCACCCGACTCACCCGGTGATCCTCGAGCACCAGACCGGACACCCGGTCCGCCACCCGCTCGATAAGATTCCACCGCTCGCCCGACACCCGTCGGTGGATCGCTTCGGCTAGGACCCCGTAATCCAACGTTGCGGAAAGATCATCGCTGGTACCCGCCTCGGAAAGATCCATCCAGACCTTGACATCCACCAGGAAGGTCTGGCCCTTGGCCTGTTCCTCTTCCAACACCCCGTGGTAGGCCGGAATGCGAAGCCCCACCAGCGAGATCGAATCCTCAGCCATGCACATAAGCTCGCCTAGTAATGCAGGGGTTTGGATGGGTAACCGAGAGAGATGAAATGAACCACATGACTTGGGGAGATAGCTGCGTCGTGGTCTCGCCTGGCCGAGGCGCCCCCATCACCCTGAGGTGAACGCCGGAACGCCCCATGATGCTGCGCTTGACGTGGCCTTTTTGAGTTCGGTGTGTCCGGGGCATGAAAAATCAGGGCTAATCCGGTTCCGGGATAAGGGCTCGCGCGCCCGGTCCGAGCGGTCGCCCGACGATCTCCTGCATCACGATTGCCGCAAGCCTCTGATCCTTCACCATTCCCGCGTACACGAGATAACCGGCCAGAACCCCGGCGACGGTGTCGTCCACATAGTCTCGATGAACAAGAACGCGGGAATCGGGCGCCGAAAGGATCTCGTTGATCGTGTTGAAAGACTGTTCCACGACGCTGTAGTCGGAATCATCGGCGACCGGCGTCCGGAATACACGAAGTCCGGCGTCCTCGTAGTTCTTTACGTTCTGGGTTCCGGGGAGAAGCGACACCACCGAGGTGAATCCTTGCTGGAGGAGCCAGGAAATCTCCTCCTGGCGACGCACCCGTCGGTGCTGGAATCCCTGTCCACCCGGCCGCGCGGAGGTGGCCAGCCTATCCTTTATCACCCAGGCGAAGCCTCGCGGTTTGAGACCGGTCTTCATATTCTCCTTCCCTTGCTCGTTCCATGGCATCCACAAGCGCCACCGCGTCGCGGGTCAGCCGAGCATCGTGAACCCTAACGATCGACGCTCCGTTCATCACGCAGACTCCCGATGTAACCGCCGTCACCGCGTCTCGTTCCTCCACCGGCCGGCCGGTCAGCGAACCGAGAAACGCCTTACGGGAGGCGCCTACCAGAACCGGCGCTCCTTCCGCCGCAAGTGTCTTCAGGCCGTTGAGGAGCGCCAGGTTGTGAGTGAGCGTCTTACCGAATCCTATACCCGGATCGACGGCCAATGACCGGCGATCTATACCGGAAGCCTCGGCGAAATCCATCCTTGACCTCAGGTACTCCGCCACCTCCGCCACCACGTCTTCGTAGCGGGGGTCATTCTGCATGGTCCGTGGATCACCCTGCATGTGCATCAAGACCACCCCCACCCCGGCGGCGGCGCACACCTCGGCCATGCCTTCCCGTTCGAGAGCCTCGACATCGTTCACGACCACTGCGCCCGCTTCGATGGCCTCGGCAGCCACCCTCGGCTTGGATGTATTGACCGATACCGGCACATCTGAAGCGGCCAGACGGGCGACCACATCGATCACCCGCTCCAGTTCGGTGTCCTCGGAAACCGGAGCGGCGCCTGGTCGGGTGGATTCCCCCCCCACATCCACTATATGGGCGCCTTCCTCGAAGAGCCTCATGCCTTGGGCGACGGCGGCCTCCACTCCCAGGAATCGACCCCCATCGGAGAACGAGTCCGGGGTGGCGTTGACGATTCCCATGATGATGGTTTCCCGGTTGGGATCCAGGACACCACCACGGACATGCCAGCGCGGTTTCTTCAAGCCCACCCCCTGTTGATCAACGCCAAGGCTTCCGCCCGAGTGGCATGGCTACTCCGGAACTGGCCGCGGACCGCCGATGTCTGGGTAACAGCTCCCGGCTTCCGAACTCCCCGCATCTCCATGCAAAGGTGGCGCGCTTCCACCACTACCAGGACCCCGCGCGGCGACAACACCTCGACCAGAGCATCCGCAACCTGGGTGGTCAACCGTTCCTGCATCTGCGGTCGACGGGCGTAGCCCTCCACCAAACGGGCCAACTTGGAAAGACCGGTAACGCGACCGTCCGGGACGTAGGCGACATGGGCCTTGCCGTGAAAAGGCAGGAAGTGGTGCTCGCACACCGAATAGAACACTATGTCACGGACAAGCACCATCTCCTGGTGCTCATCGGCCACGAATACCCGGTACAGGTTCTCCCTAGGGTCGCGGTGCATTCCATCCAGGATCTCCGTGTACATGCGAGCCACCCGTTCGGGTGTCTCCACAAGACCTTCCCGAACCGGATCCTCGCCGATCGCCTCCAATATCCGGCGCATGGCGTCCGCAATGGCTTGCTGGTCGATCTCCCAGCCTGACAAGGGTTAACCGGCGCGGGAAGAATCGGAGGCTCGCGCCGCGGCCACCCCTTCGGAAACGGCGCGAGTGCTCGGCTGCGGCGCCTTGATGCGGGGACCTGACCCCTCCCCGGTTTCCCACTTGGGTACGTCGTGCAGAACATCGGATATCTCCTCCGCCTGGAGCGTTTCGGCCTCCAGTAGGCGGTCAGCCATCCGATGGAGAGAATCGATGTGGGTGGTCAGTATCCGATTGGCCTCTTCATGGGCTCGGTTCAGAAGGGCCCGCACTTCATCGTCTATGGTGGCCGCTACCTCGTCGGAGTAGTCCTGCTGGCTCGAATAGTCCCTCCCGAGGAACACCTCACCGTGGTTCTTCCCGTACTTCATCGGGCCCAGGTCGTCGCTCATGCCGTACTCCATCACCATGCGGCGAGCCTGCTCGGTGGCTTTTTCTATATCGTTGGAAGCGCCGGTGGTCGGGTCCGCGAAGATCAACTCCTCGGCGGCGCGGCCACCCATGAGCATGGCGAGTTGGTCGGTTAGTTCGGACCGTCGTAGGTAGTTACGATCCTCGGTGGGAAGCGCAAGCGTGTAGCCGCCGGCCCGACCGCGGGGAATTATCGTGACCTTGTGGATGGGATCGGCGTTCGGCAGGGCAAACCCCACCAACGCGTGTCCCCCTTCGTGGTAGGCGGTGACCTCTTTCTCCCGGTCCGTCATCACCCGGCTCTTACGTTCCGGACCCGCGATCACCCTCTCGATCGCCTCCTCCAACTCCTCCGGACCCACCTGGGCCTTGTCGCGTCTCGCCGCGAGGAGCGCCCCTTCGTTGATCAGATTAGCCAGGTCGGCCCCGGTAAACCCGGGGGTCTGGCGGGCGATGACCTCCATGTCAACGTCGTCGGCGATGGGTTTCCCTTTGGCATGCACCTCGAGTATCGCTCGGCGGCCCTTCAGATCGGGCCTGTCCACGACGATCTGGCGGTCGAATCGTCCCGGTCGGAGCAGGGCGGGATCCAGGATGTCAGGACGGTTCGTCCCGGCGACGACGATCACTCCGCTGGAAACGTCAAACCCGTCCAGTTCGACCAGCAACTGGTTGAGGGTTTGCTCCCTTTCGTCGTGTCCCCCACCCAAACCGGCGCCGCGGTGCCGACCCACCGCATCGATCTCATCGATGAAGATAATGGCCGGGGCCGCCGTCTTTGCCTGTTCGAACAGATCTCGAACCCTACTTGCGCCGACCCCTACGAACATCTCAACGAAGTCGGACCCCGAAATCGAGAAGAACGGAACTCCCGCCTCGCCTGCTACCGCTCTGGCGAGAAGGGTCTTTCCGGTTCCGGGAGAGCCGTACAGCAGAACCCCCTTGGGGATCTTGGCGCCCATCGCCCTGAACTTCTGCGGCGATTGAAGGAACTCCTTTATTTCCCCGAGTTCCTCGATTGCCTCCTCGAGGCCGGCCACATCCTCGAACGTGACCTTCGGCTGGTCCTTGGTAACCTGCTTGGCCTTCGCCTTGCCGAACTGCATGATACGGCTGCCGCCGCTCTGCATCTGGAGAATGACGAAGATCATGAACCCGAAGATGATCAGCCACGGGAGAAGGCTGAGTATCACATCCCAGAACCCCGGCGGCTCGGGGTCTATCACGACCTTCACGTTGTTGGCCAGCAGCAACTCGGTGAGGGTCCCCTCGTAGTCCTCGGGGTACTGCACTCGGAACTCACCCGGTACCTCGGGTAGCGAGGCGCCTGACGCCAGCGTGCCCTCGATGGCGTTGGACCGGTCCAGGATCGAGACCTCCGCCACCGCCCCGGACCGGACCACCTCCTCGAAGACCGTCAAATCGATCTCTTCAGCCTGGTTGGCCTGGTTCAGGAAACGTTGGCCCATCAGGACCAGCGCCATGACCACAAGCCCGTATACGATGATGGTACGGGTGGTCTTATTCAATGCTCTCTTCCTCATGCTCTTGTCCTGCTGCACGAAAGACTCTGAGAAGAAAGACCGCTGTGCATCAGGAAAAAAATGTCAATCACAATCTTACGAGCCTGTCGAGCCTATCATTACATCCCGGCGACTCGGCCGGGTTCGAAGCCGGCCCATCCCTATCGTTCCTCTAACGGTATTGACTAATGATTCTAATCCCATCATAACGCTAACTAGATTCGCTTTCTAGAAGCACAAGTCACCCATCGCGCCAGACTAACCGGCATGTTGAGCTAGGAGGGTACTGAGAAACCCCCGGCTTGGTCCGATGTCCGATGGTAAACTCCCTGCTCAGCGGACAGAGGGCCAATCCAATCACCGTTTTTCAGCACCGTCCTAGAACCCCCACATACGGAAGGTTGCGATACCTCTGATCGAAATCGAGTCCGTAGCCCACCACAAACTCCGGTCCGATCATGAAGCCGACGTAACGGACATCTACCGGCACAAGTTGCATATCCCGCTTGAGGAGAAGGGTAGCTACCTCGATAGAGGCGGGTTTGCGGACTTTCAGGGTCTCCATGAGGTAATGAAGGGTCAGCCCGGAGTCGACAATATCCTCGACCAACAGGACATGACGCCCGGCGATCTCCTCATCCAGATCCTTGAGAATCCGGACGACTCCGGAGGTCTTGGTGGCGGACCCGTAGGAAGATACGGCCATGAAGTCGAACTCGACCGGGACCCGCAGGCATCGGGCAAGATCGGCCATGACCATGAAAGCCCCCCTCAGGACACCGACCACCAGAAGAGACCCGCCCTCATAATCCCGGCTTATCTCTTCACCCAGAACGCGCAAGCGCTGCGCGATCTCTTCCTCACTGATCAGTACCCGGCCGGCGTCCACCTTGTCTCCCGCTTGGCTGAGATGAGAACATAGTTCATCGTATCGGGGGTAACCCAGCCTGTGTAGGCTCTCCGCACCCCGGGGATCCACACTACCCGCTCGCCCAACTCCAAGACGGGCCATACGGGGCGATCCTCCGGGGGGATGCCCGCCTCCGCCAAGGCCTGCGCGGCTCGTTTGTGACCTCGACGCATGGCCAGGCGGTCATCGGAGCGAAGTTGTCGGATAACCGGTTCCCTACCCTCGAACAGGCTGCTGTCAAAGACCTGTAGCCGGCCCGATAGCGGAAACGCCGCGGGTCGGCGCGGCGACTCCCAGGCTTGCCATGTCCATTCTCCCCATCGAATCGGAACCGTCATATCCCACCCGATCTCTTCGTGGACGTCGGAGGAGGACCGGCCGATCTGCACGTAGGCGCCGGACCGGGTCACTTGATAGCCGCCGCCGACCCAACCGGATACTCCCTCCCGCGCGGTCCTCAACACCGCTTCCACATCGCTCCCGGAACCCGGAAGCCCCTCCCTCAGAATCCGGAGACCGCGGCGGACGACCCGCACCGCCAGAGCAGGCGGAAGCGTCCTTAACAGCGCAGCCGGTATGCGTACCGCTCCATCCTGTTGTTCGATCCGGATGTCGGCGGCCAACTGCTCCAGCAACTCGATATCACCTGCGGCGAGACCCGCCATGTCGGCAAGCCTGGCGGTGATCCCGGGAGTGAGTCGCCTCTCCCAGTCGGCCAACACCCTTCGTATCCGAACCCGCCGGAAGGCGTGATCGAAGTTGGCGGGATCATCATGAAAGGGAAGGTCCAGCAAGCACGCCAATTCTCTGGTCTCCGACCTGCCAACCGCAAGGAGAGGACGGATCAGGGCGCCGCGACGGCGGTGTATCCCTCTCAACCCATCCAGACCTGTGCCCCAGATCACGTTTCCCAGCACAGTCTCAGCCTGATCGTCGAGGGTATGGCCCGTGGCTATCAACTCACCTTCGTCCGCCATCCGATACAAGGCTTCGTAACGTGCTCGTCGGGCTTCCTCTTCAGGTGACCCGGAACCGGTCGCGTCAACCCGCACCCTCCGTAACTCGAGGTCAAGCCGGGATGCGATCGCAAGAGCGGCCGATTCCATCCGATCGGACCCCGGCCAGCCATGATGAACGTGGAGAGCGCGGACCCGGCGACCGGATCGACCGACGGCCCACGCGAGCGCGGCGCTGTCGGCGCCTCCGCTCAGAGCCACCATTACCGGACAGCGCGGATCGCCCAGGCAGGTATGGACCCGTTCGACTATCGAGGACCCGAGCCGGGTCAACCTACGCGAGCCAACCAAGTCTCGGGGGCTCGTATCTCGGACCTGGTGGGCAGGGTCTCCGGTGATTGCCAGGCCAGATCCAGTGTCGACCATCCGGCTCGTTTCTCGACCTGCAGTACAAAGTTCCGTCCCTCGTCGTATTGCCGCACCTTCATCTCGAGGCCGGTCAGCCGTAGGAGCGCCGCCACCCTCGGACTATGCCGGCGTTCCATAACCAACTGGGACATCCGGCGCCAGGACACCAGATAACGGGAGGCAATCCGGTCCATCACCACATGCCCGTGACCTTCGAGCAAGGACATGAGCGCTTGGACCTTGTCCAGACGATCCAACTCGGCGGGGGTAGCCATCAGGCCCGGGAGCCCGGATTCGTCGAGCGAGAGCAGTCCGGCCACACCCGACTCCTCAAGGCGCTCCAGCAACACCGACCAGCGCGACGCGTCGGGTTCGGAAGAGGAAACCATGGAAGAAGCCAGGTCGAGAAAGTAGGACCTCAGCCATGGAACACCCACAAACTGGAGCAGATGAGTCGCCTCGTGCAGGATGACCCAGAACCGAAACTCTCCGGGCCGAAGCTGAAATCTGCGTTCGAACTCCAATATGTTGGGCGCCGGTAAACACACCTCATCGCCGCCTTCCGGGGAAACGATCATCAACTCGTATTGCCCGAGCACGCGGTGGGAAAGCAGCCCTAACAGCACACCGAACTCCAAGGCGACGAGACGTTTGGCCATCCGATCGCTGATCCCCGATGCGACCAGTTTTTTCTGCACCTCATCCTCGGTCGGCGCCAGAAGAGCGGAAAAAGAGGCCAGGTTTCTTTCCACCCAACGAAGCCGGTCGATGACCGCCACTCTCGGTTCGACCGCGCCGGTCAGACCGGTGTCCTCCTCCACCAGACCGATGGCTCTCCTCAACATGGTGGGAGCAGCCTCCTCGAGGACCCGTCGATGGTATCCGTCGGCGAGTGGATACGAACCGGTTAGCCATCCGGCGGTGCGGATTGCCTGCTCCAGATACCTGCCCTCGATCATGGAACGGGCCGGAAGAGCCTGATCAAGGCACAACAGAGCGCGCCGACAGGGTTCACCTGATGACGCGGTAACGGTTCTTGGTAACCCTCACGAAGTACATGATTATGGCGCCCACCACAGCCACCGCGCCGAGAACCATTGTGGTCGGAACAAGGAACCTGTAGGACCATTCCGGGTCAGGCTCGGCAGGGGACTCGACCGGTACCGGTATGGCCGGTTCGGGAACTTCGGCAACCGGCTGCGGTTGCTCCTCCTGGCCGGAAGCCGGAGCTATGGGCAAGCCCCCCAACCACATCAGGAGAAGTAGGGGAAGTAGCCATAACATCCGAAGGGCGTTCGGTTTCCGGGATCGGGTCGCGCGAGACATGACCTGACTCTACCATCGCCGGATGGGGCGCGAACAGACCACGCGAAACAGCGAGTCCGGGATTCGCGGGAAAGCAGCGCCACTTCGTCCACTCCACCCGCGTAAAATGTCTATGTATGAAGGCCGGATACTCCGCCGACCACCGGAGGGAGGGGCCTGCGAAACAGGCCCGGCGGAATCTCTCTTCCCGTTCTCATGAGGGCCAGCCTCCAGGATGGAGATGAACCCATGGCCCATCGGAGGAATCCGGTGGCCGCGCCGGCGGTGAAGGCCGAACCCGGACGCGCCTTCTGGTCGAGTATCTCCCGGATCCGGTTCGGAATAATCGCCACCGCTCCGATATAGAGGCGCCGGTATCCGATCTTCTGGAGCGGATCGAGCGGCGGGTCCTTCAGGAAGCTCACAGTCGCCGTCATTCCCGGGGATGAACCCAGGTCCGCATGATCCTGCACCCAGGCCCTCAATGACCGAGCGTCGTCCGGAACCGGACAAGAATCGAGCATCCTCCCGATAATCGCCTGCTCCCGAACGAAACGGTCGGCCTCCTCCTCGGCAAGCGGTCGGGGGCCGTAGGCGTGGTACGCCGCCAGGAATGAGTCCGTGAGCACGTTGTGAACCCAGGCCGACAGGGCGGGAACAGAAGCCGAATACGGACGTCCGCGGTGAGACCTGCCGACCACCCCGCCGTGGGCCGCCTTGACCCTATCGATCGCCTCACAGACTTCCGGCATGGCGCCGAAGGTCGTGGCGGTGACATACGCCGCCGTCCGCGATAGCCGCCCCAAGGGATCCTCTTGATAATTGGAATGATCCGCCACTCCGGCTACCACTTCGGGATGGGCGCTTTGCACGAGCAGCGCCCGGATTCCGCCGATGAACGCCGCTACGTCACCGATGATGGGCCAGGATGCCGAATCGGGGCCGCACACCCCGTGATCCTCCCGGTATTGCAGGGTATTCCGCAACGGATAGGGGACATGGCTGAACAGCCCGGTAGTCGATGACCTTATCCCGGTACGGAGGGCTTCAAACACCACCGGTCACCTGGGCTGATGGGCTCAGCGTCGTCTCAGGTCGCGGATGGATAGGCGGATGCGCTCCACCACTTCAGGCGGCGCCTCAACTCGGATACGCTCTCGAACGAAACCCATAAAGCGTCGCTCGAACTCGTAGACCCGCTCGCAATTGATGCACTTTCGGAGGTGCAGACGTATCCGCACCCGGCGTAGGGTACGGATCTCTCCATCCAGGTAGGAATAGACCCTCGTGAGCGCCTTGATACATCGGTCCCTATCTTTCATCGGCGTCCTCGGTCGGAGTGGCGATCCCGTAGTCCCTTGCCTGCTCCCACATTAGCTTCTGAAGCATTTTTCTTCCGCGATGTAGGCGAGACATCACAGTACCGATCGGTATATCCAACATGGCGGCGGTCTCCTTATATGAGAATCCTTCCAATCCGACCAGAAGCACCGGCATCCTATATAGATTCGGGAGTTTATCCACGGCATCCCTGACGTCGGCGCCCTTCAGTTGCTCGAAGACCTGATCCTCCGCCGAGCGGGCCACCCGATTCGACACTCCCGGCGCTAACTTTCGGTAAAGATAGAGATCCTCCACCTCATCGAGCTCGACCTCCCTCGGCCGGCGGCGACCCTTCCGGTAGCGGTTGATGAAGGTATTGGTAAGAATCCGGTATAGCCAGGCTCGCAGGTTCGTGCCTTCCGTGAACCCGTCGTAGCCGCGGTAGGCCTTCAGGAAAGTCTCCTGTACGAGATCCTCGGCGTCGGCGCGGTTGCGGGTCATCCTCAATGCCGCGGAGTAGAGCTGATGGGCATGCCTCAAGGCATCGGATTCGAAGTTCACCCGATCAGCCATCGTCCTGTGTCTTGGTCGACTGCACCCACTATTCTCCTGCCCTCGTAAATCCTTACGATAACGACACGCGACAGCTACCAATCCGAACAGGCCCGGAGCCGGAGAGGGGAATCGAACCCCTGACCTGCTCATTACGAATGAGCCGCTCTGCCGACTGAGCTACTCCGGCGCGGACAGGTCATTGTAGCCATACCGCCCCACCGACATTTCGGGCGACGGCTACACCTCGATACCCGGACCCGGACTATCGGTCGACGCTACTCGCCCGCAGGATACGCAGTTCGTGATCAAGGGCTGCGGACACCGCCCGGGTAAGGGCCGCCACCGCATCCGGACGATCCGCAAACCGACCCGGCGCCAGCGGGCATCCGACCACCACCCGTATCGGCGCCCGCCGGATACGCACCTTATCCAGCGGCATGGCATGCTGGGTGCCCCAGATTGCCACCGGCACCAGCGGAACGCCGGCCCGCACCGCCAACCATGCCGCTCCACCGGTAATGGGAGCGTCCCCCCAGTCGCCTACCCGCCTGCCCTCGGGGAACACTCCGACGATTTCCCCCGACTCAAGGTGGTAAAGCGCCTGTCTGAGGGCCCCGGTCGGATAACGTCTTTTCCGCGGTAGAGGAATCGCGCCAAGATTATCGAGAAGGAAGTCCAGTACGGCCGAGTTACCCCAGAGCTCATCAAGAGCCAAGAATCTGATCGGGCGCCGAAGGGCCAGAGAAGCAACCGCCGGATCCAGATGTGAAAAGTGGTTGATAACCGCGATGTAGGCGCCGGCCGGGGTTACACATCTCTTGGACGCGGAATATGGAAACCAGACGGCGAGTAGTCGGACCAAAGGACGACCAAGGCCCCATAACACCCGCCCGACGGGTCGCATGCCGTCAATCCCTACCAGGTGAGTCTCTCTCAGCCTGCGCGGGCTTCGGCGCGAAGAGCCTCCAACTGTTCCTCGGTCCCCAAGGAGATCAGCAGATCACCGGGCGTGAGAACGAATGACCCATCAGGGTTGGTTACGAAACTCCGACCTCTCCGCACCGACAACACGGTAACGCCGGTCTTCGTGCGGATACGGCATTCCGTCAGGGAACGGTGAGCGAAGTGTGAATCGTCGACGACTCGTATCTCGGCAAGCCTTATTTTGAACTCACCATCCTGCATGACTATATCGAGAAACTCCGCAACCTCCGGATGGGAAACCAGAGCCGCCATCCGGGCGCCTCCTATCTCGTGCGGACTCACAACCCGATCGGCGCCGGCCCTCCTCAACTTGAGTTCGGTGGAAGCCTCATTAGCCCTGGCGACTATGAAGAGGTCCGGGTTGACGGCGCGTGCGGTCAGAGTGATGAATAGATTGTCGACATCGGAGTGGAGGGCCACCACCAGGACCTTGGCTCGTTCGAGACCGGCCTGCTGGAGGATCGAGTCCTCTGTGGGATCCCCCAAGACAATCCGATGACCTTCCGGAAACTGCTGGTACTCGGGTTCACTGACATCGACCACCACCACGGATTCCCCGGCGTCAAGCAACTCGACTTCGATAGCCCGACCCACCTGGCCGTAGCCGCATAGGACCACATGATCGCTTAACCGTTCGATCTTCCGTTGCATTCGTTGTCTCCGGAACTGGTCATCGAATCGTCCCTCGAACATTGTCTCGATCAATAGGCCCAGGGTATACAAACTGGTGCCGGTACCGAACAGGATCAGGAACATCGTGAATACCTGGTACTGCTCGGCGACCTCCCCTACTTCCCGGTAACCCACGGTTGAAATGGTGATCACCGTCTGGTAGATCGAATCGAGCATATCAAGCCCGAGCGCCATGTACCCACCCGTGCCTATTGCCAGCACCAACGCCAGAACACCGAGTCCGGCCTTGAAGCGAGCCCACGGATCCCTGGCGTCGAGTCTTAGGTGCTGTATCCTTGTCGCTATCTTCACCCTGGTAAGGATAGGTGCTGGAAGGAAGCGCATCACGACACTCGCTTCTGCTTTATCCACCGCCTCAACCGGGTGACGCCATCTCGCCGTATCCGGCTTGGCCGATGACCTCCCCGCCCTCGTACACCACCCGGCCCCTCAGGATCGTTGTATCGATCCATCCGGTTACCCTGCGGCCCGCGTAAGGAGTCCACCCACACCGACTGACTACCAGATCATCGGTGATCACCCGGGATCGGTCAGGATCTACCAGCGCGATGTCGGCGTCTCTACCAACCTCTATGCGACCCTTCCGGGACAGACCGAAGATCTCCGCAGGCCGGGTACTGGTCAGGCGAACTACCTCCTCCAGGGTCAAACGACCGGAACGAGCGGCGTCGATCATCAGCGCGCCGTAGAACTCCGACGACGGCGTTCCGGTATGAGCGGCCCAACCATCCTCCCAACCAGGCTCCTTCTCCTCGGCAAGGCGCCGGGCATGGTCGGTCGCCATCAGGTCGATGGTTCCATCGCGCATCCCTCTCCACAACGCTTCGGCATGCTTCTCCGGCGCCCAGAAGGACAGTGCGTAGGAACCCAGCCGTTCCACGGTTTCCCAGTCGTTGCCGAGGAATACCGCCCACGGGTTTATCTCTGCGGTGACCCTGCGCCCGTTTGCCTTGGCAACCCGTACCTGTTCGACCATACCCACCGTATTCATGTGCAGCACATGCAGAGGGATACCGATCGACTGCTGTATGCGTAGCGCTACCGCCAGAGCGGCGTCCCAGGTGAGGCCGTCATGTTCGGCGTAGGCGCGGGCATAAGCCCGATAGTCCCGCTCCCCCCGCTCCCAATAACCCTGCTCGATCACATCCATAATCGACTGGTCGTGTACATGGATCATCAGAGGAAGCCCGGTTGGCTTGATCCTGGTGAAGATCCGAAGCAGTTGACCATGGTCATGAACACCCAGATCAGGCATATGGGGCTAGTCCCGACCGGTGTCGGCCACCATATAGATCTTGAAGGCGGCGATACCCATTCGCCCCAGCGCGGCGATCTGATCAGGATCGGACGCCGCCGCATTGATGTTCAAGTCAACAACCGCCGACCGGCGATAGTGTTCGATCATCGACGCCAGCGAACGCGCGTCCTTGGGCGGTGGGGAGACGTTGGGCATGGCAAAGGTGGTGGTGACCCCTCCGGCCGCCGCCATAGTGCCGGTGGTGGCGTCCTCCTTGTGGGTGAAGCCGGGATCCCGATGATGGCAGTGGGTATCGACCAGACCGGGAAGCAGGAAGCGCCCGTCGGCATCGATCATACGGCGCGCGGACCGCACAATACCGGGCTCCACCACTCCCGTTATCCATCCGTCCATTGTCGACCAGGACATCCGCCTGCCGCCTCCCCCAGGAATTGACGATGGTTCCCCCGGTGATCAAGAGATCGTGTCCGGCCATCAGATGATGGTCTCCCCTCCGTCCACCGCCGGCACATGGCCCGTGATGAAGGACGACCGGGCGGAAAGCAGGAACACCACCGACTCGGCAACCTCCTCGGGGTCGGCGAGGCGGCGGAGCGGAACCCCGGCCCTGAACCGTTGCAGGTTTCCGTGAACCCGATCCTCGACGCTTGATTCGATCGGTGAACTCCATAGATCGACCATCCCGGTGGCGGTCGAACCGGGATTCACACAGTTGACCCTGATCCCGGATCCGGCGAGCTCGAGGGCCAGAACCTTGGTGAAGGCGACAACACCGGCCTTCGCGGTGCAATAGGCGGCTTGACCGAGACGGGGTAGGACAGCCGAAGTCGACCCTATAGTGATGATCGAGCCGGATCCCCGCTCGATCATCATCGCCTACGCCACCCGACAGGCTACGAAGGGGGCTTATACGTGTGACGTGACCGATGTGAGTGCGTCGGCTGGTTGTGTCATAGACGGTTGGTAGGTTGATGGTTATGGGTTCTCAGGTTCTGACTGTTCGGGTGACCGGGCGTTGTTCACGTTCTCAGCATCGCCGTCTCGGCCGGGTGTGCGCGATGTCCGCGGAGTTGTACAACGCCTGTCCGGGCACGTGGCGGGGCACCTACGCGTGGTGGCGTGAGCATCACCCGAAGCATCCCGACCCCGACAAGGACCCGAAGTTCCCTGCCGGGCGGCGGCAGTCGAAGACCGACCTGGAAGCACAGTTCACCCGGGTACGGAAGGACCGTCCCGAGTGGGGCAGGATGCACAGCCGGGTAGGTCGGGGGGTGATACGCCGTTTCGACCGGACCAGGCAAGCGTTCTACCAGCGTTGCACGGCGGGTGACCGGCCGGGGTATCCCCGGTTCAAGACCGCGGCCCGTTGGCGGACCATCGAGATACCCGACGCTAAGCCTGGCATGCTCGTCGCCCCCGAGGAGCGGGGCAACGGCTCCGGGAAGTGGTGGCGTCTACAAGTGAAGGGCCTGCCCCGCATCCGGTTCGAAGACCGTGGCGGCCGTATCCGGGCGGCCCTGACCGACGGGAAACTGGTGGAGCTGCGAGTGGTGCGCACCGCGCTCCGAGTGGAGTTACACGCCGTGTTCCGGCTCCCCGCCCCGCCGGAACCCGACTACGAGCCGACCAGGCCGGTGGGGATAGATAAGGGGCTGGTCACACGTCTGGCACTGTGCGACGGGACGCTCATCCCAGCACGGGAACCCGACCGCAGCGGGATCCGCAGAAAACAGCGTGCCCTCTCCCGGGCGAAGAAAGGCTCCACGTCCCGGGTGAAGAAACGGACCGCTGTGGCGAAGGCGTGGGCCCGGGAAACGGAGCGGGCACGCCAAACCGACCACCGGGTCGCCCACCAACTCGTCGGCACCTACGACGGAATAGCCACAGAGAACCTGACGTGGCCGGAATGCTCCGCTCCCGGCTGTTCTCCCGGAAGATGTCAAACCAACGATGGGCCGCCTTCGATCAGATATTGGAACACAAAGCCGAAAAAGCTGGTATCCAATATGCGAAGGTTGATCCTGCCAACACCAGCACCGACTGCTCCAACTGCGGAAGGTGCCAACACCAGCACCGACTGCTCAGCCTGCGGAAGGCGCCAACCCATGCCGATGGGTGTGCGGGTGTTCCGCTGCGAAGCCTGCGGGCTGGTACTCGACAGGGATGTGAACGCAGCCTGCAACGTATGCGCCCGGGCCGGATGGCACCGGGGCCGGGAGGGACAAACCCGGCGTAGCGCGCGGAACAAACTTCTGTCAGAAGACGCACCCACCCCCAGCCGGGAGGGAACGCAGACAGACGCTACAGAACAATACGCCTGACTCAACTCACGCGTATAAGTCCCCTACGAAGGTTCCGAACAGGTCCACATCGAGAACCCGTTTCCATCGCTCAACGGGAAACGACGATACCGGCGCCGACGTTTGCCTGATGCCTGCGCAGGTGACAAGACCGTCGATAGCCCCCATCTCGGCCTCCACTGCGCGGAAGCCTTCCTCCAGCGACTCGGGAACCGTCACATCGGCGCCTATACCGACGGCTGCGCCACCCGATGATCGCAACTTTCCGGAAGCTTCGTCGGCCGATTCGGCGTACACGTCAAGGATGGCCGCCTTTCCGCCCTCCGAGACGATCCTGGCGCCCACCGCTATCCCGATGCCTCCGGCGCCCTGTCACGACGGTGACTGTACCGGCGAGGGTCACGGCGGGTCGTCACCAAGGGTGGGGTAACCCGCGGCGAGCGTTTGACGATCATGCATCGTTACCGGTAAGGCCTTGGTTTGGTGGATGTCGGCCGGCCGAATCCGGCAGAGACGACTTATGCGTATCCATTATAGTGCAGCGCCGATATCGGATCACGATAACGATCCTTGATACAGAGAGTAGGAACCAGAACGAATGGTTAGCAACCCGCTTGATAAGTTGGCCGACCACATCCTGGAGCTTCGTTTCGATCAGATACCCGAACGCTTAGTCAGGCAAACCAAAGCTGTGCTGAGCCATGACCTGGCGATCGCGATGATGGGGTGGGACACGAGCGAGGCGCGTAGAGCCGTGGACTTTGCGACTTCCGCCGGTTATGGAGGTCCCTCGACCGTGATCGGCTATGGAAGGAAACTGGCTGCGATCGATGCCGCCTTCGCCAATGCGGTCATGATGCGGTCACTCCGTCAAGAAGACTCGATACTCCCCTCGTTCATCCATCCCGGACCGATCGTGATCCCTCCCGCACTTGCCCTCGCCGAAGAGCGATCCCGGCCGGGTCGTGAAGTCATCACCGCGGTGGTGGCCGCGTATAACGTACTCGGAGCGCTGGCAGGATCCGATTGGACGTGGGAACGGTGTTCCCGTACCCCGTCACATGTATACGGGGCTCTGGGCGCCGCCGCGGTCTCATCACGGTTGATGGAGTTGGGTCCCGACCGGACGAGGCGGGCCCTGGCCTACGCCGGAAATCTCGGGGCGATGATTACCTATGGCTTCGCCAACCATCAGTACGGGATACTCGCCCGCAATGGTATGACCGCCGCGGCGCTGGGCAGGACCCGAGCCCCCTACAGGAAGGACGCTCTGGAAGGACCTCACGGCTTCTTCGAAGCCCAGGCGGGGGGCGCAAGAGCGAACCTGAACCGGGATCTGGAGCGAATCGGACAGCGATGGGACATAGCAACGGCGGTCCTCAAACCGTATCCATGCACGGCGATCAATGTCGTACCTCTGACCCTCCTCCAGAACCTATCGGCCAGGCAAGATGTCTCGCCGGACAACGTTGCGCGGGTGACGGTACGAAGATCGCAGGAAACTTTCAGGGTTCCGGGAATCAATGATCCCGACCCCTACGCCACCGAGTTCGGTCGGATCAGTTCCCTACTGTTCAACCTGGCGGTAGTGATGCTGGAAGGAAATATCACACCCGGTTCACATCGGGATCCGGATCTAGCCGATCGGGCCGCCCGGCTGGCGGACGTCATCAGCATCGAACCGGCCCCTTGGCGGGACCTGCTCCACCACGAGTTACAAGTAACCTTTACCAACGGAACCCGAACAGAAGTGGCGGGAGGCGCCGAGGTCCTGCCCACCCCCCGACCGACGGATATCGCCCTGATGCACTCCGCAAACGAGACCACGGTAGCCCGCATCGCTACCATGGTGTCCGAAGTGGACAATCTCGAATCATCGGACGATGTTGACCGCCTGATGCGGTCGGTGGCATGACCGCCGGGAAAGCCGGGATCAAGGGTGGGTTCGGCACCGGCGTCATGTCAGAACGCCCGACTGCCCCGATTACATCCGATGAACGACAATTGTGGGAAGGTCGGCGATGGAAGACCTGATCGCCAACGCCTATGAGGTGATCGAAAAGAACCCTGTTGCCGATGGAAAAACCTTCGAGGTCACCCACCTGCGCCGCACCGACCGGTCAACAAGCGCAGTATGCCTGATCGAGGAAGGCGGGGGTCTGCGACCTCACATCCATCATCACCACGACGAGGTCATCGTTTTCCTGGAAGGCGAAGCCGATTTCCGTCTCGGCGACGAGATAATAAGAGTCCGGGCCGGGGATGTGGCCGTCGTGCCGGCCGGGACCGCGCACGCCACCATGAATGCCGCCGCCAGAGTGGTGATCGCGGCGGTCTTCGCTCCCAACTTCGATCCCGACAACGAGGACCGGGAGTACGTAGACTAACCATGCCCCGGAGTCACCGATTCTTCCGTCGTCTTCCAAGTCGGGTCACAAGCCGGAGCG
>CAZEZF010000003.1:34909-66662 GCA_964516495.1 uncultured Acidimicrobiia bacterium | reverse complement strand
AGACGAGGCCACCACGCAGCTATCTTCCCAGGTCATGTGGTTAATTTCACCTCTCCCGGTTACCCATCCAAACCCCTGCATGAAAAATTGGGGTTAATGCCCCGTCACACCGGCCGGCAAAGAGCCGGTCCAAGCCCACTTTCGCGGCGGGTCGGGCGATCACCTTGTGGGTGAAGGTCACGCTCCGGCCCGGCGAGGCTACCAAGCAGCTATCTTCCCGGTCAGAGAGGTCATTGCATCTATTTCGGTACCCATTCAACCCCTGCACCAGATCGGGCTAAGGATACGGTTGCCCTATCTTGCATAGGAGGGTGCTGAAAAAGACCGGGGGTGGTGTGCCCTCTGCCCGCTGACCAGGGAGTTCATCATCAAACGTCGG
The DNA here is from genome assembly GCA_964516495.1 of uncultured Acidimicrobiia bacterium. GTDB lineage: Bacteria > Actinomycetota > Acidimicrobiia > Spongiisociales > Spongiisociaceae > JAPPFW01. The sequence continues at coordinate 66,283 of CAZEZF010000003.1, read as the reverse complement.
GCTGGAAGGGGGGTTTCGGTACCCTCCTGGTGTCCCGGCTCCTAGATTCGCTGATGAATAACCGGGGTCGTCCCCGGTCCGCTGTCCCCGGGACCTGAGAACGCGAAAAAAACCCTACCGGTCGCCTCCGGCGGGACCCACCCCCAACCGCCTCCTCCTCAGCGCCGAAACGCGTCCCGCCATACCCCGAACCGGGGATAGTACGTTTAACATGATCCCGGCCCGGCCCGTCCGGTACCCAAACAGGCCGCTCGGTGATTTGCGGTTACCTACCAGTATGCAACACGGCAGGGACAAAAACCGGGTCCCCCACCACGGTACCCGCTACCCAGACAAAAAGAAGCTAAGACTCAGGGCACTGTGCTTATCAGCACTCCGGCCAACCCGGTCCGCCTACCTCATCGATTCCGGGGGTCCTGTGGGGGCTGCACGAGGCGACCGACAGTGGCTCATAGCGAATCGAGATGGACAAGATCGCCGCCTGCTTCCACGCTCAGATGCACTGCCACGGCGATCTTGGTGACTTCGAGACCGTCCCTCCCCGACGGATAGGCGCCCTGCAAAGATTCCGGATCGGCGACTCCGCCTTCTATCATCGCCACGTTGGTGACGAAGCTGTCGATCGAGTCGATGCCATACCCCGAATAGCGTGAGACGCCGCCCTCGGTGCTCTCCTTGAAGAATCCCAGGTTTGGAGTCAGCATCGAAGCAGGCGCGCCGGGAGTGCTGCTCACCAGGCCGCGGGTTCCGCGATCCTGGCTATCGACCGTCATCCATCCGTCGGATCCGACCACCTTGATTCCCTGGTTGACAATCGCCTCGTTACCGGCGGGTATATGCCAGGCGGAATCAACCGTGAAGCTCACGCCGCCGGGGAACATAATCTTCGCCTGGATCGAATCGTAGATGTCGAGCCCGATCGACTTCAGCCGCTGAGCAATGCCGGTGGCGGAGACGGCTATGGCATCCTGGCCGACCAGCCAGCGGATGAGGTCGTAATAGTGAACCCCGACGAACCATGCCGGTGATGAGTTGGACGCCCAAGACGGGAGCCAGTCTCGGGGGACTTCGATACGATCCTCCATCCAGGCATACCCGTACTGGATGTCACCCAAGCCCCCGGAATCCACGATCCGCTTGAGTTCAGCGTGATACAGGTCATGACGCTTCATGAAATCCACATGGAGCAGCACACCGGATTCGTCGGCGGCGGCCACCATCTCCCTGCACCCGTCCACATCCGTGTCCATCGGCTTCTCCACCAGCACATGAACGCCCCGCTCAAGGCATGCCACGGCGATCTCCCTATGGAGGTGATCAGGGGTGGCGATGGTCACGGCGTCCGGCGATGTCGCGTCGAGCATCTCGTTGAAGTCGGCGAATACATCGATGTTGTATCGAGCCGCCCGGTCACTGCGTAACTCGCTGTTGATATCCGCGAGACCCGCAAACTCGATGTCTCCGAGCCTGGCTCGCTGGGTCAGCGCCCGGATATGCATCTCACCGAAGATACCTCCGCCGATCGTACCGACTCGGTGCGCCATCCGATTTCCCTTCCGTCCGGTGCTGTAACTACCTGGAAAACCCGCTTCCAAATATGTCTGTTAGTGTCATGCCGGGTGACTGACTTGGGATCCGGTGGACGGGTTCTACTGGCAGTCTATTCAAAGACCGGAACACTAACTAGGAAAGGCGCGTATGACCAGAATCAGACTCCTGCTACCACTTCTCGCCCTAGCGCTCGTCGCGGCTGCATGCGGCGACGGCGACAGCGAGGAGACCACCGCAACCACGGCGGCGCAGACTACGACCACCGCCGCGCAGACTACGACTACGGCGGCGCAAACTACAACTACCGCCGCGCAGACTACGACTACGGCGGCGCAGGCCACAGCCACTACCGAGGCCATGGAAGCACCGGTAGCCGGTCTTGCTCCGGGGAACTACCAGTTCGGTTTCACGGCCGTTATTTCAGGCGCGGTCGCCTTCGCGGGTGTTCCCCATCTCAATGGACTTCAACTCGCCGAGCGAGAAATCAACGAGAGCGGGTACCTCGGTGACGGGGTGACTATCGAGTTTCTCGTTGAAGACGCCGGGGGAGATCAGGCAACCGCCATCGCCATCAACGACGCGTACATCGCCAACGACGATGTACTTGCCTTGGTCTGCTGCGCCCTGTCGAGTGTCGCCGGAGCGATTCAACCGAACATCGTGGAAGCCGGCCTCGCCTGGGTGGATCACGCGGCGATCGCTCCGACGATCACGGATCCGGACAATGCGTTCAGGTCATTCCCCCTGTCCCAGCCGAGTACGGCGGCAATCGCCGAGGCCGCGGTGGGCGCTTTCTCTCCTGATAACGCAGTCGTAGTCGTTACCGCCGATAACGACGGACTCGTAAGTGACCGGGATGCGACCCTCGGGGTTCTCGATAGTTCCGGTATCGAAGTACTGGGTGTGATCGACACGTTCGCCGATGATACGGACATGAGCGGCGCTGCGACCGAAGCGATCGCATTGGGTCCTGACATCATCTTCCTGGCGCAGCTCGGCAACACCGAAATCCTGATGGTGCAGGAACTCCGTGATCGTGGCTATGCCGGTCCGATCGTCGGGAACCTGGCGATCGCGACCGCAGAGACGTGGGAGCAGGGCGGCGATACCCTTCTGGGTACGGTGCTGCCGATCGCTTTCTTCGCCGGAAAGGACACACCGCTGGTGCAAGACTTCGCAACCAAATACGAAGCCGAGTACGACACCGTTCCGGACATCTTCGCAGCCCAGGGTTGGCAGGTTGCGTGGTTCATGGCGGAAGCGCTCAAGAACGGGGGCGAAGGTACTCGAGAGGCCGTGTTGGAGGGTGTCCGCCAGATCGAATCCATGGAGACCGTCTTCGGTACGCTCACCTGGGATGCCCGCGGCGAAGCCGCCATCGACGCGTGGACTTTCGTGCAATGGAGCGCCGACGGCGAACTCGTCATCTGGGATGGCACAGCAGAGGGAGTGATCCCGAACATCAACCAGTAGGAGCCTCCGGGCCGTATGTCGCCGGGATCCGGCGCCACCCGATCGAGGCGGCGCCGGATCCGGGCTTGAGTCAGGAGTGTTTTCCACGAGATGACGCTGTTTCTACAACAGACGATCAATGGTCTGGCCGTAGGTTCCTCCTATGCCATATTCTCCATGGGCTTCGGCTTGGTTTTCGCCACCATGGGGATACTCAATGTCGCTCACGGGACCTACGCCACATGGGGGGCGATCCTCGCACTTGCCGCGTTCGACAATCTGGGGGTCCCGCTCGTGCCGGCGATCGCAATCGGGATGGCCGGCGGCGGCCTGCTCGGCGTGCTAGTCGACCAACTGGGATTCGAGCCGATTCGCCGACGGGGAGGCGGCCTGCTCGGTCCTATCATCACCAGCATCGGCTTCTGGATCATCCTCGGTCAACTCGCCATCATCGCTACAGGCGCCCGGATCAAGACCTTCCCCAGAGAGGCCTTACCTCGCGGCTTCGTCAGGGTGGCCGATCTGGTGATCCCGTATCACCAGATCATTACTTTCGTCGTGGCCTTGGTACTTCTCCTGATCCTCTACCTGTTCATCATGAGGACGAATGCCGGGGCGCAAATGCGAGCGGTCGGCTGGGATCCCGACTCCGCCAAGATATCCGGCGTGAATCCCCGACGGGTGGTGATCGTCATATCCTTCATCGCCGCCGGTACCGCCGCGATTGCCGGGATCCTGAGTTCGATATCTACCAACAACGTGAGCTTCACCGTAGGCGAAGGGCTTCTTCTCAAGGGATTTGCGGCGGTGATCATCGGCGGATTCGGCGATCTGAGAGGTGCGTACATCGGCGGTATCCTTATCGGGCTGTCCGAGGTTCTCGGCGCCCAGTACATCAGCAACTCGTTTAGGGATTTCATTACCTTCGGACTGCTCATCATCGTCCTTCTGGTTCGGCCGAAGGGCCTGATGGGTGATCGGATCGTAGGCCTCAGGGCCTGATGGCGTTTCTGGGTCCGTACGCGTCCACGGTCGAGTTCTCTGTCGCCTACGCGCTCTTCGCCATCGCCACCTATGCGGCGCTCCGAGGAGGTATCCTCAGCCTGGCCGGCGCGCCGCTGGCCGCGGTCACCGGATTTGTGAGCCTCACTCTCGTGGAGGATCACAATATCCCTATTGAATTGGTGCTCGTTGCAGGAGGTGCGGTCGGCCTTCTGTCGGGCCTCCTGATCAGTATCCCCTTGGCGAAGCTCGAGAGCCATTGGGTGGCGCTGGCGACGATCGCTCTCGTGTTGATGGCGCGGGTAGTCGTGCTGAATCTCGACTCCGTCACGGGCGGCGTAGACGGCGCCCCGATTACCCGGCTGATCGAGCCTTGGCATCTCTTCGCCGTCCTGGGCGCCGTTATGTGGGTGATGGCTCGTCACAGGAGGTCGCGGCTGGGACTAGCCGCCGAAGCCGTTCGCAGCCACCCCGACGTCGCCGCATCCCTTGCTATCGATGTCCACGCCACACGTCGATCCTTGTGGATGTTGAGTGGCGCGATTGCCGGCCTGGCGGGGGTGGTCTACGCAAGTCTCGTGCAATTCCTGTCGCCCGACACGTTCTATGTGAACATCGCCTTCGTGATGCTCGCCGCGGTGGTGTTGGGAGGGAACCGCCACTGGCTCGGAGGGGTTGTCGGAGCTTTCGTCTTCACAATCCTTCCTGAAATTCTCCGCCGGTTTCTCACCCAGGGTGAGACCATCGTGAACGGTGTGCTCTTGATCCTGATCATGATCTATCTCCCGCGCGGCCTGGTCGACCCCACGCGCAAGGTACGAAGGGAACTCAAGAATCAGGCGACCAACATCCACTCCAATGATGGCGAGCCATCGTCAGGGGGAGAAGAGGAAGCGGAGTCGGACCTGTGGAGTCTCAACCTGACAGGTCGCACGGCCCCGAAAGTCGATCCGGCCCGGGAACTGCCTGCGGCGCTGAGCGTCGAGGGTGTACGCAAGACCTACGGCGGGTTGGTGGCGATCAGCGATCTCACCTTCACCGTTCCTGAAGGGTCAGTGTTCGGGATCGTCGGACCGAACGGGGCGGGCAAATCGACGTTGCTTTCGGTGATGGGCGGGCAAGACGAACCGGATAGCGGCAGGATTCGGATCCTCGGCCAGGACATGACGGGATGGAAACAAACCGATATCGCCCGTGAAGGAGTGGCGCGCACCTATCAGACAGTCCAACTGTTCGAGGATCTGACGGTCATCGAGAACATCATGGTCGGTTTCGATCGCGAACGCATCACCAACTTCTGGGATCCCGTGTTCATGACGCCTCGCGACCGGCGTGAACTGGCGGACCTAGCCGAGCGAGCGAGAGAACTGATGGACCTGGTGGGCGTGATCGGTCAACCCGACCAGTACGCCGCCACTTTGTCCTACGCAAACCAACGCAGGGTCGAGATCGCTCGAGCTTTGGCGATGGCGCCATCCGTCCTGCTGCTGGATGAGCCGACGGCGGGCATGCATAAGCTCGGCTCGCAGGCGATCGGGGAGCTGATGCTCAGCTTGACTGACCGGGGACTCACCGTGGTCGTCATCGAGCACAACCTCGAGCTCGTGCTTAACTATTGCGAACGAGCAATCGTTATGGACTTCGGCAAGTTGTTGGCGCAGGGTACCCCAGCCGCCTGCCTGTCCGACCCCACGGTGATCGAAGCCTATTTCGGAAGGAAAGCCGATGCTGCACGTATCGAATCTTTCGTCAAGCTACGGCAACATACGGGCAGTTAACAACGTCGACCTGAGAGTCGACCGAGGGTCGATGGTATCTCTCATCGGCTCGAACGGGTCGGGCAAATCGACGACGCTGAAGACGATCGCCGGGATGCATAGTCCGGACAGCGGGACCGTGAAGTTCGGTGATCGCGACATCACCGGCTGGCCGACCCACCGGCTTGCCCACCATGGGCTCGCCTTCCTGATGGAACGACCGACCTCCGTGGTCGCCCCCCTCACCGTGGAAGAAAACCTGGTGCTGGGTTCCGCGGCGCGACGTTCCAATATCCCGGAGATGCTCGCCCGGGTCTTCGAGCTGTTCCCACGCCTCGAGGAACGGCGCCGGCAGTTTGCCGGGACTCTCAGCGGCGGCGAACAGCAGATGGTGGCGATCGGCCGGGTGCTGATCACCGATCCGGAGTTGCTGCTCATAGACAGCCCGACAATCGGGCTCGCTCCGGCCATCGTGGACGAGGTCTACGCCTCCATCACCCGGTTACACTCCGAGGGGCTTTCCATCCTCTTCATCGAACAGAACGCTGAACTCGCCCTCGCTATCTCCGACCATACCTATCTGCTCCACAGAGGCTCGATCGCCATCGAGGGTCCGTCGGCGACGCTGCGCAACTCGCAGGAGATGGTCGACGCGTACCTGGCGTGACTGTGGGGAGGTTGATGTTAGGGGCTAGACTTTCCAGGAAGTGACGAACCCAAGCTCGGGGGATAATTCTCCCCACCCGCCGCCCGATTTCCCGACCGTAACCCCGTCCGGCATACCGCTCGAGTCATGGTACGGGCCGGACGACCTTGAGGGGATCGATCCGGAGACCGATATCGGGGCGCCCGGCCGGTTCCCGTTCACGAGAGGGATCCGACCGGATATGTACCGTCAAGGGCTGTGGGTCATGGGCCAGTACTCCGGCTATGCGACTCCCCGGGAGACGAACGCCCGGATCAAGTCACTCCTAGCCCAGGGACAGAAGGGCTTCTCCATCGCTCTCGACCTGCCGACACAGAACGGCCTCGACTCCGACGACCCGTTGGCCAAGGGCGAGGTCGGCAAGGTCGGGGTACCGATCGACTCCCTCGCCGACATGGAGGAGCTACTCGACGGCATACCGCTCCATCAACTCCATCAGATCCGTACGACTGCGAACTCGATCGGTCCGATCGCGGCGGCGCTCATCATCGCAGCATCGGAGAGGCTGGGCGCCACCCCCCACGATTTCCGGGTGATGTTCCAGAACGACGTGTTGAAGGAGTATGTGGCGCGGGGCACGCAGATATTTCCACCCCGGCGTGGTCTGGAGTTCTCTATCGATCTCGTCGAATACTGCGCAAGGAATCTTCCCCACTGGGAACCCATCGAGTTCTGTGGCTATCACATCCGGGATTCGGGCGCCAACGCCATCCAGGAGGTGGCCATCGCCGCTGCCAACGGCATCGAATACATCGAAGCGGCCCTGAGGCGGGGGCTGTCGGTGGACGACTTCGCCCCCAATCTCTTCATGTTCCTGTCCGCCGACCTCGATATCTTTGAAGAGGTGGCGAAGTATCGGGCGGCGCGAAGGATGTGGGCTCACCTCATGCGCGATCGTTACGGCGCCGCCGACCCGAATAGCCACGCTCTCAACATTTTCGTGTACACGCTGGGTGGGTCCCTGACGGCGCAGGAGCCTATGAACAACCTGTCAAGGGTGGCGTTCGAGGCCCTCGCCGCGGTGCTGGGTGGTGTGCAGACCTTGGCCACATCCTCCTACGATGAGGCGATCGGCCTGCCGTCGGCGGAGGCAGCCCATCTGTCTCTGCGCGCCCAGCAGATCATTGCGTTGGAGACAGGCGTCCCGCGTACCGCCGATCCCCTCGGCGGATCCTATTTCGTCGAATGGCTGACCGACCGACTCCACCGCAAGATCCTCGAATACATGGGCCGGATCGCCGATCGGGGTGGAGCGCTGGCCGCTCTGGAAAACGGATGGATCGGCGCCGAGATCGAGAGGGAGGCCTACGGGCTCCAACGTGGCATCGATGACGGTACGCGACCGCGTATCGGTGTGAACCGCTTCGCTGACAGCGTCCCCACGCCGACAACCGCCTTTGCGATCGCAAATGAAGGTGAGGATGAGCAAGTCGAGAAACTTCGGCGCCTTCGAGCCCATCGTGACAACCCGCATGTAGAAGCCGCGCTAGCCGAGGTCAGGGAGGCGGCGGCCACCGGTCGCAACTCCATGCAGCCGATTCTCCGAGCAGTCAGGCGCTATGCGACCGTCGGCGAGATCACCTCCGTGCTGCGGGAGGAGTGGGGGACCTACCGATGACAGCTACAACGGCTGATCTCGGCGCCTTGCTGGATCGGTCATTTCGACAGCACGCTTCACGAGTCGCCGTCGAAGACGGAGACCGGACGGAGACATTTGCCCAACTCGCCGACCGGTCCGACCGTCTCGCATCGGCTCTCCTCGAACTGAACCCTGCCGGGAACCCGGTAGCAATTCTCGCCTCCAATAGTTTGGAGTACATCGAAGCCGACATCGCCCTGGTGAAGGCCGGTCATCCCAAAGTCCCGATCAACATGCGCTTGAGCCAGTCCGAACGTCTTCATGTGGTAAGGGACTCCGGCGCCGCGGTTTTGATCACCGAAGCCGCCTCGGCCGATTCCGCCCTGAGCCTGGTCGACGAGGCTGGAGCACTCGATATCGTCGTGTCTGTCGGCGGGGGTGGAACCCACGAATACGAGGATGTTCTCCGAGCCGCAAACCGCCCCCCTTCCCGGAGGTGGCGACCGGATGACCCGAGCGTGATCCTCTACACCTCCGGCACGACCGGGCGCCCGAAGGGTGCGACAGCCACCTTCCGAAGCCGGATGGCTGCGACCTGGAATATGTTGCTCGACGAGTTGATCGGTATTTCGCCCGCAGACGGCATGCTGCACGCCGGGTCACTGTCACACGGCAGCGGCTCCAAGGTAGTCGTGTACGCCCTCTGCGGAGCGCGCAACATCGTGCTTCCCACCTTCGATCCCGGTCGCTTCTTCGACGAAGCGCTGCATCGGCGGGCGACCGCTACGTTCGTCGTGCCCACCATGATCACGATGCTTACGGAGGAAGCCGAGGCGCAGGGAAGGTCGGCGCCCACCCTGCGACGGGTCTCCTACGGTGGCGCCCCGATCGCTCCGAGCACGATCAGACGAGCCGTTGAAACCTTCGGCCCGGTATTCGTGCAGGTATACGGGATGGCCGAGGCGCCGCATCCGCTCACCGTGCTCTCCCGTTCCGATCACATCGATGGGTCCGACCAACGTCTCTCATCCGCAGGCCGACCGACGCGATCGGTCGAACTCCGACTTGTTCCGACAGGCGCCCACGACTCGGGGGTGGGCGAGATCCAGGTTCGAGCGGAGAGCGTGATGATCGGATACTGGAACAACGAGGAGTCAACCCGAGAGGCATTTGTTGATGGGTTCTACCGAACCGGAGACGTCGGGTACCTTGATGATGAGGGTTACCTGACAATCATCGACCGGCAGAAGGACATGGTCATAAGCGGCGGTTTCAATGTGTACCCGGCGGAGGTCGAAGCGGCCATCTCCAACCACAGCGGCGTTCTCGAATCAGCCGTGATCGGGACGCCTGACGAGCGTTGGGGAGAGCGCGTCGTTGCGTATGTGGTGGCGAGGCCCGGGCACACCGTCAGCCCTGAGGAGGTCATCACACAGGTGGCCGGCAGACTGGCCGGCTACAAGAAACCGAGAGACGTGTGGATCGTGGACGAGCTACCGAAAGGCTCGACCGGCAAGATTCTCAAGTCGGCGCTCAGAAGGCGACATTGGGATCAGCGCTCCCGCCAGGTGAACTGAGGTACCGGTGACTGCTGAGGAGGATATCTGATGCCGGGACTGGTCGACGCGAGTGGTGACCGGATCACGATCCACGGGTTCGACTTGGCCGAGGAGCTGATCGGCGGCGCCGGCTTCGCGGCGATGCTCCACCTTCTCACGACCGGAAAGATGCCGGAGCCCTCCACCGAAACGATGATCGACGCTATGTTGGTGACGCTCGCGGAGCACGGCCTCACTCCCTCCGCCATCACCGCCCGTCTCACCTATCACGGGGCGCCCGACAGCCTCCAGGGCGCCGTCGCCGCCGGTCTGCTCGGGGCCGGTCCTGCGCTGCTCGGTACCACAGAGCAGGCCGCCGAGATGCTGACGGGTTTGGTACGAGACTCCACCCCCGAGACGGAGGAGCGACTCGTCTCGGAAAGCGTGGCCGCCTGGCTGAGGGAAGGTGTGGTGATCCCGGGCTTCGGGCATCCCATTCATCGTGACGGCGACTACCGGGTGGCGGCACTCAGACGTGTCCAGGTCGATCAAGGTCTTCCCGATGAGCACTTCCGCACGGCGGTGTTGATAGAGAATGCTCTGAGCGACGCCAAGGGTAGGACCGTACCGATGAACGCCGCCGGAGCGATCGGCGCCATCGTGTCCGACCTGGGACTGCCTCCGAGGTTCGCTAGGGGCCTTTCGATAGTCGCCCGTTCGGCGGGCCTCCTCGCGCACATCATCGAGGAAGAGGCGCATCCGATCGCCCACCGTATCTGGGAGGACGCCCGCTCGATATCATCTCAGGAGGCTCGCCTGTGATCCGGCAAAACCGGTATCCGGACCCGGGGAGATGTGACCCCCTGGACTACGAGAGCTCCCCACCTGATGAACCGAGTCCCGGCCAAGGTTCATCCGACTGCATGACGGCAAATGAATCGAGAGGTGCATGATGTCGACCACGGTACGGCGAGAGTGGAGCGTTCCCATCGGACGCCGGATCGACGGGGCGCCATGGCAGGTCCGATTCGTCGAACTCCGCGGCGCCGCCCCGGGTCCGGCGACCGCGATCGTCGCAGGGCTGTACGGCGACAAACCGCTGGGGTCGATCGCGGTGCACGATCTGGAGCAACGCCTGATGCAGGAGCGACTGGCGGGCACGGTTCTCCTCGCCCCGGCGGTGAACCTCCCCGCCCTCCAGGTCGGCTCCCGAGTCTCGCCCGACCACCTGTACCTGAATCGGCGCTTTCCGGGATTACCGAGCGGCTTTCTCACCGACCAGATCGCGTACGCCGTGGCAACCGTCGTCTACGAACATGCCGAATGCGTCATCGACCTGCACTCCGGGACACCCAACATGGCGTTGTGGTATTCCTATGACGCCGGTGATCTCGAGCTCACGTCCTCGTTCGGCTACCTTCCGGTCGTCGTAGACTTCCGGCCGGGAGGTCAGGTCAGCGCGACAGCCGTCGAGCGCGGCCTCTCGGGTTTCCTGCCGGAGTTCGGCGGGGCGAGCCGGCCCTCCCCGGCCGCCGGAGTCGAAGGCTGCCTGAACACCCTGCGTTATCGAGGGCATCTGGGCGGTCACCCCACCGGCCCGGCGCGATTGCCCGTCATCCGCGAACGGCCGTTGTTCCTCGCTTCCACGAGCGGTATCCTCCACAGCCGCGTGTCGACCGACTCGGTCGGCAGTGAGATCCCCGCGGGCCGTCTCGGATGGATCACCAGCCCTGCAACGGGGGAGGTCTGGGAGGAGTTCGAGATCGACCGACCCGGCATCCTCCTGATGGCGGTGACAACGCCGACGATCATCAACCCCGGCGATTTCGCCTTCATGGTCGGGTTCCCGCATGACGAGGTCGAAGTCCCCGGCGCCGGATGACGCCCTAGTCGAGGAATCAGAACTGCTTTTATTTGAGACGGCGGGGTCGGCTACCCTACATCTCGTCCGACACCGGGAGCTCCCCTATGAAATTCTCGATCTCCACCACCGTTGTCGGGGTCCGGGATGGGGAACGCAGATGGGACCTCGACGGTTATCTGGCGGAGTGCGAATCGGCCGACGCGCTAGGTTTCGAGTATGCGTACAAGGGGGAGCGGCGCGGGCACGGCCCTCACTCCGGAACACACGGGGTCGTTAACAATGCTCAACTCATCGCTCAATTCGGGCTGGCGGAAACGAAGCGGCTCAAGTTCGCAAGCGGCGTGGTGCTTCTCCCCCTCTATCACCCGGTCACCGTCATTCAGGATGCGGCGATGATCAACACGATGTATCCGGGTCGCTACCGATTGACCGTCGGCGCCGGTTATCTGCAAGACGACTTCGATGTGTATGGACTGGATCTGTCCGAACGACCTCGGAGGATGCGCAGAGGCTTGCAAGCCATCAACGCATTCCGTTCCGGCGAGCCCTTTCGTTTCACCGAGGATGACCCGTGGCGGGGTACGGTTCCCCCTCGCGATCCGGCGATGGGCGATCTCATTCCTGAGGTCTGGGTCGGCGCATGGAGCGATGTCGGCGTCAAGATCGCGGCGCTCGGCGATGGTTGGGAAACCGGGCCGATCAGCTCAACCGCCCATCTCGCACACCTTGCCGGACTGTACAGGGAGGAGTGCGCAAAGCTGGGGAAGACTCCGCGGATCGCCATCCTTCGGGAGGCGGCGATCGCCGCTACCGACGAAGCGGCGCGAGACATCCTCGGTCCGTACATCCTGGAATACCATCGGATCTACTATCGGCGCGGCAACGCCTACTACCAGCCGAAATGGGAGCCCTGGATCGACGATATCGGTTCAGCTGACGACATCACCCTAGATCATGTTCTCCGCAACAGAGCCTTGGTCGGTTCACCGGCCACATGGATCGAGATGCTGGAGGAGTGGAAAGAGATCCTGAATCCCGAAGAGATCATCATCCGCCTCCGATACTTCCACGGCCCCGGACTCGAAACCGCACTCGAGGGCCAGCAGATGGTTGCCTCTGAGGTTATGCCCCACTTCGCTGAGTAGCCTTGCTTCACTCATGCTGATGGGGTTCAGATACCACCACGCAGTGATCACACGAATGCCAATCGGGCCTAGGGTTCCGAACATTCGATCTGTCAGATCAGATCCTGAACTTCTCACCTTCGAAAACGGTTCCCCAGATGGGGATATCGCGCAGGGACTCGACGTCGACTTCGTAGGGGTCCTCTTCGAGGATGGTGAAGTCGGCTCGCTTGCCCCAACGGAGCGAACCGATCTCGTTCTCGAGTCCGAGGACGTGTGCGGCGTTGGTCGTGATCGCCTTGATGGCCGCGTCCAGCGACACCCGCTCGTTCGGGCACATCACCGTACCCGACGAGGTGAGTCGGTTGGCGGCGACCCAAGCGTTGTTCAGGGGCTTGGCGGGCGCCATCGGAAAGTCCGAATGAACGGCGAAACGCACTCCCGCTCGTTCAAGCGAGCCCAGCCTTGACATCTGGGACGCCCTTTCGTAGCCGACCGTGTGGGCGGCGAACGCCTCGGAGAGTTCGTAGACGTAGTAGGCGTTGACCGAAGCCACGGCCCCAACCGCCGCGAGACGGTCGACCTGTTGCGAACTCGAGATTCCGAAGTGTTCGAAGGTGAATCGGTGATCGAAGCGAGGGCGTTCCCGCTGGAGCCTTTCGAGGGTGGACAGAGCTAACTCGACGCCGAGGTCTCCGCTGCAATGAACATGGATTCTTAGTCCGGCGTTCCACAGCACCCGGGCGATCGCCTCGAATCTGCCGGGGGGTGTTATCCACTCGCCGTGGCGACCGTCGAGATGTCCGGGCGGCGCCAGCATCAACAGTTCCGCGAAGAATCCGCCATCGGCGAACATCTTGACGTGGTCGCTGAACCGGAGACGATGGGTGTTACGCGACGGGTACGCCAGGACCCGCTCAAGGAATTCCCGGTCGGTCGTCTCGTCGCCCTCCGGCCCCATTATGTAGGGCATCAACTGAACCCGGAACGGCGTGTCGGGCTGTTCCATAACCGTTAGGAGGTGGTCCCACTCCTCCTCGAATCCGTAGAAACCGAAGGCGGCGTCGCCGATAGTGGTGTGGCCGCCGGAGTGGATCACCTGACGCATTCGGTCCAGACCGTTGCGAAATCGTTTCACTTCAAGGATGAAGCTGTGGAGGTGATGCAGCGCCACCTCCAATCCGGTTTCGAAGAACTTTCCCGTCTCGAGATCGATCTGGGGGTGGTGGCCCGCTGCCTCCATGTCGAGATCCATCCAACGCAAGCAGGCGTCGTTCACGACCAGCGAGTGGTAGCCCCGGTGCCATATCACGATCGGGCGCGCTGTCGATATCTGGTTGAGCGCCCTGCGATCGATGTCGCCGTGCCAGATGGGGTGATGACCGAAGGCGAGCAGTGGCTCATCGGGAGGTAGACCGGTGTCGATACCGACCAGGCGGGCAAGGAACTGCTTTCTTTCGGTTACGGGGGCGATTTCCTCCCCCGGGAGGTCCCAGGCCACCGCCGTCGTGAAGTGCATAGGCAGCAGGAGCGCCGCCATGGAGGGATGCAGGTGGGGGTCGATGAACCCCGGCAGGATGTAGTGGTCTTTGAACGTGTCGTCTATCACATGGTTGCGGGACTCCAACCACGGGCGCATCGTCTCCAGTGTCCCGACCTCGACGATCCGCCCGTCCCGCACCGCGACCGCTTTCGCGGTCGGCAGAGAGGCCTCCATCGTTCGCACCGAGCGGGCTAAGAAGACCGTTAACCCGGACAAGATGTCTCCCCTATCACCCACACTCTCGCCATTCCTTGGTCACTGGAACTGTTGGAAGTCTATTGACGCCCGAGTTGCCGCCGCTCTGCGGTGAGCAGTCAGGTGAAGGTGTCTGTCCCTCCTAGCCATCCTCATCGAGGCGGTTACAGAGCCCCGATGCGGCATCCGCGCCGCTTTCAATGGCGCCGTCCATGAATCCGGCCCAGCCTCGAGCGAGGTCGGATCCGGCGAAGTAGAGCCGGCCGTGGGGGACGGAGAAGTCGGAGTAATAGCGTGACAGTTGGCCGGGCCGGTAGGCCGTCCACGTTCCCTTCGAATAGGGATCGGTCGTCCAGTTGTGCCCATCGCACATCCTGACGGTCGCTTCCGGGGCGAACTGCCGGATGGCCTGCTGCACTTGGACGGTGTCCGTCGCGTCGATAACCGAGTCATCTGAACCGATTCCCACGAGGAGCCGTCCCCCGTCGAAGTCAGCCTGCTCGGAGACCCAGCAGAGCGGGCCGCCCCAACCCGAAGCCATGAGGTACTCGGGAACCTTGTCCACCAGAGCGTGTAGCTTGACAGCATGGCCGGCCAATCCTTCCCTTGCGTAGCGGGCCTTGAGCGAATCGCCCGGTATCGGCAGATCGATGTCCGGCCAGGTGTTGACCGGGGTGGCCAGAAGGGTGAACCGGGCGGTGTGGGTATCGCCCCCGTCCGTCGTCACTTCCATATGGTCGCCGGCGTCGATGATCGAGGTGACCGGGGTTGAGAGTTCGAGGTCCGCGCCGCCATCCGCAGCGAGAGCGTCCACGAGGCTGGCCGTGCCATGGGCGAATTTCGTGGCCGGGGCGTCGTCGAGCGTCCAGGCGGTGTTTTCGTAGCCCGCCACCCAGGTGAGGACCTGCAGCGCCGACACGTCCAAGGGGTGGCAGCCGAAGGCGAATCCGGCCCACATCGAAAGGTATTCCTTGACCAGAGGTTGGTCCGTATATGGCGCGATGAACTCGGAGAAAGGGATGTCCAGATCACGGAGTTCCGGATTGTCGAGGTCGGAACCGAACTTCACCCGGCGCGATTGCTCCACGATGTGATCGAGGGCCTTGTCGAGGTCGGGACGAACCTCCCGGGGTACCGGCTGGTCGCGACGCTCCAGGTGGCGACCACCAAGCGTTACGCGGAACTCCCGGCCCGCGGGGCTCAACACTGTAGGGAGGGAGTAGCGCCTGATCTCGCGGGCGATGTTCAGTTGGGTGCCTTCGTCAAACCAGGTACCGCCCATCTCGCTGTAGTGGTCGGTTCCGGCAAACCGCTTCCACCAGGTGCGTCCACCGAGCCGGTCCCGCGCCTCTAGCACCAACACCCCGTAGCCGTGGTCAGCGAGATCTCGGGCGGCGGTAAGGCCGGCGATGCCGCCGCCGACGACAACCACGTCATGCATAGAGCCTGCCTTTCAAACTTCGGTCGTTGAGCGAATCGTAATGGTCGTCGCGCTGACATGCGGGGCGGTTGTCGTCGGCGCCGCCGTTCAGGTTCCGATTACTCGTGATCGTGATATATGCATGGGACGCCCGAGATCGATTCTTGGTCGCCTCCCCCTTGATCGTGAGATGAAGTTAGGTTTCATCGGTGTTATGCTACGTTAGATGACCATATATTCTCAAAGTTATCCAGCCCGGATTCAGCGTTCTTCGAGCGGATCATCAGCGGACCGGCCGAGTCGGGCGGCGCGATGATCTCGTACGATGCGGTGATCGCCTTGGCCGCCGTGGCTTCGTTGCTGCTTGCTTGGGCGGGGGTGATGAAGGTGATCTCTCCCCATCCGGTGGCCGATTTTACGGCGGAGTTGGGTCTTCCGGCTCGGATCTGGCAAGCCCGCGTGCTCGGGCTTGTCGAGATACTGGCGGGCGCCTGGGCATTTGCGTTCGGGGGACCGGCCGCCTCGGCGACCGTGGGAGCGTTCTACATGATGTTCACCGTTGTTGTCCTGAGGGCCCGGGTCAAGGGTTCGCATTCATGCGGCTGTTTCGGGCAGGCGGCTACCCCGACCTCGTGGCTGCATGTCGCCGGCAACTTGGCCCTCGGATCATCGTGCCTGGTATCCACTGCATCGGGCGGGTCGCCACATGACTTGGTCCTCATCGCCTGGGGGGAGAGTCCGCTGCTCGCGGCGGCGCTGGCGGTCGCTCTCACCGCCCTGGCGGGTGTCTTCGTCGTGTTGTTCACGGCGCTGCCGGAGCTCCTGAGGGCCAAGCAACCGACCATCAGGCGGCGTAAGAGCGCCGGAGCAGGTATCGCAACGTTCCGCGGAGCGGGTGCGCTCCGGCTTGGAACCCGATCAGGGGGTGTATGACCATGATGATACTTTCGCTTGTTACTACCGTCGGATTCGCCGTTCTCGTCGTGCTGGTATTCGGCCTGCTTCGGTTCCAAGCCGAAATCTTTCGAGCGCTGCACCGCGCCGGCGTTCCGCTCGACGACCTCGATATTCCGGCGGGATACACGAATGATCCCGGGAACAGGAGAATCCCCGCGGCTACCGGCGAGGGGAGAGCGCATGATGTAGCGGGGGTATCGCCCGGAGGTGGGGCTTTGAAGGTGAGCGTCACCGCTACAGACCAGCTCATCCTCCTCGCCTTCCTTTCGTCGGGTTGCCGGACCTGCGAGCGGTTCTGGAAGGCATTCGCCGACCCTGCTCTCCGGCTCCCCGGAGTCGGAACCCGGCTGGTAATAGTGGGTCAGGACGCGAAGTACGAGTCGGAGAAGGTCTTCGCCCGTTTGGTCCCGCCGGGTGTCAAGGCGGTACTGTCGAGCCAGGCCTGGGAAGACTACGACGTACCCGGATCGCCCTATCTCGTGCTTGTGGATGGCGGTAGTGGCCGGGTTCTCGGATCGGGGACGGCGCCCGACTGGGAGCAGATGCGAGGCATGCTGGTAAGGGTGCTCGACGTGAAAGGCGACGGGCCGCCCCGCCGTCGCCGGAGACCTTCGACCCGGAATCGGGAAATGCGAGCCGACGAGGCCCTTCGCGAGGCCGGTATCGATCCGGATCATGAGGGCGCCGACGAGAATGGCGGAGCTCATGGAGAGAAGAGCCGACCGGATTCCGGAATGGAGTCCAAGGGATGACGCCGATCCTGGCCATCGGTTCGACTGCGGCAATCGTGGCGGGGCTGCGTTCAACCTGGTCACCTTGAGGATTGTCGATGCTTACCAGCATCAGCCCGCTCGGTGAGCGGGCCAGGGGAAACACCTGGTGGCTGACCCTGGGTTGGCTGACCTTGGGCGCCGTTTCGGGGGGAGCGATCCTCGGTGGGTTGCTGGGAACGTTCGGCCAGTTGCTACCGGTTGCACCCGGCGATTGGCAGCTGGTCGCGCCGGCGGTCTCGGGGATAGCCGCCGCGGGCTGGGATCTGGCGGGGCGTCGATTTCCGGTCCGGCGCCAGGTCAACGAAGACTGGCTGTCGGCGTTCCGCCGGTGGGTGTACGGGTTCGGTTACGGAATCCAACTCGGTATCGCTCCCATGACGGTCGTAAGTACGGGCCTCGTTCCCCTTCTGATGCTCACAATGTTCATCGGAGTCGATCCGCGAGCCGGCTTGGTCATGGGGGTGCTGTTCGGGGGAACGCGGGCGCTGAGCCTTGCTGTAAACCGCCGGGTCCGGACTGCTGATGACCTGCGAAGGCTGCACCGGCGGATGGACCAACTCGCGGAACCGGCGCGTATTACGGGAGGGGCCGCCGCGGGGTTGCTGGCCGGTGCTTCCCTCCTGGTGCTGGCGGCATGAGCGACATCGAGCGTTTTTCCCTGTACGGCATAGGGATCGACGTACCGCCCGGCTGGGAGGCTCGGCTCTCGATCCAGCAGGATCCATCCGGGATCGATCCCCACCTCCCCGGCTCTCCGGATCCTCTGATAGTGCTTCACATGGCCAACTTCTGGCTTCCGGAAGACTGCGGCGACTACGGGGTGGAGGTAGCCGAGGTAATGGGACCCGGGGACGTTTTCGTCTCTCTTGTCGAGTTCGGCGCCTCTTCGGTCGGTTCCCGGTTGTTTGCCCACCGGGGCATCCCGTCACCTTTGGATCCGGCCGACTTCGGATCCAGCCGGATTCCCAGGTTATGGGGGAGTTTGGCGGGCGTGCAGCGTTTCTTCTCGACCGCGGATCGGGCCTTCTGCCTTCACGCGGTGGTCGGGTCCCGTAGAGGCCGGGAGGTTCTCTCACACGACGTGAACATGATCCTGTCAGGTCTGGATATCAGCCGGCGATCCCCCGGCGGGGTAGTAGCTCGATGAGTCAGGAGCGGACATGAGTACGAAACTAGTGGCGAGGTTGTCACGTCTGGTCGACCGGCATACGTCGAGGCGCGGTTTCCTGCGGTCGCTCGCCCTTTCGGCCACCGCGGCGGCGTTCGCCCCCGCCTACATTTTCCGTCCCATCGCCGCCGAAGCCGCCATCCTGACCTGTGTGGGACTTCGGTGTTCTTCCGGTTCGGCGTGCTGCGACGGTTGGACCGAGTTCTGTTGCCGTCTGACAGGCGAGAACACCTGCCCACCCGGCACGGTGGTGGCCGGCTGGTGGAAGGTGGACAATTCGAGCTTCTGCTCTCACGACAAGCCGCGCCCGCGGTATTACATCGATTGCAACGTGAAATGTCCTTCAACTCACAAGTGCGGATCCAACGGCCTGTGCCGGCGGTCCGCTACCAGCGCGGACTGCAGGTGTCCCGATGGTTGCGACACACGGAGAGTGGACTGCGCCAACTTCCGGTACGGCCAGTGCAACCAGGACATGTGCGTGGGGCCCATCCGCTGCCGCGTCGTCACATGCGTGCCTCCCTGGCAGTGGGATCCGGCGTGCGGCGCCAGACCGGTGCTCACCAGTAATGCGACCCGCCATCACGATCGGCCCTGCCTGCACCACGGGTTCACCGATATCCCACCCAAGGCTTTCTACGCGGACGCGATCGGATGGATGAGCGAAAGGGGGATCGCCGTCGGGTTGACCGATGATCTGTTCGCTCCGGATGAACCGATCCGCCGGGAGGACTTCGCCATCCTGCTCTGGGCCTACTCCGGTAAACCCGTCCCACCCTTATCCGGTCGGCGAGACAGTTCCTCGCTCGGTTCGCAGTTCGAGGCAGCCGTGACCTGGCTGGCGCAGCTGCGCGTCGCCGGTCGTCTACCTTACTCTTGGTACGAACCGGATCAGGCGGTCAGCAGGGCTGAAGCGATCACCCTGCTGCATGCCATGGCCGGGTATCCGCTTCCGGCGCCGCCTCGGGATCTCTTCCCCGAGCGGGGACAGTTCCTCGATCGGAACCCGTCTTGGGACGTCTCGGCCGGCGCCCCGTATGCGGAGGCAGTCAGGTGGGCGACAAACTCCGGGATCGTTTGGTGGCCCGGGCGCGCCGGATTCGATCCGCACCGGTTGATCAGTCGCGCCGATGCTGCCGTCCTCCTGTATCGTTCCCATCGGTCCCGGCGCCAGTCCGAGACCGGACCGGAAAGACCCGTGCCGCGGCTGTAGCCTCGATTATCCGAACGGGAGCCAAGGGTCTTTCGATCAGGGCAGTCCGGTGTCGGTTTCTAGTAGTCGGGGGTATTTGCCATCGGGGATTCGATATGAGTCGCCGGTTTGATGTGTATGGTCGCGGGCCGGCGGCGCCCGATGACCCTTCTCGTGGCGGCCGCTCCTCAACCGGTGGTTACCGACAGGACTCGGACAGCCAGATGGAAAGCGGCGTCGATCGCTCCTAGACCGGATCCGGCGAACCGCTCCAGCGTGTCCGATTCGTTCCCGGCTGCTTCCGCCGACGCCTGATCCTCCCATTCGACAAGCGTCGCCCAAGAGGACAGCCACGGGTTGGCGTGGTGCGGGCGTCCGGTCCGGTTCAGGAGTCGAGCAGCCAGAAAACCGGACCGGCTTGCTGTCTCCGGGAACTCCACATCGCGAAACCAGTCCACGACGGCGCCTTCGTTCGAGCCCTCCGTCAAGTCGAATCGGACCGAAGTCACCACCGGTCCGGAGACCGCGCCGGACCGGCTGCCTTCCGACCAGGATCGGTCAGGCGCGTCTACACCCAGTGTGTGGACCTGGCGATATACGGTATTCGATCGATTCGTGACATCGGCGAGAATCGCGGGGCGTTCCGGGTCGGATTCCGGAGTCCGCTTCGTGTTGTAAGCCTCCGAGTAGAAGATCTCCGAACTGTCGATCTCGTACACGTTGAGGATGAACGGCGAACCGGTCCGGGAATGGTATCCGTGGGCGCTGTAGAACCCGACCGAGATCAAGTCAGGTGCGTGCTTGTGTTCGTACCAGTTCATGAATGCCGGCAAACCCTCCGGAGCGACATCCATTCGGGCAAGGTATATGTTCGGGAGCATGCTGGTGAAACCTCCCTCTTGGAGGGTGCCGAAAAAGACGGGGGTGGGTTGGCCCTCCGCCCGCTGACCAGGGAGTTTACCATCGGACGTCGGGCCGGCAGGGGGGTTTCAGTCCCCTCTTGGTCCTGATCCCTCATGCCCCCGTCACACCGCGCGGCAAAAGGCCGGTCCAAACCCACTTTGCAGGCGTCGGGCGGTCGCCCTGCGGGTGAAGGATCACGCCCGTTCCAGACTCGGCTACAAGCATCCATTTTCCCAGGGTTTATGGAAGATCTCTCCAGGTTACCCATTCAAACCCCCGCAAGAAGTTGAGCTAGCCAATGATGTGTGGAGCATCACCGTTGGGTTTTCCCGCCCGTGGGACTTCATGCCTCGTGACTTACTAGGCAATAAGCAGGGTCCGCCCTCGCGTTCGTACAAGGTCGTGAGAATCCGTGATATGGATGGGGAGGTCCTATCTGTTGTGAGCCACTCTGCCGACATGGCTTAGAGTCAACGTTGCTATCGGCCGTTGTTGTAGACGCAAACCTGCTTGTCCTACTCGTTGTAGGACATCATGATCCTGATCTGATTTCCAAGCATCGCCGGGCTCGTATTTTTGATATCCAGGATTACAACCTGCTGTGTAGGGAGCTTAATCGATTCCACAAAGTGCTGGTAACGCGGAATACACTGACTGAGGTGTCCAACCTGCTATCTCAGCATGGAGAGCCTGAAAAGAGCCAGCTTCTGAGAGTGTTAGGAGGATTGATACAGAAGGTGGACGAGGTTGTCGTAGCCAGTACACAAGCCTCACATCATCCTTCTTTCGAGCGGCTTGGTCTGACCGATGCCGGTCTATTGGAGATTATCAGCCCGGAAACACCTCTACTAACAGTGGATCTAGACCTATATGTGGAAGCCGTACGAGGTGGTCAATACAGGGCCTTCAACTTCAATCACATGCGTGATCTTTTGTGACATCTATCATGTAGTCATATGAGGAGCAGGAAGCTCGCCGGTGAAGCATGCTGGAAAAGACGAGAACGGGTTGGCCACAACCCGCTTACACGGGATTCCTGGTCACCGGCCCGGGCCGGCTGGACTTTTCCCCGGCGCTCCTCGAAGCCGCGAATCGGTCAATTCGGCTCATCCGAACCGGAAAGACGCCGCCGTCGCGCCGCGAGTGCGGCTAGTGCGCCGGTCGTGTGATGGCTCAGCGAGTGCGAGAGGAAGTGGAAGTTGCTGACCGCCTGGTAGCCGGCCTGATCGTCCATCTGCCTGAGCGAAAGTTTCGACAGCATAAGGGTTTCGGCCGGAATAGCCGCCAGGGAATTGACGACCGATTCGATCCGTTCCTCGATCTTGCCGGGCGCCACTACTTCGGTCACCAAACCCACCGCGCGGGCGGTCTCCGCATCCATTCGCTCGTCGAGCCACAGGGTCTGTTTGGCGCGCCGCGAACCCACGGCCCAGGCGAAGGCGGGAAC
Source organism: uncultured Acidimicrobiia bacterium (assembly GCA_964516495.1). GTDB lineage: Bacteria > Actinomycetota > Acidimicrobiia > Spongiisociales > Spongiisociaceae > JAPPFW01. The sequence goes on along the minus strand of CAZEZF010000003.1, from coordinate 44,112 downwards.
CTCGGCGTCGTTGATGCCCATAACCGGGATGATCGGTGATCCGAAGACCGCGTCGGGCGTGGCATACACGAAATCGGCGACGGAGATGAACATCAAGCCCGCCGCGAGGCAGTGGCCATGGGCCAGCACCACCGTCGGCACGGGCAACTCGCGAAATCGGTTCACCGGATCCACGAACAGTCGTTGCTCCCATCGCATCCGGCCCTCTACCGACTTGACCGCCCGGGCGTAGTCGGGATGGGTCACGATCTCCTTGAGATCATGCCCTGAACAGAACGATCTTCCCTTGCCTGCGAGTACGACGACTCGCACATCGGTATCCGTGGTGACCAGATCGAGTGCATCGTCGAAGGCCTCGAGCATTTCGGTGTTCTGGGCGTTGTGTACGCGGGGACGGTTGAACCAGATCCACCTTGCCGGACCACGGTCTTCCACCAGCAACGGCGCCTTATCGTTCATCGGTCTTCCTCCGTGCGATGATCGAGCGACCGACGAAACGACTAAGACTCGAGGCCCCTCCGAGTTGTTGTTGCAGCGCCAGACACCGTCGGTAGTACAGGTGGATTCCATACTCCCATGCAAATCCCATTCCGCCGTGAACCTGAATGGCGTCCTCCGCCACCTGCCGGGCCACCGAAGCGGTAGCCGCGCTCAGGCTCGCGGTGAGTTCCGGGCGCGGTTCCTCAAGCCATGCCAGCCGGCTGACCGCGGAGCGAATGAGTTCGCATCCCGCCCGCATATCGGCCAGCTTGTGTTGGATCGCCTGGAAACCCGCCAGCGGCCGCCCGAACTGGGACCGTTGCCGGGCATAGTCCACGGACACCTCCACGAGCCGGTCGGCGATTCCGGAGAGCTCGGCGATGACGAGGACCCGGGCGCGATCCACTATTCGAACGTGATCGGCGTTGGTCAGGACAGTTGACGCATCGGGGTCGAACCTGAGCAAGCCCCGACCCTGTCCGGGGTCTACTCCGGGCTCGGGTTCGATAACACTGTCCGGACGGCCGAGGTCCACGACTCGCGACGCTTGCCCTTCCACCACCAGCGCATCGCTCGCTCCTGCTTCGATCCAGACCTCCACCGGCCCTCCATCGGCGGGACTGTTACCGATTGCAGGGAATCCGCATCCCCAACCAGCGCCGGTGGACCGTTCACGGGGACGCCCGTTCATCACCAGTGGGCCCACCAGGGTCATCCTGAGCCGTGAAAGGGTCGGCATCAGGCGGCGGCCACCCACCCAGCCCACCACGCAGAGTTGATCCAGGTCGAGTCCCAGACCTCCCGACTCTTCGGGAACGGCCAGCTCGGCGAGGCCCATCTCGTCCAACGCGGCGACCAGGGTCGAGTCGGGCGCCCCCGAACCAGCCGTATCGAGGAGTCGGTCGATCGGGGCCCGATCGGCGAGCAGGCGGTCCAGGGCGGACGCTGCTTCCAGACCGATCGACGTATTCATCGGAGGTCCAGCAGGAGGCGGGCGATCACGTTGCGTTGGATCTCGGAGGTGCCGGAGTAGATGCTGACCGACCGGGATTCCAGGAGGTCGTGGATCCACCCGTCGTCAAGGCCCTCGTCGCACAGATGGTCGAATGCTGTGGCGAAGATGTCCTGGTATACGTCAGCCAGGAACAACTTGTCTACGGAACTGGAACCCGGAGTCAGGGTCCCATTCTCCTGCTGGCCCAGGGTTCTCAACACCTGCGCCTCGAGAAGGGCGAGCTTCGATTCCAGAACTCCCAGCGATTCGACGGCGTGGTCGAGTTTGCCGAGCACATAGAGCCGGTCGACGAGATCGGCCAGCCGGCGCCGCAGGCCGGTGGCCCGTTCCAAGACGAACAGCCCGCGTTCGTAAGCCATCGCCTCCATGGCTACAGCCCAGCCGTTACCCAGGCCGCCCAGGACATTCTCCAGAGGTACCTCGACCCCGTCGAAGAAGACCTCGCTGAAGTGGGGTTCGCCTAGCATCTGCAACAAAGGCCGGACCGTTACACCGGGTGATTCCATGTCCACGATCAGCACCGACAGTCCGGAGTGTCTCACCCCTTCGGGATCGGTACGCACGAGCACGGCGTTCCACTTCGATAGCTCGGCGCGACTGGTCCAAACCTTCTGGCCGTCGACGACGAGAACGTCGCCCGAGACTTGCGCCCTGGTCCGGACCGCGGCGAGGTCCGAACCGGCGTCCGGTTCAGAGAATCCCTGACACCAGATCTCGTCGGCGTCGAGCATCCCGGGGAGAAACCGAGTCTTCTGCTCCTCGGCGCCGAGGCTGAGGATCGTGGGTCCCCAGGTGTAGAGAGCCAGGCGGTTGATAAGTTGCGGCATGCTGGTCGCGGCGAGTTCCCGGCACAGCACGGCCTCCGCGGACAGACCCATCCCTCCGCCACCGAACTCGGTCGGCCATGACAGCCCGATGAACCCCGCCCGGTGTAGTTGACGTTGCCATCGGATGAGCGCCGTCATGCGAGCCTCGTATTCGAATGGTTGTGGGCCGGGGTCGTTCTTCTCGAACCATCGGCGAAGGTCCCGACGGAGATCGCCCAACTCGCTCTCGACTCTTAATGTGGGTGGCGTGACGCGGTCGGGGACGATACGACTGAACGGGGCTTGCATTACCCGAAACAGTATCTCATATGTTATAACCAGCCCCACTACCGGAAGAGCGAAGCGCGAGGAAAGGTCGGCCTGTCATGAAGAGCAAGGTTAGACGCGCCCTCGTCACCGGCGCCGCGCGCGGCGTCGGGCATGCAACCTCTCTGGCGTTGGCCGCCCGAGGCCACGACGTTGTGGGTGTCGACATCCGCGCGCAGCGTCTGAACGGCGCCGCGGTCACGATAAGCGCCGACCTGAGCGATCCGTCGGAGTGCGACCGGGTGATCGCCGAGGCGGGCAGGATCGACATACTCGTGACTGCTCACGGCTTGCTCGAGCCGCGCACGATCGAGTCCACTACTGTCGAAGACTTCGATCGAGCGGTGAGCGTGAACCTTCGTTCTGTGTTCCTGCTGTGCCAAGGGAGCGCACCCTCCATGGCCGCCGAGGGATGGGGCCGCATCATCAACTTCTCCAGCGTCGTCGCCCGTACCGGAGGGTTGTCGTCCGCTCCCTACGCCGCCGCGAAGGCGGGCGTCATCGCGCTCACGAAGTCGTTCGCGACGGCGTACTCGAACAAGGGCGTCACCTGCAATGCCGTGGCGCCCGCCGCTATCGACACCGAACTCAACGCCTTCCTCGACGAGGCGGGGCGACAGAGGATCATCGAACAGATACCGGTCGGTCGCTTCTCGACACCCGAGGAATTCGCCTCGCTGGTCGTGTATCTAACCGGAGACGACGCCGGATACATCACCGGCGCGACCATCGATATGAACGGTGGATGGGTGATGACGTGACCCGGGTTCGGGTGAACTCTCATCATGCGGCAACACCTGCAACATAACAAGATCATCCACGCCCTCCGGTATCATGCGTGAGATGGAGAACCACTCGACGGCGGCCGAACGAGGCGAGGAACTCGCCCGCCGCCTCCACGCCAACCCCGAGACAGGGCTCGCCGAGTTCGACGCTTCGGACCACTGCGTGCGCTTCCTGAGCGAGGTAGGGTTCGACATCCAACGCGGCATCGCTTCGCTCGACACCTCCTTCGTCGCCGAGAAGACGCTCGGCGGGAACGGCCCGACGGTCGGGCTGGTGGTCGAATACGACGCCCTCCCCGAAGTCGGACACGGTTGCGGACACAATCTCATCTGCGGCGGGGTCATGGAGGCCGCGCTGGAACTGGCCGGACGTTCCGATCTACGGGGCGCCCTCAGAGTGATCGGCACTCCGGCGGAGGAGTTGTTCGCCGGCAAGGCGCCGATGCTCGAGGCGGGCGCCTTCGACGGTGTCGACGCGGCGTTCACCTATCACCCGTCTGACGTGGTAGCCGTGTTCGGGACGCTGAACGGCGCCGCTTTGTTCGACTTGTCCTTTCAAGGACAGGCGTCACACGCGGCCAGCCGACCGTGGGACGGACGGAGCGCCCTAGATGCCGCGAATCTGGCGGCGTATGCTCTCGCGATGGAACGCCAGTATCAACATGACGGCTGTCGGATCCACGCAACGGTGGAGTCGGTCTCCGGAAGCCACAACATCCTGCCGGATATGGCGGGTCTCAGGGTGAACGTGAGGGCTCCCAAAGACGAACTCCTGCAAGGCCTGATCGAAAGCGTGCAGCGCATCGCCGAGGGAACGGCCCACGCCACCGCCACAACGGTCGACGTGAATCTCCTGAGCAAGGCGCGTCCGTATCTGATGCACGAGGGGCTCGCTCGGCTGGCCTGGGATGTTCTGGGAGTTCCTACCGGCACTACCTACGATATCTCCGGCTCCAGTGATCTGGGTGATGTCAGCCAGGCGATTCCGACGGTGTGCGTTACCGAAGTCGGCTGGTCACCCGTGACGTGGCACTCTCGCGAGCTGCATGACGCCGCCGGGTCGGGAAGCGCGATCGCGTCGATGCATCGAGCGGCGGGCGTCTTGACGAGGATGGTCGAGCGGTTCGTGGCGTCACCGTACGAATGGCTGGCGGAACCCGCGTCGGCTTGATGACGCTGAGAAACCGACAAGGACCGTATACGACCCGTATCCGGGTGTATTGTCTACTGCGTCCTGCGAAGACCGGAAGGTTTCACATCCGGGAGAACGTCTCGCAGGTGGACCTGTTACATCGACCGACAGTGAGCAACGGCTGTGGTTAGGAAAAACGAAAACGAGCGGGATAGGACCTGGGTATCGGCGTCCGGGATCGAGTTGGCGCCGGTCTACCAGCCGCATCATGTTGATGACGGGCAGCGCCGCGCGGCTGGATCCAGGCCGGGATCGGCGCCCTTTCTGCGAGGCGCATACCCCGAAATGTACCGCTCCAAGGACTGGCGCATCTTCCAGCTGAGTGGATTCGGCAACCCTTCCGACATGAACAGACGAATCCGGTTCCTCCTGGACGCCGGGGAGACGGGCGTCATCGTCAAGCACGATCGGATGACGGACGACCACCTTTATGACGTCGACCACCCCGACATCGTCGAGCGTCGAGAAGACGTCGGCCTGACCGGCACGGTCACGGTCGGACTCAGGGACTACGAGACCATCATGGATGGGATTCCGCTCGAATCCGTCTACGTCAAGCCGGGGGGAGGGGTTCCCCAGAGCGCCCCCTACACGCTGGCGTGCTACTGGTCTGCAGCCGGCCGTCGCGGGATTCCGCTCCACAAGTTGAGGGGCACCGGCCAGAGCGACTTCTTCCTTACCTATATCGGTTGTCCACCCAAGGAGCAGATCCCTCCCCATGCTGCGATGCGTCTCAACCTGGACATCATCGACTGGTGTATGGAACGGATGCCTCACTGGGTGCCGGTCTCGATTGCGGGTTACAACGGAGCGGACTCGGGACTCAACGCCTGGCAGGAACTCGGCGCCGTATTCGCCAACGCCGTGGAATACCTGGAGGCGGTGTCCGATCGAGTGGACGGCGACTACAGCAAGTTCGCCCGGATGATCGGCGGTGTGAACTTCCGCACCTCCCTGGACCTTTTCGAGGATGCCGCGAAGCTGAGAACGGCGCGCAAGATGTGGCACGACCTGCTGGCCGACCGGTATGGCGTGACGGACGAACGGTCTCTTCGCCTCCGTATCCATGTCGTCACGGCCGGCAGCAACATGGCCTACCAGGAACCACTCAACAACATCGTCAGAGGGACGGTGATGGCATTGGCGGCTGCGCTGGGCGGCGCCCAGTCGCTGGGTGTCTCGGGCTATGACGAGGCCATGTCGATCCCCTCCGACCATGCGCACCTGATGTCTATCCGGATCCAGCAGATTCTTCAGGAGGAGACGAACATCACTGCGGTCGCCGATCCGCTCGGGGGGTCCTACTACGTCGAGCACCTCAGCCGGGAACTCGAGAGACGGGCGCTCGAGTTCATGAGGGAGATCGAGGAGCGGGGAGGGTTCCTGTCGGTGATCGACAGTGGCTGGCTTCTCGACCAGGCCGCTCGGGGCCAGATCGAGGAAATGGCCGCCATCGAGAACGGCGAAAAGCGGATCGTCGGCGCCAATGTTCATCGTTCACAGGAAGAACTGATGCCTATAGCCGGTTTCGAAGGTCGTTCCGGGGAGGAGACCTGGGAGAGGGCCATGCAACGCCTAGCCTCGCTGCGACGCGAGCGACACGGAAGGGAAGCGGTAAGGCGGCTCCGGGACCTCGAAGCGGCATGCCGGACAACCGATAACGTCATCCCCCGGGTGATGCAGGCGGTGCAGGCCGACGCAACCATCGGAGAGATAGGGGATGTTTTCCGCAGCGCATTCGGTGTCTGGGAAGTTCCGATACGGTTCTGAGCGATATGGCGCCCGCCCGGATTCTGATAGCAAAGACGAGCCTCGATGGGCATTGGCGAGGCGTCATGGTCGTCGCCCGAGCCTTCAGGGACGCCGGGTTCGATGTGGTGCTCGGGGGTATGCTCCGAGCCGGCGACATCGCGCAGATGGCCGCTGACGAAGACGTACAGCTAATCGGTCTGAACGTGGGGGGGAGGATCGAGGTCGTGCATCGAATCCTGGACACGCTGGACGAAGCGGAACTCGGCGACATCCCCGTTTTGGTGGGTGGAACCATTCCACCACAGGCGATCGACGGCCTCACCTCCCGTGGTGTATCCGTTCATCCCCCCGGAAGCCCGCTGATCGGGATCGTCGATGCCGCGAACCGGCTGCTCGGTAGGGGCGGCTGACAGAACCGGATGCCGAGTGGGTTGTCTTCCGAGTACTTGACCAGTCGTCTGAGGCGCGCAACGCTGGGTGATGTCTTGGAACGCCGGGCGCTTCGCGACCGCGGCTCTCCCGCCGTCGTTGTGCATACCGGTGACCACGGCCGCCTCAGCCTCACCTATGGCCGGCTGGACGGTCTGGTCAACCGGATGAGCCGCTTCCTCCGGCGGCAGGGCATCGGACCCGGAGATGTCGTGGCGATGATGGCCGGCAACGGACTGGACCACATCGTCACCTACTACGCCGCTCTCAAGATCGGCGCTGTCTTCACAACTTTCAACCCGAACCTGACCGAGTTCGAGACGAGGCGTCAGCTCGAAAGCGCCCGACCGCGCCTGATCGTCGCCGAAAAAGGACTGACACAGATGCTTACCGGCTCTGTCGAGTCGATAATCCCCACGAAGACGGCGAACGACAGCGTTATTCCTGGTACCGAACTAGCGGGGATGTTGCTGGAGGAGGCGCCGATCCCGGGTGATTGGCAGGTCAGCGAGCACGATCTTGCCATGATCATCTACACATCAGGAACGGAGAGTGAGCCGAAAGGCGTGCGCATACCGCATCGCAACTTTTTGATCGCAACATCTCCCGCGTGGGCCGGAGAACGGTACGTAGAACCTGATGATCGGTTCCTGCTGCTGGCGCCTATGTACACCATGGCCGGTGTCGGAACGGTCACCAACCTGGTCTCGGTGGGCGCCACGGTCGTGCTTGCAGGCAACACGAAGGCGGCGCACGTCCTGGACCTGATCGAGTCGGAGCGAATCACCAACATGTCGCAGACGCCGACCTTCTATGTTCGGCTGACCGAACACAGAGACTTCCACCGAGCCGACATTTCATCCCTCCGGCAAGCCCACACCTACGGTGGCGCCATCCCGCTTCGTGTCACCGATGCGATGTCATCCCGGGTTCCGGGACTGAGTTGGGCGACGTACTGGGGTCAAACAGAGTTGAGCCAACTCGGAGCGATCGGCTACTACGACAGCCAAGCTGATATTCCCGGCCGGGATCAACGCTGGATCGGTCGTCCGGTGCCGCAGGTAGAGGTTCGGGTGGTCGACGAAGCTGATCGCCCTACCGAGGTCGGTGAGTTGATCTGTCGATCCCCGGCCGTGATGGAGGGGTACCACGGTCGCCCCGATCTGACTGCCGCGGTCACGAGGGGCGGTTGGTTACGAACCGGGGACATCGTCCGGATCGACCAGGACATGAACCTCTTCTTCCAGGACCGCAAGAAGGACGTCATCAAGACCGGCGGCTTGAATGTCTCCTCGCTGGAGGTCGAAGGTGTCTTCTCGAGGATTCCGGGGGTTCGGGAAGTGGCAGTGGTCGGCGCCCCCGACCCGGTGTGGTCGGAGGCGGTCACCGCGTTTGTCGTGCCGGAGGACGGCAAACCCACGGATGTGGTGGAGTTACTGGCTGCGGCTCGACAGGAACTGGCGGCATTCAAACTGCCGAAGCGTATCCACTACCTACCGGCGCTCCCACGGGATACACAGGGCAAGGTACTGAAAAGGAAGCTCCGAGAGCTTGTGGCGGACAGTCGGTAGGGCCATCCGCCATTGATCGGCCTCCTGACGTTCTACCTAACCGCGACTCCGGGGAAGCCTCTGTCCAGGAGTTCTGAATGTTGGTTTGTTTTGTCGTTGTGGGCCGGGTGTCGTGGTCGGGACGGGTTTCTGTCCCACCCGTGTTGCATACTGGTAAATAACCGTAAAACACCAAGCGGCCCGTTTGGGTACCGGACGGGCCGGGCCGGGATCATGTTGAACGTATTGCCCCTGGTTGGGGGTATGGCGGGACGCGTTTCGGCGCTGAGGAGGCGGCGGTTGGGGGTGGGTCCCACTAGAGGAGGAAGGTAACCGGATCGGAAGGGTGGTTTTCGCGGTCTCGGTTTCCCCCGGGTAGTAGCCGGGGGAGGGCCACGGTTATTCATCGGTGAATCCCAGGAATCAGGTATCCCGGGTGGACCGTCGACCTTCAAGGTTATGCACGATGACGGGGAAGCGCTCGGTCGGCGGGGTCCACCGTGTGCAAGTCAGGAAGGGCGCCGGCGGCCAGGACTGCGAAGACGGTCCGGTTGGTAGGGCTGGATATCAGGATCGCTTCGGTAGGGTTCTGGTCTGCTGGCCCGGTCCCATGGTGTGCAGATCGGGGAGCAGACGGGTAGCTAAGACTCCGAAGATTGCCATGTTGGAAGGCCCGGTCAGGATGATCGCTTCCGGGGGATGATCCGGGCGGGTTGGTTGGTCCCGGTGGCGCAGAGGTCCGGGACGGCGCCGGTGGCGAGGGCGCCGAAGACGGCCCGGTTGTTGACCGACGTGATGACGATCCCTCTCTCCGGGGGGGGGGGTGTTGTTAACAGGTACCAATTACAGGGTGAGGGGGGGGGGAGG
>CAZEZF010000003.1:0-34899 GCA_964516495.1 uncultured Acidimicrobiia bacterium | reverse complement strand
CCCCCCCGCGGGGGGGGGGGTGTTGTTATCGGGGTCCGTGTCTCGGGATTGCCCTTGTCTGGCGCGACCCGGCGATGGTCGCCAGGTCGGGCAGCGTGCCGCTCGCCAACGCCTGGAAGGTCATGTTCGAGGTCCCCGAGGTCAGGATCGCCTGCGCGGGATGGCTCGGGTTTGTCTTCCTGTGGCGCACAGATCGAATAGTCGGTCGGCGGCGATGAGTCCGAACGGGATCTGCCGGGTGAGGTTGACGAGAACCGCCGTGGCTCTCGGGGGGGGGGCGTTAGGTGGTGGGCAGGGTGCTGTGGCGGGGTAGGCACCGGCAGGCTGCCGCTATCCCCGCCGACTTGAGATCCCCCATGCGCTGCGTCGCCAGCACGCTGAATATCGCGGTGTTTGAGGCTGTCGATATCAAGATCCCTGCCGGTGAGGTCGCTGAGTTCCCGGTCTGACTCGAGGTAGTCCTCGTGCTCCGCCCTGGTTGGGCCCCAGGCTGTTGAGGTCGTGGAGCCTGTGGGTGACGAGGACGGTGCAGATGTCGCGATTGTTCTGGCTGGGTACGAGAATTGCTCTCTCTCTCTCTTCTCTCTCGCTCTCTTTCTCTCTTCGTCGCGAGGGAACATCTTCGAGATGGTCTTGACCGATGACAGGATGCGGTCGTCCTCATACAACCACAGCTTGGTGAACGGACGGTACAGCACTTCCCGTATTCGGGACTCATCGAAGACGATCTCGTGGCCTCGCTTCAGGGATTGTCGCAGGGTGGAGGTCCATTTGATGTTCTTAAGTTGGTAGTTCTCGGTTACCGCGTCCAGTTGATCCTCGGATTTGTGCAGTTCACGGGCCTTTTCGTAGGCGTCGATAAGGGTATTGATTCTCCGAATCAGATCGGCGCGACTAAACGAATAGACGTATGTATCAAGACTCGTTGCAACTCCCCTTGCGTGATTGCTGAAGGCGGCGTCCGGTGCCTTCTTGGCTGAACACACCGGTAGAAGATGCTCGAAGGTTCCGTCGGTCAGGTTGACCCAGTCATGGCGCGGCGTGATCGGGACTTCGGTTAGTTCGGAGTTGGTCACGTCACCGAGCGATACGAGCCAGGCGAACTTCTGTTCCAACGTGGAGTACTCCGGTACTTCGCAATAGGAGAGGCTACCTGCGCGGGTGGTGTCCGTGTCGGGGGTACGAACGGCCACCGTGATCTGCACCCCGTTGCGCGACCCGCCTCCGAACAATTTGTCGCCCTCTCTTCGGAACTCCTCGCCGCTCTTGTAGGCGTCACCGCGCAGATTGACCACATACACATGGCTGAACTCGTCCCGCATGGCGGCGCGCATCCCGGCCAGGGCGGTACCGGTGGCGAGGGAGTTGGGATGGATGAACACCACCACGCCGTGAGGATCCTCCCAGCCTTTGCCCGGATCACCGAGGCGGTCGGTCGCCCAGCGAATAGCCTGGACATACAGGTTCCCGCCGGAATTACCACCAGGGGCGCGCCCGGTGACCTGCTTGTGGCGTCGCCCGTAGGTGTCCTTCACTCGCTCGGCGATGTCCGCATACCGGAGGTTGGGGTTGTCGTCGCCCGCCGACTTCTGGCCCGCTGACCAGGGTGGGTTGGTGATGACGACCCGGATGGTGCGTTGATCCTGGTTCCTGGCCCGTTCCGGGTTCGGTTCCACTTCCAGGCGACCCTCCTTCAGCCCTGAGAAGGTATCCCGCAGGACGATCTTCTTGAAAGGCTGGTACCCGTTCTCGAACGTTCCCCGGGAGGCGGCGGACTGCTCGATCTTGAGGGCGGCGATGTAGTAGGCCAACAGAACCAGGTCGTTGGCGTGGAGTTCGTTCCGGTACTTGCGGAGAAGGTCGGCGTCCGAAACCAGCGGTTCCCCGTCCGCGCCCGTAATGGTGAGCAGCCGGGAGATGAACGTTCCGGTGCCGGTGAACGGGTCCAATATCTCCACATCACGGTCGCTCAACGACTTGCCGAAGTGTTTGCGGCACACCGCGTCGGCGCTGCGCAGCATGAAGTCCACGAGGGGGATCGGCGTGTACACGATGCCGAGCCGCTTCACCACCTCGGGAATGGCTTCCTTGAAGAAACCCTCGTACACATCCTGGAGGATCTGTAGCTTTGAGGCGGCCGGGTCGGTGTCCTCCGAGACATCTTCGAATACGGTGGCGATCCGCTGGTAGGAGCGTTCCAGGGGCTGGATCAACTGGTCGAAGTCGACCCCGCCGTCCTCCAGTTCCGCGACGACCGCGTTCAGGTGTCTAGACACCGGGTTCACGTCGCGGAAGGAGTGGTCGGAGAAGAAGGCGTCGAACACGGGGATGGTGACCGCATGCTGGGCGATCATCTCGACGGCGTCGTTCCTCGTGAAGGTCGGTATGACGGTGGCGCGCATGCCACTTGCGAACCGGTCCAGAGCGACTCCGGCAGGGCCGCTCTGAGTCTTCCTTTCCACCTCCGTGAACACCTTCCGGTACACGCCGGCCGCGTTCTGGCCCCACGAAGGCCAGTAATGGCGGTCGCCCACCCGGTCGACCAGCACCGAGGCGATCTCGGGGAGAAGGCCGGGGAGAGTATCGAGTTCCAGGGTCTCGGTGCTGCCTCGCTCGCCGATCACGCGGAGCGGGATTCTTCCGGCGAGGCCGGGTGCGTTGACCAAGGCGTCGAACCGTTCGTCGTGCGCCCGGAGAGCCCGGCACACCTTCCACACCTGCTGGAAGTTGGAGCTTTTGAGGAACTCCTCGGAGTTGAGGGTCTGCCCGTCGGGTACCAGCACCGGTATCACGATGTAACCCTTGTCCTTACCCTCGGCCCGCCGCATAACCCGGCCCACCGCTTGTACGATGTCCACCTCCGATTGGCGGGGCGCCAGGAACAGGACCGCGTCGAGGGCGGGGATATCCACCCCTTCCGAAAGGCACCGGGCGTTGGTGAGGACGCGGGTGGCGTTGTCCGTCTGATCGTCACCCCGCAACCACTGGACCTTGTTGGCCCTCTGGTAGGCGTTCTGCTTGCCGTCGATGTGTTCCACATCCAGCGCCGCCACCGGATGGTCCCGGTACTCTTTCGAACGTTCCTCCTGGTAGTCTTCGCACACCGCCCGCCAATGCTTCTCTACCTTCTTCGAGTTGGCGATCGTGTTGGTGAAGGCGATGGCGCGTCGGCACCCGTAGAACCGGTTGAACGAACCGGCCGGCTTGTCTCTCTCGATGCCGGTGGTTTCGGGGTCGGCCAGCGCATCCCAGCATCCCACCAACTGCACCCAGTCCTCGGCGTTCAGTCGTTGCGTCTTGGGGATCTTGACATTCTTCTCTTCGTAATCCTTCTGGTAGCGGTCGTAGCTGTCGATGCTGTGCTGTTCGGAGTAGGCGATGACCACCACCTCGTAGTCGGAGAGTAGTCCCGCGTCGATGGCGTCGCGGAAGCTCTGCTGGTAGAGGATCGGTCCGTAGCGATCCTCGTCGTCCATGGAGTAGACCTTGCCCTTCGACCGCTTCTTCTTCCACCCGGAGGCGAAGATGCGCTGGGTGGCGGTCATGAACAGGCGGCGGCGAGCCTTGAGCCGCTCCTCGTTGTGTACCAACTGGAACGGGCTCTCGTGGCCGGCTTTGGGGCGCTCGATCCCCGTGGTGCGGTGGGCTTCGTCACAGATCACCAAGTCGAAGGCGGGAACCCCCTTATCTTGGGCTTCGCACACCACCGGCAGCGACTGGTAGGTGGAGAACACCACGGTCATGGCTTCGGGCGCCTCCCGCTTCAGTTTCGAAGCCACGTCGCCTGCTTTGGTGGTGGGCGGCATGGCCAACTCCGACAGGTCGGCGTCCTCGGTGTCGCGGCCCGATTTGGTGTCCGAACACACCGCTACATAGCGGTGGGGTAGTTTAGGGTCCCGCTGGTAGGCCCAGGAGCGCATCGTCTGGCTCATCAGGGCGATGGACGGAACCAGATACAGCACCCGACCGCCCCACCCTACGTTGCGTTCCGCCGCCCATAGCGCTGTTTCGGACTTGCCCGATCCGCACGGCATGAGCACCCGTCCTCGAGGGGTTGCGTTCTGACCGAACAGGCCTTCCCTTACGGCTTCCAGCGCCTCTTCCTGATGGAGTCGTGGGACATGGCGGTCTGCGGCCCAGCGCAGCCGGTCGTCGGGCCGGTCGATCAGGTCCCGCCAATCCCCGACCGGCCAGGTGTCGAGGTCGCCGCTGGTGATGATCTGAGTCTCAGCCGCTTCCAGCTTCTTGCGGGCGTTGGAGGAGTAGTTGCCGGTGGCCACGAAGATGCGCCCTCGCCACTGATTCCCGACCGTGTAGGACAGGAACTTGTTCACCTCGGTGATGCTCACCGAACCCGATTTGTAGAACTTGCACTGGATGGCGCACAGCCCACCCCCGTAGTCCTCGGTCTGCTCACCCACCAGATCGATGCCGATATCAACGCCGCTCGCGGCGGGCCAGTCATTCCACAACCACAGGTTCGTGAAGCGGTCTTTGTACTGCGGGTTGGCAAGCAACGCATTGCGGACCAGCTTTTCGAATGCCCGGCCCCTCTTGTAGGTCCCGGTGTTGTCGGCCCGGAGCCGGTCGAGTGCCTCGGCAAGATGCGGCATCAGCCTGACTCCGCTTGTTGCAACGCTGTTTCCGCAAGGCGTGCGAGCTTCGGTCGGGGGTTGGAGAGGCGAGGTGGTGGCCTGCCCAGGATGGTCCTAGAGCAGCGTTCTAAATGTTGTTTAACGTCCGGGGGGGGGGGCATAAGCGTTTATCTTAGTCTTACAATTAGAGAGGTGAGCGCACTAACCACCGAGAGGCAGGAAAAAGCACATGGAAACCGGATCTCGTACCCTGATCGACCTACCGGCGGACGACGACAACATCACCGACTGGTGCCTCGGGCATTTCCGATCTCACTACCGGACTGATGAGATCACCAAGCAGGACATCTGGGAATACATGTACGGTGTCATGCACGCCCCCGATTGGCGGGAGCGCTACCGCCATGACCTGCAAAGAAACCTACCCCGGATACCGCTGGCGCCGGACTTCGAGGCCTTCCGGTCTGCCGGACGAAGGCTGATGGATCTACATGTCGGGTACGAGACCGTGTCCGAATGGCCGGTGACCTGCCTGGTAGACGGCAAGCCCGACGAGGGTGAAGCCGACCCCGACGCTTACCGGATCACCAGAGACCGGAAGATGAGGTGGGGCAAGGCCGAGGACGGCAAGGCGCCGGATTACCGCGTCTTCGAGATTAACGAACGGTGCAAACTGGTCGGGATTCCCGACGAAGCCCATGAATACACGGTGTCGGGCCGTTCGCCGCTGGCCTGGGCCATCGACAGCCTTCGATGGAAGACCGACAAGGCCTCCGGGATTGTTGACGACCCTAACGGGTGGCATGTGTGGGCGGACCAACCGTTCAACCTGATACGCCACCTCCGGCGGCTGGTCTTCGTGTCGGTTGAGACCGCTGGAATCGTTTCATCCTTGCCCCCTTCTTTGGTGGATGACAAACAGTAGTAGTTTTGAAGAACCTTATATCCAATATCTAGTTATTTGAAAGAAAGTAACTATGGATAGTATATATTTTACTAGTATAGCAGGAGTTATTATTAGGCGTTGTCTATAAAGGTTTCGGTGCCTGTGGCTTTCTTGATGGTGGCGTTTCGGGGTTGTGAGATGCCCGAGCCGTATAAGCACGTTGTCCGGAACGGACGACACCGTTTCCTGCGGAGCGTCCGTAGTGCTAAAACTGAACGCGGCATGGCTACGTTCCAACTAACCAAAGTCGTATGTGGTAGACCTGTCCGTCCTTACGATCTGATCATCGGACGCGCGATACTCGAATGCGGCACACTCACAGCAGGATCCGGAATGTTCGAGTTTCGGATCGAATCCGGCCACCATGAACCTACTCACGGATGACTGGCGGCGGATAACCTGGCCAACCCACCTTGCACTGAACCGAATTTCGTCATCTCCTTCCGAGTGACAGAGGTCCACCCTCTTCCGGGTTGATGTCGTCGTCAGCTGTTTGAACGGGCTAGAATCGAATCATGAAGCGTTTGAGATCCAGGTTGGCCGTCCTGCTGGTAGTGGGTCTCGTCGGGGTAGCTTGTGGAGGATCCGAGACTGCCACAACCTCTTCCACCGCCGCCGCTGTTCCGGTTACCATCGCTAATCAGCCGACGCCGACCACCGCCCCTTCGGCCCCGACCCGGGAAGATCCGCCTGTTGCGACTACATCGCAGGTAGAGACTTCCGATCCGGTCGAAACCGAGGCGCCGACCACTACGTTGAGTGTAACCACCACCGCATCCGTCCAGGAGGCCGCTTCCACCTCGGTAGCAGCGTCCGTCCCGTCGACGGAAGCGCCGCAGGTCCCTACCGGACCCCCTATTCCCGCGCTTACCCTGCAACTTGATGACGGGACTACCTTCGTCACGACCGCCGCCGCCCGTCCTACCTACTACCTTTTCTGGGCTGAGTGGTGACCATCATGTCGACGGGAGTTGCCCGTCGTCGATTCCCTAGCGGCCGAATACGCCGGGAAGCTGGATGTGATTGCAATCGCGTGGGCCTCCACCTACGAGAAGACCGCCGGCGCCGCCCGGGGCTACCTGCAATCGGGAGCTACCCGGTGGCTTCTGGACGAGGACGACTCGATCTTTGCCGCATTCGGGGTGGGCTACCAGCCGGTAGGAGTATTGGCGGTAAACGGAGTGGAGGTAGCGCGCTGGCAGGGGGCCGCGGGGGAAGAAGCCCTGCGGGAGGCATTCGAGAAGGTCACTGCCTGACTCTCCCGCCTCAGCTGTCCGGACTGCTGCGAAACTCTCCGACTTGGCGATAACCGACATCCTCCCCCGAAAGTATCCGTTCCAGGGTGTTGCTGAGGGTCAGGGCGTCGCTTTCGCCCAGCAGTTTCCCCACGATTACGCCGTCTTTGATGAACACGGTTTCCGGGACGCCGATAATGCCGAACTCGATGGCCGCAAGGGCACCGGGATCCGTTAGGTATTGAGTGGTGGCGCCCCACCCCAATTCGTCCAGGAAGTCCGCTGATCGGCCGGGTCGGTCCTGGAAGGTGATCCCGAGAAACTGAACCGACCGGTCATGGTAGGCGTCGGCGGTTGCGATCAGGTCGGCGTGTTCGTTGCGGCACTGGATACACCAGGAGGCGAAGAAGTTGATTACCACCACTTCGTACGCTTCGTCCAGGGCTTTCAACGAGACGGTACCGTCGCCTTCCAGATAGGGAAGGGTAAGTTCCGGTGTAGGGGCGCCCACCACGGGGGAATCCCCTTCGTTACCGGTTTCGAATCCGGTGGCGAAGACTGCTATCGCGAGCCCTATCACAGCCAGTCCTATCACCATGATCAGCTTTCCGAGCCGGTCCACTTCATATTCCTATTCCACTCATATAAAGCTCTTTTGAGCATCGTGTACCTCCCCCGAGTATCCGATTCAACACACATCAAATCACATCACCCAAACCCACCAATATCTCGAATATTACGACTAGGATCACCCGTTTCGCAGGGTCCTCTTTAGTCCACCGGTGGATGGAAGTCGCTGAGAGTCCTCAATCTGTCCAGCCTGATAGTCAAACCATACAGCTTCGCATACCTGGAACTTCAGATACGAAGGGGCTTGCCACAGTCGGCAAGTTCGACCTGTATCTCATGGTCGGTCATGGGTAAGCGACCCTCCGGACTACGAGCAAGCCGTATCAGCCTTGGGCTCATAACGCCCACGACCAGGATCGCCCGTAACCTTGGCTTCCGGGATCTATCAACTATGTTGTCTACGATAGCGCGGATCCCTTCTTCCAGTTGTTCCACAGCATCACTTAGATATGGTTCCCTCGACTTCAATTCGATAGCACAATATCGGGTGACTCCTTCAAGGGCCAACACGACGGTGAAGTCACACATTCTCGTTATATTGCTAGAACTTGATCTCTGACGGTACCGTGCTTTCTCTAGGTCCATCTTGAGCGTCGTCATGCATAGAGCACTAGCCGAAACACTGATCCTGACATCACACTCATTCTCGATCAGATGATCTGACTGGTGGTATTGTGCACCTAAGTCAACCAAGAGTTCATGAAATTGGCAAACATGGCAACCTAGACCACAACGTTCTACAGTTCTCATATGACTAGAGTACAACCTATTCTCTAGAGCGCTCTAGTAAACGATTGATGAGTGGAACGGATTGGTCATACTGGCGTCGACTTACGGCGGTGAAGGTTTCTTCCTTTATCGGATCAACCGTATCACCCATAGCATCCGACGCTAGGCATCCATCGTCATCACGAATGAATAACAACGCTCTAACCTGGTTATAGCTAATTTGAGAAGTCGGTAGTGTACCTTTGTCACTTGTATCTGTCATGAGTTCACTACCACGTATTGCATTATTGATCTGTTCGATAAAGTAATCGGAATGTGTTGTAAGACAGATTGTCAAGCCCGCGGAAGCCAGATTAATTAATAGCTTGGCTATCTCAATTTGTATTTCCGGGTGTAGATGGGCCTCCGGCTCATCAATTGTGAGGAAATCGTGGGTGGTCAATCGATGTTTTAGCGCCAACAGCAAAGCTGCTAGCTCCGATATCATCGATGATGATTGGTTGAGCTGGAACTCTCCGTCCGGTGTTGCCACAACGATCTGGTCGATACCGATCGGACGTTTGACAAGGTTGATCTCCGCTTGTATCTCGTCTTCGATTACAGATGCCAGATTGACGAAGGGGTCTCTGGAAGCATGACCTACATGCCTGTCACCATCAGGCGAGATTACAAAGGACAAGAAGTCCCTACATGTGCCGTCGAGAGGCTCTATTTCGATAGGTTCGATTCCCGCAACGGCTACTTTACGTAAAGCAGCGCTCGTGATGACACGGTAACTTTGCATGATACCACCGCGCTCGGAAGGTAGATGGAGGCATTCACGAGGCCAACCACTAAAGAGGGTTGTATAACCGATGAAGTAGAGTATACGCTCGCACAAGGCTTGTATACGTTGTCTAGAAGTACTGTCATCGCCCGTTTCGGTTAACCATCGCCAGTCGGAAGTCAATGGGTAAGAAAAAAACTGCTCAACGTTTTCCGGGCTGAAGACGGTACGAATCCAATTGTCGGGGTCAGGATGAGTAATGAGGCAATCAAGATCTGGGTCCATCGGGACGGTTACACGCCATCGTGGATCGTGATTTTCGACAGATACATACGATTCTTGATTCAAATACGAAACCGGCTGTCGGCGAAGTCTCTCAATAGGTAGTCCGTACGCATAAGTGATCCCACGTCGTAGCGCCCGACCGTAGCGCTGAAGTGTCGACTCGTTAATTCTCTGCGCCCATACTCGTGCGTCATCGTCGATGTAAGACGCCACGTCAGTGGGTTGCGTTTTATACCGCCTTAGAGAGGTGTGTATCTGTTCGACCAGGGCAACCACACTGTCCGGGATCGATTCGGCTGGTGTTCTGTTAGGAAAGTAAGCTTCAGCGCTCGACGTGAAAATGCGATGAACGACGGTCGTGAAGAAAGTTTTCCCAGTGTCGTTAGTGCCGATCAGGACATTCAATTTGCCAAGCGACAAACGAGCATGGCGGAGGGGGCCGACATTGGCGACCTCAACGGTGGGAAGCATAATACCAACCTACTACCTCATACAGCCAAGACCAACAGAACGGCTTGGCTTTCTGGGCAAGGCTCGATAGCAGGAGGATGCTGAGGAACGGTTCGGGTGGAGAGGCCCATCGTTGCGACGGGAATCAGTACACCTGCAAACCTCCGCATGAACAACCGGGACTAGCCCGGGGCCTGCGATACCACAGGTTGTTCTTCTTGTTCTTCTTGTTCTTCCGTGTCAGGGTCAAGGGATGACCTGGCTCGATCCAAGGCGTCATCGATCACCTGTCGCGTTCCTTCGGGAAGGTCCACTATGTCCGACAGGGGTTCCAGGTGCGCTATCGCATGGGTTACGTCGCCGCCGTTCAGATACAGCAGACCGAGGAACAGGTGAGCCTCGTCATAGTCGGGGTCGGTCTTGAGGGCTTCGAGCAGGTAGGCCTCGGCTGTTTCCCGACTACCCGAAAGGTAGCTCATCCAGCCCACCCTCGCCAAGCCTCGGGCACGACGTGTCTTGTCGAGGCCTCCCTCCAACGCCTCGAGGTAGTGGGGTAGGGCGGTCGAGAAGCTGCCTTCTTCGAAATAGCGATCCGCTAGACGTAATCGCATGGCCGCGATCTGGGGTATGTCGGGGTTGGCCGCGATAACCGCCTCCATCTGGTCATTCGTCACATCCGCCAGGTTGACATCTTCGCCTAGGTTTCCTGTTATGAACCCACCGTCTCGAGGGCGGATGGCGTAAAAGGCTGTAATCGAAATCCCGGCGAACACGCCCAGCAGTAGTAGAGCCCCTATCAGGCGTCGAGACGGAGATGCCTTGCCGCCCGGCGCGGATGACGCTTGGTCACCCTCCTGTTCACGATCATACATTCCGGATATCTCGTCCCGGTAGCGAGAGAGCAATCGCCCGGCGGTGGATTCGTCGAGTTCGCCGTCGGACAGTTGCTGCCGTACTTCCTCGATGTCCCGTTCCGCCTGCCGTCGCCGAGCCGAGCTACTTTGAGGGGGCGAATCGCTCATCGGCCCGTCACTGCCTGTTCACGAGGCGACGAGCCGCCAGGAAGGCTGCGACGCATCCGACGATGATGGGAAGGAGCCAGAGTGCTACCGAGGCGCCGGAAAAACGAGGATCAAGGCGAATGCCGTCGAACCGATCCTCCAGGTAGCCGAGGATCTGCTCGTCGGACCAGCCTTCGTCGACCTTTTCCCCGACAAAGGCCATAATGTCCTGGGCATACGGGGTCGGGGAGTCCAGGATCGACTCGCCTTGACATACCGGACACCGGATCTGGGCGGCAAGAGATTCTACCCGGTCGTGGTTGCCGGTCTCTCCGACTATCAGACCCCACATCACTATGCCGGCAAGGAGGACGGTGACGGCGGTGGTGATCGTCGTCTTCGAATCAGGCACGGGTGGTTACCGTGTCCTTAGCTGATCGCCGACGAAGAGCTGCCAGGGAGAAGGCGGCCCCTGACGCGGTGACCAGTCCTCCCAGCCAGATCATCCACTGCATGGGATAAGCCCAGACATCGGCTTGCAGTCCTTGCTGGTCCAGTCGGGTTAACGAGATGTAGAGATCACCCCCGAAAGTCGAGTAGACGGAAGGGGTTATGACCGGTCCCGAAGCGATTCCGTAGTCGTTGAGCCGCGGTTCGAGCATTGCGACCTGACGTCCCTCACGAACTGCCTTGATCCGAGCCCCCACGATTGTACGGTTGGGTTCCACCCTCGAAAACGGCCCTTCGTACACGAGTTCATATCCGGCGAAATGCACCCGATCACCGGGACTCAAATCAAGGGTGTCGGCGGTTACCAGGTTGGATGAGGCGGCGATACCTATGGCCAGCAACACGACGCCGATGTGGGAGATCTGGCCTCCCCAGTAACCTGGATCACGGCGTATCAGCCCTACCACGGTAGCAGGCATCCGCTCCCCGGTTACCGCCATGCGGTTACCGACCTGGGTAAGCAGGTGACGGCCTATGCAACTCAGAACGAAGGTGGCCAGCAAGCCGACGATGATCAGATGACGGTTGCGGCTCACCGTCACAATGACCAGCGCGCCTACGACGAGCGCCAGCCGTAGAGGAGTTCGGGTCCGTTCCCACAGCACCCTGGCGCGAGCCACCCGGAAGGGAGTGACCGGCCCGAGACCCATGGTGAGGAGCAGGCAGTACGCCAGCGGTACGGCCCAGCGATCGAAAAACGGCCGCCCCACCCCGACGGTATCTCCTGCGAAAGCCTCGACACCGAGTGGGAATAGAGTCCCTGCCAGGACTACGAAAGCGAACACCGCCAGCAGCAGGTTGTTCAGAAGGAAGGCCCCCTCCCGGCTCGCCAGGGAGTCTAATCGGGGAGGGCTACCCACCAGATGAACCCGCAAGGAGAAGAGAGTAAGAGATGTGACCAAGACCAGAGTGAGGAATGCGAGCAGCACCGGCCCGATCGAGGACTGGGTAAAGCTGTGTACCGAGGCGACCACTCCGGAACGGGTAAGGAAGGTGCCGAGGATGGTGGCGGCGAAAGTTCCGATCACCAGGACATAGTTCCAGGACTGAAGGACCCCGCGCCGCATCTGTACCACGGACGAATGGATGAAGGCGGAGGCCAGGAGCCATGGAATGAACGAGGCGTTCTCGACCGGATCCCATGCCCAGTAGCCACCCCAACCCAGTACCTCGTAGCTCCACCAGGCGCCCAGCACTATTCCGATGGTCAGAAAACTCCAGGAGATCAGGGTCCATCGCCGCGCTACTTTCAGCCAGGCGGATCCGGCGGTCCCGGCTGCCAAAGAGGCCATCGCGATGGCGAACGGTACGGTAAACCCGACGTAACCCACATAGAGCACGGGCGGGTGTATCGCCATCAGAATATGGTTCTGGAGGAGCGGGTTGGCGCCGCGACCTTCGACGGGAAGATCGATGGGTGTCCACGGCGCCCAAGCCGAGACCGCACACCCTACCTCCGCCGCCGCTTCGCATACCGCAAACGGGTTGGCCACCGTGGCCATGAGACCGAACCAGAACAACCCCACCATTCCCAGGATGGAGAGGGTTCCTCCGGTGAGCGGATGATCTGTCCGGCCCATGACCTTATAGGTTGAGAACACGAACAGTGCCAGAACCAGACCCCACAGCACTATTGAACCCTCAAGGGCGGCCCATCCGGCGGCCAGCGTGAAGATCAGGGGAGTCCCCACCCGGTGGTTGCCGGCGATGTAGGCGATCGAGAAGTCATCGACCAGCAGCCCGACTTCCAAGGCCCCCATGGCGCCTACGGCGCCGACCATCACCCAGAGCACCGGTCCTCTAGTCCTTGATGCATCGATCGGCCCGCGCCCGATGAGCGCCGGAAATCCGCGCCATGCCAGCATCGCCGCTCCACCGACGGCTGCCAGGATCGAGATGAGGCCCAGCCAGGCGATCATGGCATGCCGGTGGGGACCTCATAGGCGCCGGAGCTTCCGTCCACCGCTCGGTACTGTTCGTCATGGTGGACCATGAGCACATCGGATCGGAAGTGGTCCCCGTCCCAGGCGCCTTCGACCACCACTCCGATCCCTTCTCGGAACAACTGCGGCGGGGTTCCCGCATAGAGAACCGTCACCGTATTGGCGCCGTCACCCACCAGAAACCGCACCTCGCCGCCCGTTTCTGCCGTTCCGCCTTCTTCAACGAGGCCACCGAGCCGGAACCGCTCCCCGGACGGATAATCGGCGCGTTGCTCGACAGCCTCCGAAGGGGTCAGGTAATAGACGAGGTTGTCGGAGAGGTTATTCCAGACAAGCCAACCGAGAGCCGTTGCCAGCAGGCCCAAGGCGGGGAGAACGATGTGGCGGGTGGTCACTCAAGCGACTCCGCGGTGTGATGGTTGGATCTGATCCGCCACACCACCCAAGCTGCATAGGCGGCCAGGACTCCATATGAGGTGGCGTAGCCGAAGAATACCCAGGCGCCGGCGCTCATATCCGGTTGTCCAGTTGAGGCGCCGTAATTGCGGCGCCCACAGGAGTGCCTGTCTTGCGGGTCTGGCGGGTGATGAACATCTCGGTGCGCGCCAAGTGTATGCGCAGGGTGAGCAGGAGGGCGAACAGGGTGATGAATGCGACCATTGCCAGCCCCAGAGGCCCGCTGAATTCGGTGTCCATGGTTGCGTTGGCCACATCGGGCCGGATCAGCGTCGGTCCCTGATGGAGGGTGCGGAACCAGAGAACCGAGTAGTGGACGATGGGGACCTGCACCAGCGCCACCATTCCCAGAACTGCACAGCGGGTGGCCCGGATGTCGGGATCGATGATCGAACGCCGCAGGGCCAGGTAGCCGATGTAGAGGAAGAAGAGCACGGCGGTCGACACCATCCGAGCGTCGGTCCAGTCCCACCAGACGCTCCATACCAGTCGACCCCAGATCATGCCGGTCCACAAGGTCAGTCCCGTAAGGAGCACCCCTATCTCTATCGAGGCGGCCGAGACCAGATCGGCCCACCACCACCGTTTTACCAGGTACGCCAAGGACCCCAGTCCCCCCATCCCGAGCGCCAGGTAGGCGGTAACCACCGAGGGAACGTGGATGAAGAGGAGTCGTGCTGCGATTCCCTGCGTCTCCTCGCCGGGAACCTGCGGTACCTGATACAAGGCAATTCCCAACAAGATCACGCATGCGGCGCCCAGTATCCAACTTCCCCGCCAAAGGGTGGGTAATGCCTCCATCTTCTCGGTCGATGGCGAACCCTCGGGTGGATTGTTGCCGGAAAGAGGTTCGGATTGAATGTGGGTTGTCATGTTCTTTCAATCGGTCGGCGTGTTGTCGAGCACACCTGCCAGGAGGACTCCCACAACCACCAGAGCCAAGTCCATAGCAACCAGTAGGAGTACCCAAGAGATACTACTCCGGTGGCTTAGAGCCGATTCCGTGCCCCGGGTGGTGGCTACCAGGACCGGAACCGAAGGCGGTAAGGCCAGTAGAGGAGCCAGGGGGGTTCGGGTACGAAGACCGGTCACGACGGCGCCGATCAGCGAGCCGAGCAAACCCAGGGAAACGGCGCCGGCGCCGGCCAGCAGGATGAGCCGGCCCCATGCCGGACTTCCCTCAGGCGCGTAGAGCACGATCATCACCGGGGTCAGGATCAGGGTCATCGCAACGAGCAGGATTGCCGAACCGAGGCTGTCTCCCAGGAAGCGGGCAGCCGGGTCGAGGCCGCCCAGGGCAGCGAGGTCCCGAACGCTTCGCGATTCCCTCGATGCCGGTCGGAGCGCTACTCCGAGACCGAATAGCAACAGGATCAGCCAGAGCATCCCGGGTCCGATACGGCGTAGTAACGCGGTATCGGTGCTGACAGCGAGTGGAGCGAGCATCAGGGCCAACGCCGCGAAGGGGGTAACCATCCAGAACGTCTCCCCGCTTCGTCGCTCGATCATCAGGTTCTTGCGAATGACCCAAACGACCTGCGCCAGGAGTCGGGGCCAAGTCATTGCGGTTCTTCCGTTACCACCCCCGCGGATACCGTGATTCTCCTATTGATGAGTCCTGCCAGTCCGGTCGAATCGTGAGATACCAGGGCCGCGGCGCCGCCTTTATCAACCACCCGTTCCATGATCCGTTCCACCAGGGGACGGCTGGCGCGGTCGAGTCCGGCCATGGGCTCATCGAGCAGGAGAAGGCGAGGTATCCGGTTCAGGAGCCGGGCGAACTCCACGCGTCGTTGCATTCCGAGGGAGGCACTCCCTGCCTGCAAGGAAGCCAGTTTCTCCAGCCCGACGGCTTCGAGAGGATCTTCATCGGGAGAGTCGCCGCGCAGCCGATCAACCAGATCGATGTTCTCTCGAAGCGTCAATTCAGGCCACACCGCCGGTGTATGGCCGATAAGCGCGATCTCCCGACGGCCGGATGCCATCTGTTCGGGCCTCAGGTCCGAATCCATCCCGAGAACCGTACAGCGTCCTTCGGTGGGACGGTAAAGCGTGGCCAGCAGGCGGAGGAGAGTGGTCTTTCCGGCGCCGTTGGGTCCTGTTACCCCGATGATGTCACCGGAGTGGATGGACATGTTTACCTGCTGGAGGATCACCGAACCCGAAACGGAGAATCCGACATCGACGAAGCGGACCAGAAGTGAGGGGGCCACATGCTGAGTGTAGGACTCCGGCGGGCTATGCGTACATCGTCCGGCGGACAGCGGCGCCCTCGGGACGCCTCACAACCCGACAACCAGTATCTTTCAACATAACGTGAGGCGCCCGTTTCGGTTCGGCCCCCGGGGCGGTCTACGATTGGCCGTAGTTTGCTCGGCTCATCCCTCAGTCCCAACGTGATCGCCATGGTGCTCGCCGGAGGCGAGGGTAAGCGCCTCTATCCGCTGACCCGTGATCGAGCCAAGCCTGCGGTCCCTTTCGCGGCGGGTTACCGGATTATCGATGTCGTCCTATCCAACCTGGTCAACGCCTATGTGCGGCGGATCGTTGTCCTGACCCAGTACAAGAGCCACAGCCTCGACCGGCATCTCGCTCAGACCTGGCGTCTATCACCTCTCCTGGGATCGTATGTAGCCCCGGTGCCCGCCCAGATGAGGCGAGGCCGCCGCTGGTTCCTCGGATCGGCGGACGCCATCTACCAGAACCTCAACATCATCGGAGATGAGCGACCCGAACACGTCCTTGTCTTCGGCGCCGATCATCTTTACCGAATGGACCCGAGGCAGATGCTCGAGTACCACATCGAAACCGGCGCCGACGTGACCGTCGCCGGCATTCCGGTGACCCGTTCGGAGGCTTCCGCCTTCGGGATCATCGAGTCGGATTCCTCCGGGCGGATCCTCAGATTCCATGAAAAGCCGGACGACCCGCCTCCGATGCCCGACGATCCCCGGCTAAGCCTGGCGTCGATGGGCAACTACATCTTCACCACAAAGGCGCTGGTCCGGGAGGTAGTAGTCGACGCAGACCGACCCGGCTCCCGCCATGACATGGGCGGCGACATCATCCCCGCCATCACCGAAAAGGGTGGGGCCTATGTATACGACTTTGCCGGAAACGAGGTCCCTGGTCAGACCGAGCGAGGCCGGGGATACTGGCGCGACATAGGAACCCTGGACGCCTACTACGAGGCGTCGATGGATCTGGTCCGTCGCCGGCCTGACTTTGACTTCTACAACATGCAATGGCCCATCCTCACCTGGTATTTCCCCGATCCTCCCGCCAAGTTTGTTCTTGATCGGGAGGATCGGCGCGGAGTAGCGATCGATTCGGTGGTAGCCAATGGGACGGTGGTTTCGGGTGGTGTCGTTCGCCGATCGATCCTCAGCCCTCGGGTGCGCGTCAGTTCCTATTCCGAGGTCACCGATTCGGTGCTGTTCGATGAGGTGACGGTGGGTCGGGGGGCGGTGGTGCGGAACGCCGTCATCGATAAACTCGTTGAGGTCCCGGCGGGTTACGAGATCGGGGTGGATCCGGTAGCCGACGCCGAGAGATTCACTATTTCGGAAGGCGGGGTGGTGGTGATAGGCAAGAAGGATCGGCTCGGATAAGGCCCCGCCCAGAACCGACCTACCGTCGCCTCGATGACAGTTCCGCCAGCACATCGGCGGCTCGTAAACCCCGTTCGGCCAGCAAGACCAGCAAGTGGTATATCAGGTCGGCCGCTTCTTCGGCGATTCTGGAACGGTCGCCCGACCCTTCTTCATGTTGGAGAGCGGCCGATGCCAGTTCGGCGGCTTCCTCTATCAGCTTGCGCCCGGTCCGAGCGGCGCCGCCGTCGGCCAGGAGGGCCGTGTAGGAGGATGAATCTCTGGTTGTCAAACGTTGATCCACCGTCCGCCAGAGGGTTTCGAGGTCGACGAACCCTTGGGGCGCCGCCCCGCCCTTCGCGTGCGGGTCTATAAAACAGGTGCGGGCCTCGGTATGGCAGGTCGGCCCGGCGGGGTGCGCCTTGACCAGCAGCGTGTCACGGTCGCAATCAGCCGCGATGGCCGCCAGGGTCAGGGTATTCCCGCTGGTTTCCCCCTTCTTCCACAGCGTGCGTCGGGACCGTGACCAGAAATGGACCACGCCGGTGGCCAGGGTCAGGTCAAGCGCCTCCCGGTTCATCCAGGCCATCATCAAGACCTCTCCGGTGAGATCGTTCTGAACGATGGCGGGAAGGAGGCCGGCCGAGTTCCAACCGAGGTGACGGGGTAGCGTGTCTTCACACATGACGAACGGGGATTCCCGACCTTTCCATCATCAGTTTCACCTCCGCGATCCCCACCTCTCTCCGATGGAAGATCGAGGCGGCCAGGACTGCGGAAGCCCCGGCGTTTACCGCTTCGGTGAAGTGATCCGGCTGTCCTGCGCCCCCCGATGCGATTACCGGTACTTCGATCAACCGGGTGACTGCACGGAGCAGGTCAAGATCGAAACCGATGTTGGTGCCGTCGCGGTCCATCGATGTCAGCAGGATCTCTCCCGCCCCCCGAGATACTCCTTCCTCGATCCAGGTCAACGCGTCTATGCCGGTGTCGTGCCGTCCCCCCGTTATGAACACGTTCCATGATCCCCCCGGCATCGCCTTGGCGTCGACCGCCAGCACCACGCATTGGCTTCCGAACTCGGCCGCGCACTCGTCGAGAAGGTCGGGTCGGCGGACTGCCGCCGTATTCAACGAGACCTTGTCCGCCCCGGCCCGGAGGACGGCCCGCATGTCACCCGGCGCCCGCACCCCGCCTCCGATGGTCAGGGGCACGAAGACATTCCGGGCGGTGCGTCGGACCACATCCAGCAGGGCCGGTTTCCCGTCCGGGGAGGCGGCGATGTCGAGGTAGACGATCTCGTCGACGCCCTCCCGTGCATACCGGGTGGCGAGTTCCACCGGGTCGCCTTCGTCGGTCAGGTTGATGAAGTTGACTCCCTTGACCACCCGTCCGTGCTTGACATCCAGGCAGGCTATGACCCTGGTTCGGAGGGTCATAAGGCTGTCTTCGCCACTCGAGGCCGGGCGTGGAAGCCGTGGGTTTCGGCGACAAAATTGGAGAGAAGTCGGAGCCCCGCGGTCCCGCTGCGTTCGGGATGGAACTGGACGCCGGTCCGCGGACCGTTCCGTATCGCAGCTACGAACGGGCGCGGGTATCGGGCGTATGCAATAACGATCGACCGGTCCCGAGGAATCGGCGCGTAGCTGTGTACGAAATAGAACGTGGCTTCCGGATCTATGCCTGAGAATATCGGATCCCGGTTTGATCCGTTACCGGGATGATGTAGGTCGTTCCAACCGATATGGGGTAGGAGCGGCGCATCCCGCAGGCGTCCTACGATGCCTGCATCCAGCCCCAGGCACGGTTTCCCGTCCTCGTCGCTGCGTTCGAAAAACAGTTGCAGACCAACACATATCCCGAGAAGCGGCGCCTCCCAGTCGGCGATGCCGGCGGCGAGTCCGGTTTCCTCCAGCCGAGCCATGGCCATTCCGGGTACCCCCACTCCCGGAAGCACGATCCCTTCGACGCCTTCCAGGCCTTCCGGTCCGGTCACCGTCCTGACCCGACCGCCCGCTCTTTCCAGGCCGCGGGTGATGGACACCAGGTTGCCGGCGCCGTGGTCGATCACTCCGATCAGCGGCTGGTTCACGACCCGCTCTCACACGATGGTATTCCCTTGCTGGAGGGCGCCCCGATCCTTCGAGAATCAGGGGCGACGGCGGCTCGCAATGCTCTGGCCAGGGCTTTGAAGGCGGCTTCGGCGACATGGTGGTCGTTGCGCCCGGTGGCTTCCAGATGCAGCGTAATGCCGGAGGTGCGGGCGAAGGCCTCGAGAGCATGAGTTATGTTCTGCGTGGTGAGGTTCCCTATGTAGGGGGTGGAGAGGCTCAGGGAAGCCACACAATAGGGGCGCCCACCCACATCGACCGCCGCGTCGCCCACCGCCTCATCCATGGGAACCCGGGCATGGCCGAACCGATGGATACCGGTGCGCGGTCCCAGCGCGGCAGCCATCGCTTCACCCAGACACAATGCGGTGTCCTCCACGGTGTGATGGTCGTCGACCTCTATATCCCCTTCCGCGGTCACCGTCAGATCGAACAACGCATGGTGGGCGAAAGAGGTGAGCAGATGATCGAAGAACCCGACGCCGGTCCGGACCTGTCCCCGGCCGGTTCCGTCGAGTTCGATCTCCACGGTGACCCGAGTCTCTGCGGTGTTGCGGCGATACCTACCATGGCGGCCCATTTTCAAGCCTGCTCGTTGCGGTGTCGTTCATGGTTGGGCATTTTCTGCTCCTCTTCTGATCCTTGCTTTCCAGACCATTCCCAGTCCGGGCTATTCCTCGAATCGGACCGCCGCCGCCAACCGATGGGCGTCGAGGCCTTCCGCCGAAGCCAACTCTTCGATGACCGGTCGGATGGTCGCCAGACCGGACCTGGTCAAGGTTTGGACCTGGCGCCACGATCCGAAATCTTCGACACAAAGAGGGCTGTGCGACCTCGCCAGTCCACCGGTAGGGAGAACATGGTTGGCGCCGGTGGCGTAATCGCCCGCCGATTCCGGTGACCAGCGGCCCACATATATGGATCCCGCGTTTACCACCCGATCCGCATCCCGAGACGGGTTGCGGGTCAATACCGAGACGTGTTCCGCCGCATAGGCATTGGCGAAGTCGATGGCCGCCTCGATTGTCCCGGCGATGAGGATCCGTCCGTGTGTGGTTAATGCGGTCCGAAGGATTCTCCGTCTGGGCAGCAAGGGGAGGAAACGTTCGATCTCGTCTTCGACCGCCCACGCCAGACTTTCGTCGGTTGTTACCAGTATCGCCGGGGAATCAGGACCGTGCTCCGCTTGACACAGCAGATCGATCGCCACCAAGCGAGGGTCCGCGGAATGGTCGGCGATGATAAGGACCTCGCTCGGTCCGGCCGGGAGGTCGATCGCGCAGGATCCGAACACTTCGAGTTTGGCGGCCGTTACCCACGCGTTTCCGGGTCCGACCACCTTGTCTACCTTGCTGATCGTTTCGGTCCCGTATGCGAGAGCCGCGACGGCTTGGGCGCCCCCCATGGCATACAACCGGTTGACCTTCAGCAACGCCGCCGCCGCCAGCAAGACCGGATCCATCCGTCCTCTCCGGTCGCACGGGGACGCTACCGCGATCTCCCCTACTCCGGCCACGAGCGCCGGAACGACGGTCATGATGAGGCTGGATGGATAGGACGCCTTACCGCCCGGTACGTAGATGCCTACCGTCCGAAGGGGCGTCCACCGGCGACTGATGCGCACACCGGGGTGCGTCTCGTGGGTCAGCGTGGACGGTCGCTGGGAAAGATGGTGACGGCGCACGCTGTCGATGGCCTGCTCCAGTGCGGCCAGTACGTCGGGGTCCACGGTTGACAGCGCATCTGCCATCTCCCCGGTCTCCACCCTCGGTTCCGGTCTGCCTCCGCCGTATCGGGCGCTCGCCTCCGCTAACGCCCGGTCTCCTCCCGTCTCTACTGACCGGCAGATGGAGGCGGCGGCTTTCCGGACTTCAACATCCGGAACCGGGGAACGTGACAGCAGGGCGTCGAGGTCGCCGGCATCGAGATCGTCGAGCCGATCCACCCGCCGGATGGGCGTAGCGTCTCTTGACCGCAGGGTGAGGTTGGTCATGCCACCAACTGGCCGATCGGGAGGACGAGGATGTCGCGCCCGCCCGCCGCCTTGAGTTTGGGTAACAGGTTCCAGATCTCATCTCTATGGACAACCGAGTGGATCGCCACCATGCCGTCCTGGGCAAGCGGGATCACGGTGGGCGCCTTGAGCCCGGGGATCAGGCCCGTTATCTCCCGCAGGGTGCTCTCCGCCGCGTTGAGCAGTAGGTAACGTCGTCGCCGTCCCTCCAGCACGGCCTGTAGAGCGGTGGTAACGGCCACGATGCCTTCCGCATCCGCCGGCGGTCCCACCAGCACCGCCTCGCTTTGCAGGATGGGGAGCGTTGGCCTTAGTCCGTTGACCAGCAGCGTGCTGCCGGTCGATACTAGATCGGCGATGGCGTCGGATATTCCCAGTTTGGGGGCGACCTCGACCGACCCTCGAAGCCGGACTATCTCGACCTGAACATGATGTCGGTCGAAGAACCGTCTGGTCAGGTTGGGATGGGAGGTGGCTATCCGAAGTCCCGAGAAGTCTTCGGGTAGATGATGATCGGTGTCGGCGGGGACCGCCACTGTCAACCGGCAGTGACCGAAGCCCAGCCTCAGCACGGAACGAACATCTTCGCGCCCCCTGGCCGACTCCTTGACGAGATCCAAGCCGGTAATGCCGAGGTCGGCCACCGCATTCGCCACCAACTCGGGGACGTCGTCCGCCCTAACGAAGAGCAGTTCGATATCGGCGTTGCGGACGCCCACCGAGAGGGCTCGTTCCGTTTGCTCGAAACTCAGGCCCGCATCCCGCATCAACCGCAGCGAGGGATCCCGTAGGCGACCCTTGTTAGGCAGTGCGAGACGGAGAGGTCGGTCAGGCATGCGATGCCCCGGTAATCCGATCCAGAGCCAGCCGGTACCCCCCGACACCGTGGCGCCGCCACTCGTTTACTCGTCCGATTGTGGTGGTGGAGACCCCTGTTTGTCGGGAGATCTCCCGGTATGACAGACCCGTCTCGAGCAGGGTCACCACCGTCCATCGACTGGCGAGTTCCGCGATCTCGTTGCGGGTGCATAGGTCCCTGAGGAAGAGGGCCGTCTCTTCCGCCGTTTCCATCGTGAGGAGGGCCTGACAGAGAGTTTCGAGTTCCGTGGTCTTCCAACCAGGTGGGTCGGTGGTCATGGTTGTCTGGCTTCCTCCGGTTCGCAAGGGCAAGGGAAAGGGGCCGTCCAGGGTGTTAAGCCTCTAATATGCTAGCACGTTAATACGACAGTACAAGACGAGGCTATCGGGTCGGTGGCGTTATGGACAGTCCGGCCCCTGTCTGGTGTTGCCGTGTTAACCCCAATTTTTTTACGCAGGGGTTTGGATGGGTAGCCGAGCGAGATGCAAGGAACTCTCTGACCTTGGAGAACAGCTGCACGTCACCTAACCTGGAATGGGCGCGTCCATCACACGAAGGTGAACGCCGGGACGCCCGTGAAAGTAGGCTTGACGTGGCCTTTTTGAGTTCGGTGTGCCTGGGGCATGAAGAATCAGGGTAAATGGGCTACTGTTGGGCGCCAGGTTCGTCCGGCGGGTGTGGCGGAACCGGTAGACGCGCCAGGTTTAGGTCCTGGTGGGCATAGCCCGTGGGGGTTCGAGTCCCTCCACCCGCACCGCAAACCTACTGATAGGAAACGAAGACCGGCACGGGAGTAAGGTCCAGCACCTGCGCCGGGGTGGCGGTGGGCGAGTCCTCGTCGTAGAAGTTCTTCCATCCCCACCGGAACCCCTGATCCTCTGTTCCCTCGGTGAGAACGTTCCAGGTGGTGTATTTGGATCCGAGAGACCCCTGCCCGTCCATCTGGATAACGACCGCCAACTCGTCCGGTGTCTCGAGTCGATCACGGTTGGTGATCATCGAGAACCGGAACTGATGAAGCAGGAATAGCTTCTGGGGTAGTACTTCTTCCCTTACGATTTCGGCCAACCATCTCGCCACCTCGTTTATCTCGGCCGCATCGACAGTCCCGATCTGGGTCAGGTGTACCTGGTTCGGCTTGAGTCTCCATTCCGGATCGAGGGCCAAGCCCACATGAGGCAGTCGCAGAAACTCCTCGTATATCTTGGCCTGGGTGAGGAAGTCGGTGCGTCCGGGTTGGAGGTCGAGGACCACATAGACGTCATGCTCGGCCGCAGTTTCGATCCACGGCCTCAGAACGTCCCGGCTGGTTTCCGATGAATAGTCACCGTCACGACCGGCGCTTGCCGAGGCGACGGTGGCGATTATCTCGAATGTAGGTAGCACCCGGGCGCCGTCCGCGCCGTAGGGTTCGGCCACCTGCTTCAACCGGGTGACGGCCCTCTCGGCGTCTTGCTCCCCCAATACTCCCAGCCTCGAGGTGAGGGGGTGGCCGTAGAAAGCAACCAAACGCCTGGGGTCGGTGTCGGGAAACATATGGATCCCGCCCCCGGGTATTTCCACACCCTTCTCGAGCACCTTCAGGAGCCAGTCCACCTCCTCCCCCAGCGGCGATATCACCGTGACGGATGAGGCGGCGGCAATCAGGTCCCTCGCCGCATCCATAGGGGGGGCGGAGGTTGAATCGGAGTCGAGGACGAGCAGTCCTACACCTAGCTTTGCGGCCGCCATCTGTATCGGAACGACGGGGGCTGTCGAACCTACCAGCCATAGGTCATCGTAGTTCGCCGGGTCGTGGTCGACCGTGGCGGTGGGATCGACCTCGAGGACCTTCACTTGGTGATCGAACAGCGTCCTATGTATATCAGGCCCGAATCCGGAAGTCACCACCCGGTCCGGCGCCAACCTCCTGAGTTCACTGACCAGGCGGCCGCTGAACCAGTTGCCCACCAACAACAGTGGGCCGTCGGGATCGGAGGCTGCGACGGTCGCAATCGCCTCCGGGTTAGCGGCCGGGGCTAGGCCGACCTCCTGGGCGCACGGGTAGATCAACTTCGAGAACTCGATGGCGGCGATGGCCGGATCCGAATGGGTGATACGCAGGTCCGGCGGCGCCGAAGGTGTGCAGTTTCGGGGGGGTCGTATTGTGGTGGTTGTCGTATTCGAGATCCGGTTTGTGGCCGGGGCGCCGGTTCCGGCGGTGGATGACGCCTGTTCCGATCGGGGACGGGTTGTGGTCGGGGTAGCGACGCTCTCTCCCGTATCCACGGCCGACACCTGGCCGGTTGCCACCTGTTCAGGGGCAAGGATCAAGTTGGAGCCGGCGGTGTTGACTGCGTTGGAGCAGGAGAGCGCGAGCGTGACGATTCCCAGCACGGCGAATAAGGGGTAACGGGTAATCGACCTGCTTCCGCTCGCTACCTTCAATTTCCCTCCTAGCTAGAATGGTATCCACGGGTTGTGGCGCAGCTTGGCAGCGCGCCTGCTTTGGGAGCAGGAGGTCGTCGGTTCGAATCCGACCAGCCCGACCTAACGAAGCGCCAACCAAGTACCCTAGACCGGGTTTGGTAGGTAGCTGGTTATTTCGCTCCGGGGGATGCCACCGGGGCGATGTTTGCCATGTACCGAGGTTTATGGATGGTCTTCAGGTATGTATTATCAGGAGGCGCCGGCGGGTGTAGCTCAATGGTAGAGCTCCAGCCTTCCAAGCTGGTGGTGAGGGTTCGATTCCCTTCACCCGCTCTGCGGACAAGTTCGACCGGGAGGCGCCGGCGGGTGACCAGCCCCCGTAGCTCAGAGGACAGAGCAGGAGCCTTCTAAGCTCTTGGTCGGAGGTTCGAATCCTCCCGGGGGCGCCCTAGGTTCGTAGGGGACCGGCGCCGATTAGGATTCATCTGTCCGCGTCATGGTGGCCGTAGCTCAGCCTGGTTAGAGCGCCTGGTTGTGGTCCAGGAGGTCGGGGGTTCGAATCCCCTCGGTCACCCCACCTCCTCGTAAGGGGAGCGCGCCCGTATTGTCGTAGCGACCGACTATTGAGGAGTACTTTGTCGATCACCGTAACCGAGGTGAGTTCCTTCGAGCGACGCCTGACCATTTCTTTTGAAAACCCGCTGCTTGATAGCGCCGAGACCCGAGCAGCCCGCCGCCTCTCGAGAGAAATACACATCAACGGATTCCGACGAGGCCGGGCGCCGCGCCGCATGGTGGAGAACATCGTCGGTAGGGAGCGGGTCCGCCATGAGGCGATGGAGGACCTGCTCACCCGGCATCTACCTGATGCTCTCAACGATACCGGGTTGGTCCCGGCTGTCACTCCGATCATTGACAAAGTGCGGGATACCGAGGACGGCTTGGAGGTCGATATCATGGTCAGCCTCTGGCCCGCCGTGGACGAGCCGCCTGACTATGTGGGACGGCACATAGAGCTTGATTCTGATGCCTATATGATCGATGAAGCGCTCATAGAGTCCGAAATAAAGGACTATCGGGAGGAATTCTGCGAACTGGAGACGGTGCAGCGGCCCTCGGTCGCTGATGATCAGGTGGAGATAGACCTGATCGTATCGTATGACGGCAGTCCGGTAGACGCTCTCTCGATCTCGGATTACCTTCTCGAAGTGGGGTTGGACGGATTGTACGAGGGTCTCGGAGATCAATTGGCGGGTCGTTCCGTGGGTGACATCTTCGACTTCGACAGCTCCCTCCAATTCGAGGCGGGTGGCTTTGAGGTCGGAACACCGGTCCGGGTCCGGGTTCTGGTCAAGAGGGTGTACGAAGAACGATTACCGGATCTCGATGACGAATGGGTTTCCGACTTCACCGAGTTCGAAACCGTGCAAGAACTCCGCGCCTCGGTCATAGGCGACTTGGAGGCGGAACGTCAGGACGCCCTCCGGTTTGACTTGAGGAACCGGGTGGTCTCGGAGTTGATGGGCGAACTCGAGGTCGACATCCCGCCGACGATAATCGATGCCGATGTGGTCAGGAGGTTCGAGAGTTTCAACGAAAACCTCAAGGGATACCGTCTTAGTCTTGACGAGTATCTCGAGGCGTCTGCGCTGGACCGAGAGGGGTTCTTGTCGGAACTTCGCGGGCAAGCCATCCGAGAGTTGCGGCTTCGCCTTCTGCTCGATTCGGTGGTGACGGATGCGGCTATCGAGGTTGCAGAACACGAACTTGCCGAAGCCTATGAGAGTATGGCGGAGCAATCCGAAGAGACCGGCCCCCAATTGGCCGAGCGGTTGGCCGGGAGTGTTCAGGAATCGGCGCTGGTCGGTAGTATCCTGAGAGGCAAGGCGATGGACACATTGTTGGAGTGTGTGGTGGCTGTGGATCGAGACGGTAACGTAATCGATCTGGATACCGTCCACGGGGAAGATGAGTATATGGTGGAATCTGAGATCGAAGGAGTAGACCCGTGAGCGAAAAGGGACACTTCTTGAAGCCGGACGGTGAGGTTATTGCCCCACATGGCTACCTTGTTCCCACGGTGGTGGAGTCGACCAGCCGAGGGGAGCGGGCGTTTGACATCTATTCCCGCCTGCTGAAGGATCGGATCATATTCCTGGGTACCCCGATCGATGACGCGGTCGCCAATCTGGTCATGGCCCAACTCCTGCATCTCGAATCCGAGGATCCGGATCGTGACGTGAACCTCTACATCAACTCGCCCGGAGGCGGGATAACCAGTTTGTTCGCCATCTACGACACCATCCAGTACATCAAACCTGATGTGAGTACGGTCTGCATGGGGATGGCCGCCTCCGCCGCCGCGGTCATCCTTGCGGGCGGTACGAAGGGGAAGCGTTTCGCCCTCCCTCACGCCCGGGTAATGCTTCACCAACCTCATGGCGGCGCCCAGGGGCAAGCGACGGATATCGAAATCCAGGCCCGACTCATCGTCCAGATGCGAGAACAGTTGAACCGCATCCTTGCCGACCACACCGGCCAGGAGTACGAAAAGGTGGCGAGCGACACCGATCGTGACTTCTGGATGTTGGCCGAGGAGGCTGTCGAATACGGAATCGTCGATGACGTTCTCGAACGGAGGGAACTTGCCGCGGTTAATGACCGGTACTGAAGATGGCCCTTAAGTACGGCGAAGGCAGCGAGCTTCTCAAGTGTAGTTTCTGCGGTCATTCACAGAAGCAGGTGAGGAAGCTCATAGCCGGTCCGGGCGTGTACATATGCGACGAGTGCGTGGTCCTGTGTACCGAGATCCTTGATGACGAGTTGGCGGGTGAGGTGGTCGATCCCGCTTCCGAGCTACCGAAACCCGCCGAGGTCTACGACTTCCTCGACGGCTATGTGATAGGACAGGGCCGGGCGAAGAAGGCTCTGTCGGTTGCGGTGTACAACCACTACAAACGGATCAGATCCCCGTCCGCCCAGAACGAGCAGGTGGAACTCGCCAAATCCAATATTCTCCTGATAGGTCCCACCGGCTGCGGCAAGACCCTGCTGGCGCAGACCCTTGCCCGGATGCTCAAGGTGCCTTTCGCCATCGCGGACGCCACCGCTCTTACGGAAGCCGGCTATGTGGGGGAGGATGTGGAGAATATCCTGCTCAAGTTGATCCAGGCCGCCGACTGGGAAATCAAGAAAGCCGAACAGGGCATCATCTACATAGATGAGATCGACAAGATCGCCCGCAAGGCCGAGAATCCCTCCATCACGCGCGATGTTTCCGGCGAAGGCGTCCAGCAAGCCCTGCTCAAGATCATCGAAGGGACAGTAGCGTCGGTTCCTCCCCAGGGAGGACGGAAGCACCCTCATCAGGAGTTCATACAGATCGACACTACGAACGTATTGTTCATCTGTGGCGGAGCATTCGCCGGGCTCGAGCAGGTCATCGGACGCCGGATCGGTAACCGCATCGTCGGGTTCGGCGCCGACGTGAGAACGAGGCAGGAGCGACCCAATGATGACCTGCTGGCCGAGGTCATGCCCGATGATCTGATCAAGTACGGCCTCATCCCCGAGTTCATCGGTCGCCTCCCGATGGTGGCGACGGTGGACGCGTTGGATCGGGCGGCGTTGATCCGGGTGCTGCAGGAGCCCCGAAACGCCTTGGTGAAGCAATACGCCCGGATCCTGGAAATGGACGGGGTCGAGCTGGTGTTCGAGCCGGAGGCGATCGAAGCGATTGCCAACCAGGCCCTGCTGAGGGGTACCGGCGCCCGGGGGTTGCGGGCGATTCTGGAGGAGGTTCTGCTCGACACGATGTACGAGCTTCCTTCCCGACCGGAGATCAGACGGGTGGTGATCGACCGCCGGGTCGTCGAGGAGAAGGTGAATCCCGCCCTCCTGCCTTTGAGAGAGATCGAGAACCGTCGTGAGCGGAGCGCTTAGTCACCGATCCGCAACCCCGGATCGGAGTTGAAGTGACTCGAGAGATGACTCGCCCTCCCGGTTCGCTGCAAGGAAGTTACGATCCCGAGTCTGTAGAGGCGCGCTGGTACCCCGTATGGGAGGAGTCGGGGGCCTTCAAACCCGAAACCAACCCGGACGGAGAGCCGTTCGCCATAGTGATCCCGCCCCCCAATGTAACCGGGGTCCTGCACATCGGGCATGCCCTGGATCATTCGATCCAAGACGCCATTATCCGCCGGAAGCGAATGCAGGGGTATGCAGCCCTGTGGCTTCCCGGAACCGACCACGCCGGGATTGCCACCCAGATGGTCGTCGAGCGGGAGTTGTCGGAATCAGGCGTGACCCGTCGCCAGCTGGGCCGCGAGCAGTTCGTGGACCGGGTTTGGGAGTGGAAGAGGCGTTCCGGAGGGGCTATCACCCAGCAGATGAGAGCCCTGGGCGACTCCTGTGATTGGACCAGGGAACGGTTCACCTTGGACGACGGCCTGTCGGATGCGGTTCGCAACGTGTTCGTGAGCCTCTACGAGAGGGGGCTGATCTACCGGGGTAGGCGCATCATCAACTGGTCGCCGGGCCTCATGACCGCAATTTCCGACATCGAAGTCGAATATGAGGAGGTTCCTGGTCAACTGGTCCGGATCACCTACCCGTTCTCCGGCGCCGATTCCGCGGTCGGGGAAGGCATCACCGTCGCCACTACCCGAGCCGAGACCATGCTCGGAGACACCGGGGTAGCGGTACA
Organism: uncultured Acidimicrobiia bacterium; assembly: GCA_964516495.1. Lineage (GTDB taxonomy): Bacteria > Actinomycetota > Acidimicrobiia > Spongiisociales > Spongiisociaceae > JAPPFW01. Next base: position 5,665 of record CAZEZF010000003.1, on the reverse strand, counting down.
TCCGGAAGACGATCGGTACCGTCACCTGGTCGGACGGATGGTTCGCCTACCGTTGATGGAGCGTGACATCCCTATCGTCGCCGACCACGCGGTAGACCCGGAGTTCGGGACCGGGGCGGTCAAGGTGACCCCCGCCCACGATCCCTTGGACTTCGAGATCGCCGGCCGCACCGGCCTCGAACCGATCCAAGTGATCGGGGAGGACGGTCGCATGACCCCGGCCGCCGGAGTCTTTGCCGGGCTTGACAGGTTCGAAACCCGGAGTCGGGTTGTGGAAGCCCTGCAGGACGCGGGCTACCTGCGTGGCATCGAACCCTATACCCATACCGTCGGTCACTGCTCACGAAGCGGCGTTCCGATAGAGCCCCTGCTCTCCCATCAGTGGTTCGTGAAGGTGGAAGACCTGATCGGTCCGGCGGTCGAGGCGGTGCGTTCCGATCTGTCCGGGTTTGTCCCCAGGAGGTGGGAGAAGAACTACTTCCATTGGATGGAGAACCTTCAAGACTGGTGTATCAGCCGGCAACTCTGGTGGGGGCATCGCATCCCCGCCTGGTACTGCGATCAGGACGGCGCGGTGATCGTCGCGAATGAACCTCCCGACGAGTGTGATCGTTGCGGTAACCGGACGCTACGTCCGGAGGAGGACGTCCTCGACACCTGGTTCAGTTCGGCTCTCTGGCCTTTCAGTACCTTGGGCTGGCCGGCGAGCACCTCCGACCTGCAACGTTTCTATCCCACGGATGTCTTGGTGACCGGTTACGACATCATCTACTTCTGGGTGGCCCGCATGTTGAAGATGGGTATGGAGTTCGTCGAGGATGTTCCGTTCCGGGAGATCGTGATTCACGGGTTGGTCCGGGCTTCCGACGGCCGCAAGATGTCCAAGTCGCTCAACAACATCGTCGATCCGATGGAGATGATCGACCTGTACGGCGCCGACGCACTGCGCCTGAGCCTGCTGCAGGCGGCGTCGCCGGGTCAGGATGTCCCCTTCGATGTCCAATGGGTTGACGCCGCCCGCCGCTTCGGGAACAAACTGTGGAACGCTACCAAGTTCGCTCTCCTCCATCTCGAGAGGGGAAGTGTCCCGCCCACGGCCGGTTATCCCGAGAATCCCGGACCTATCGATTCCTGGATTCTCGGTCGCCTAAGTGAAGTGGGTGACCGGTTGGATGCGTTACTCGACGCCCACCGGCTCGCCGACGCATACTCCCTCCTGTATTCCTTTACCTGGTCGGAGGTTTTCGACTGGTATCTGGAGATGGCCAAGCCCGTACTCGCCGAAGGGGGGCCGGCGGCTGACACCACCCGCCGGACCATCGGGGTGGCGCTACGCGACGTTCTCAAGTACTTCCATCCGGCTATACCGTTCCTTACCGAGGAGTTGTACAGCCACCTGGTTGCCGATGAGCTGCTCATTACCTCGCCATGGCCGCAAATCCCGCGCTACCGGATCCCGGAAGGTGTCCACTCGCTTCAGGAGTTGGTTTCATCCTTGCGGAAGTTCAGGTCGGCTCACGGTATTCCGGCAAGACACGAGTTGCGTCCGATCCTCCACGATCCCGACGGCGTTTCGTCCGACTGGTGGTTCCCACAGTTGGCTGCTCTCGCCGGCGCGGTGGCGGTAACCGCTCCGCATCCACCTCAGGATCCGGGATTCCTCCGGGTTGAGGCGGGCGCCGTCGAGGCGTTCGTGCCCTTCGAGGGCTTGATCGATGTCGAGGCCGAACGGGAACGGCTCAGGCGGCGCATAACGCAGGTAAGGGGTGATCTCGACCAAGCCGAGCGGAAGCTCTCCAACCAGTCTTTCAGGCTCCGGGCGCCGACCGAGATCGTGGAGCGAGAGGAGGCCCGAGCAGCCGAGGCCGGCAAGTTGCTCCGTACCTTGACCGAGCAACTCCGGGACTTGGGGGCCTGAAGTAATCGTGCCCGGTGTCCCTGGTCCCGGAATCGCCGCCGGGTTGACGCCCCGGGGCTCTGAGAGCGCGAAAACCGCCCCACCGATCGCCTCCGGCGGGTCCCACCCCCAGCCGCCGCCTCCTCGGCGTCGAAACGCGTCCCGCCATATCCTTGACCGGGTTAGCGAGTTCAACATGATGCCGGCCCGGCCCGTCCGGTACCCAAGACAGGCGGCTAGGCGTTTTACGGTTATCCATCAGTATGCAACCCGGGTAGGACAAAACCGTCCCGTCACCACCACCCCGGCCCACAACGACAAAAGAAACAAAGATCCAGGACACCGGAAGGGCGCCGAGAGAAACGTGGATCCTATGACCCGCCACCTCCGGCCGGCCGACCGATGAACTATCAAGAGGCGATCGCATATCTCGATAGCCATATCGAACTGGGATGGAAACCGGGTCTGGACCGCATAGTGCGGCTGCTCGAGATGATGGGGAACCCGCAACGACACTACCCGGTGATTCACGTCGCCGGCACCAACGGCAAGACAACCGTAACCCGGGCGGCCGCCTCGATCGTGAACGCTCTCGGGTTGAAGGCCGGCGCATACACCTCGCCGCATCTACAGCATGTTCGAGAGCGGTTCGCTTTGGCGGGCGAGGATGCGACCGAGGAGCAGTTCGCCCAGGCGGTCACCGATGTGGCGCCGTTCGTCGATCTGCTGGAGATAGAGATCGGCGAACGCCCCACCTACTTCGAGCTTACGACCGCGGCCGCCTTCGAGTTCATGTCAGGAGGCGCCGCTGATATCGGGGTGATCGAGGTGGGAATGGGAGGACGACTCGACGCCACCAACGTCGTTGACGCCCAGGTGGCCGTACTGACCGGAGTCTCGATCGACCATTCGGAGTACTTGGGGGACACTCCGGTGGAGATTGCCCGCGAGAAGCTGGCGATCTTAAAACGGGAGAGTTCCCTCATCACCGGCGAACTGTCGTCGGAGGTTGCCTCAGAGGCCGACCGGGCGGTAGAAGAGACGGGCGCGTTGCGTAGAGCATTGGGTCGGGACTTCCGTATCGAAGCCCGACGCATGTCTGTCGGTGGATGGACAATCGATGTGGACGGTATCCACGCGCGCTACGAGGATCTCTACATTCCGTTGCACGGACATCACCAAGTCGCCAACGTGACCGTGGCGGTCGCCGCGGTCGAGGAACTCCTCGGGAGGGCCATTCCCAACGAAGCGCTTCGGGAAGGGCTTGCCGGGTTGCGGTCGCCGGCCCGTATAGAAGTGGTGGGCAATTCCCCATTGATCGTCATAGACGGCGCCCACAATCCGGAAGGTTGTGAGGGGCTGGTAAGGACACTTATCGAGGAGTTCCGTCCGATGTCATGGACCCTGGTCGTGGGCGCCTTCCGTGACAAGGACCTCCCTTCCATGCTGAGACCGCTCGCCGGTCTTGCCTCCAAGGTCATCTGCACCCGTGTGGATCATCCGAGAGCCGCTGTTCCCGGAGACATCATCCGCCTGATCGAGCGTATCCGTCCCGACATCCCGATCTCATCAACGAATGACGTGACGTCGGCCATCGCGCTGGCGCGGGAATGGACCGGTCCCGAGGAGGCTATTGTGGTGGCGGGATCGTTATATGTGGCCGGCGAAGCCAGGGCGGCGATCCTCGATAGCTGAGATTCGCTTCCCGGCGATCTTCCCCTACCATTCGGACATCCCACCGGCCGGCAAGCGTCCGGTCCGGGTCCCCACCATGTGTACGTGAGAAGGAAGCATAATGCCCCAAGACGAAATCTCCGACGACAGAACCTTTGTCATGGTCAAGCCCGATGGGGTAAGGCGACGATTGGTGGGTGAGATCATTTCCCGATTCGAGGCCAAAGGGCTCTCCTTACGTCGGATTCAACTGAGGCTGCCGGATGAGGAAACCGCCGCCCGCCACTATGCCGAGCATCGTGATAAGCCGTTCTATCCGTCTCTCATAGCCTTTATCACGTCCGGTCCCGTTGTCGCGATGGAATGGGAAGGTGAGTCGGCGGTGGTCGCCGCCCGTACCCTGATGGGCGCCACCAACCCTGTTTCCGCCACGCCGGGCACGATCAGAGGTGACTACGGGTTGGATGTACAGGAGAACATCGTCCACGGATCGGACAGCGCCGAGAGCGCGGAGCGCGAATTACTCCTCTGGTTCGGGGCAGGGTAACGGTACTATTGTCCAACTCCGGGCGTCGGTTGGTCATGCCGTTGGCTAGGATCAGGATTGAACCCGGGATCGGATACGACTATGGCTGACAACCTATTCGCCTTTGCCGGCCAGGATATGGCTGTCGATCTCGGCACCGCCAATACGCTCGTGTATGTGCGTAACCGAGGGGTGGTCTTGAACGAACCCTCGGTGGTCGCCATCAACACCCACACCAACGAGGCTCTGGCGGTCGGCATGGATGCCAAGCGGATGATCGGCCGTACCCCCTCCTACGTCAAGGCTATCCGCCCGTTACGGGACGGCGTTATCGCCGACTTCGATATAACCGAGCGGATGCTCCGTTACTTCATCCAGCGTGTACACAAGCGGAGGTGGGCCAAGCCCCGCATCGTCATCTGCGTCCCCTCGGGAATCACCAGCGTCGAGCGTCGCGCCGTTGAGGAAGCCGCCTATCACGCCGGGGCGCGCCGGGCCTTCACTATCGACGAACCAATGGCCGCAGCCATCGGATGCAACCTCCCGGTAAACGAACCTATCGGTTCCATGGTGGTTGACATCGGCGGGGGGACCACCGAGGTGGCGGTGATAGCTCTGGGCGGGGTGGTTATCTCCAAGAGCATCCGGGTAGGCGGCGACGAGATGGATGAACGGATCGTCGACTGGGTTAAGAAGGAACACAACCTGGCGCTTGGATTGCGAACAGCCGAGCAGATCAAGATGGCTATCGGGTCGGCATACCCTTTCCATGACGAACCGAACGCCGAGATCCGGGGCAGAGATCTGATGTCCGGTCTTCCGAAGACCATCCTCATCACGGCCGCCGAAGTGAGAACGGCAATCGAGGAACCCGTATCACAGATAGTCGACGCAGTCCGTTTCTCTCTTGACAACACCCCTCCCGAACTGGCGGCCGATCTGATGGAAACCGGAATCGTGATTGCGGGAGGAGGAGGTTTGCTGACTGCCTTGACGCATCGGTTGTCCTACGAGACCGGAATGTCCGTCAGGGTGGCGGAGCGACCCCTCCAGTCTGTTGTCATCGGATCGGGGAAGTGTTTGGAAGAATACGAGGTCCTGCACAATCTGCTCAGAACCTCCGGGCGTCCTTGAACTTAAAAGCTGTATCATCGGCTGCCGGCTACCAGGGTTCTAGCCCTGATTCTTCATGCCTCAGACACACCTATATAGAAAACGCCACGTCAAGCCCACTTTTGTGGGGCGTTTCGGCGTTCATCTCCAGGGTGATGGGCGCGCCCCGCCCAGGTGAGGCCGTCAAGCAACTATTTTCCAGGTCAGAGAGTTCATTGCATTTCTCTCGGTCACCCATACAAACCCCTGCATGAATCATTGGGGCTAGTGTCCTGAGTCAGGGATTCGTTGTAGATATGTTTGTAGGCTGTTCGGGTATCTGGTCGGCGGTTTTATGCCGGATGAAGGGTTTGGGGTTTTGGTTCCATTCCTGTATCCAGTGGTTGATGGAGTCGGTAGGGTTCTTTGACGGATCGGTGGGTGCCGCGTCTTATCCATTTGGTGGTGAGTTCGGA
>CAZEZF010000002.1:0-68131 GCA_964516495.1 uncultured Acidimicrobiia bacterium | reverse complement strand
CCAAAGCCGGAACCACCGCCGCCACCAAAGCCACCGAAGCAGCCGGAACCGCAGCCGCCGAGATCGCCAAGGCCATGGGCATCGGGATCACCGGGATGGTCGCACACAGCCGGGCCTTTCGCGCAGCATGCAGTCAGCCGTTCGAGTCACTCAGACATCTCGGCAGCGACATAGGAGTCAACACAGATCAGTGGGTGCGTTCCGCCGCCGAGGCCGCCGCCGGTGCTCTCATCAACCTGGAGCAAGCGGTTCCATCGTTTGCCGACCTCTCTCCTACGCTCAAAGCCAAGTTTTGCATGGCGGGAATGCGAGGGACTTGGAGGCCGGTCGACGTCTCGAGCACTTTGTACGACTCGAGTATTCCTTCCTCTGTCAGGAATCTGGGAAAGGACGCGGTAGTCAGCTTCCTTGACAACAAGGATGCCAGCCACATCAAGTCGGTCTTCAATTCCCCCGGGGAGATGATGGACCCTGGCAACATCGTTTGGGAAGCCGCCAGTATCAACAGGTCCCGCGGCGCCGCCAACATGACTCCGTTGGAGTTGGCGAAGGCTAACGCCGCCAACGCGCTGCACTCCACCGGCATCGTGATGACTGAAGCCCTCCAAACCGCTGCGGTGGCCGGGTGCATCGGTATGGCTCTCGAGGGCGTGGTGAGCATCACCGAGAACCTCGTCTATGTCTACAAGGATGACCTGACGACTGAGCAAGCGTTTAAACAGGTCATAAGAGACGTATCAAAGAAGGGACTGGAGTCGGCAATCGGAGGAGCGGTGATGACCGTGGCGGCGGCCCTCGGCGCGGGTCCCGCCCTGGCAACTGCAGGTCCCGCCCTGGTTACGATCGGAGGAGTGGTCTACGTCGTAGTCGCCTACAAGCGAATCAAGACAGCGGTCGACTCGCCCGGTACCGTGACAGAGGAGCTAGACCATACATCCCCGATTCCCGCCCTGAGTACCGCCTGAGATCGGCGCGAGGTATCGTATTGATCTAGATTCTCGTAGTCCTTAGGGAAGGTCCGAATGCCGGTTGCGCACATTCACTTCATGTATGACTTGGTGAAGGGTGATCTGCGGGAGGCGAAGCGTAAACTCGCCGATGAGGTGGCCGACAGCATCGCCCGCAACGTGGTTCACCATCATCAAGGGTCGCCCAAGGACCTGGTAACGGTGGTTTTCCATGACATAGGCGCGGACGACTGGGCAGCCGGAGGCAAGCTGTTCAGCGACCGGAACACTTGAATCGAGGGAGTTCCGCACAACTTGGGCTCAGACACCCACTATGCCGATACCGGCTACCAGCGCCGAGAACGGCGTCTCTCCTCCAATCGCCGCAAATCCGCACACGATGAGCGATTCGCCGAACAAGAGAACCCTGTTTTTATTATATTGATATAATTACTGGAAGGAGAACACTTACATGTCAATCCAGCCTGACTACCAAGACCCGCTCCCCGAAGCGCCTATGCAAGACCGGCGCCGGAAACCCAAGTCCGTAGGCGTGAAGTTCGCCAAGACTCCGAGGGGGGCCGTAACGACAATCACCAAAGCTGGAACCACCGCCGCCGCCAAAGTCACCGAAGCAGCCGGAACCGCAACTGAGATTGCCAAGGCCATGGGCATCGGAGTCGCCGGAATAGTCGCACACAGCCGGGCCTTCCGTGCAGCATGCAAGCAGCCCCTCGAAGCACTCATCGACGCCAAGGATTCTGGAGGAACTAAGCCAGATCAGTGGGTATTGGTCACCGCGGAGGCAACCAGCGGCGCTCTTTTGCAACTGGAGGATGCACTTTCATCGTACGCCGACCTCCCCCTCCCACTTAAGGACAAGTTCAGAAGAGCGGGGCTGCGCGGCGCTACGAGAGTGACTGTTGACGCGAACGAATTCTATGTTGAGAGCGTTCCGTTGGTGATCAGGAAACTTGGCGAGGGTGCGGTACGCAGATTCACCAAGGGTAAAGACGCGAGCCACATCAAATCAGTTGCCAAGGCCCCCGACAAGATGACGGAAGTCGACAACATTATCTGGGAGTGCCTCTTCAAGAACCGCAAGCGTGGCGCCGCCGACATGACTCGCTCCGAGTTAAGGACGGCAACGAGACTGAACGCGCTTGACGCCACCGGCATTGTATTCAGTACGGCCTTGAAGACCGCCGCGGTATCCGCGTGCATGGGTATGGTGCGCGAGGGCGTGGTGAGCGTCACCGAGAATGTCATCTACGTCTATAAGGACCAGATGACACCCCAGGAGGCGCGCACGAAGGTCATGGCGGACGTACTCAAGGAAGGCAAGACGGCGGCGATTGGCGGCGCGGGCATGACGGTGGTCATCGCCCTCGGGGCAGGTCCGACGCTCGCAGCCGCCGCTCCCGCTCTTATGACGGTCGGAGGCGTCTTGTCAGTAGTGACCACTTACAAACGGATCAAGACGGCGCTGGACTCGCAGGACGACCAACCGGACCAGCATCCTCTGGTTCCTTCGTCTTCATCTCTGCGCGCCGCATAAATCTTCAACACAAAAAAGTAGCGCTGGAAAGTCTCTCATAGACCTGAGAGACCCATCATGCCGGTATTCTCTCCTAAAACCGAGAACGGCAAGGCCCGTGACTCGGAGCGACCGTTGATCGATCCGGTCACCGCGAAGAGAAGTGGACAATGACAATCGCGGACCGCTACAGGGTCACCGAAGATGAGATTCGGTTCGACCACACCGCCGAAGAGCGCCTCTACCAGCAGTTATTCAACTTCTGGCATCCGGTGGCCTACGCCTCGCATCTGAGCGACGGCAAGCCGCTGGCGGCGAAGTTGCTTGATGAGGCCATCGTGGTCGTCCGGCTCGATGGCCGGGTGCGCGCCTTTCGCGATCTGTGCGTTCATCGAGGCGCCGCCCTGTCACTCGGTTGGGTGGAAGACAACTCTTTACGTTGCGCCTACCACGGATGGAAATATGGGCCGGACGGCATGTGTACTGAAATCCCCTCCCGTTTCGGTACCCGAATCCCCAAGAGAGCCCGCCTGACCAGCTACGCCGCCGCCGAGGCGGCCGGTCTCATCTGGGTGTGCATGTCGGGAAAGCCGAGATACCCGCTGCCCGATTTCCCCTATCGCTCAGACCCTCGGTACCGGATCATCGAAGTGCCGTCCTACGACTGGAACTGCTCTATGCCGCGCCGGATCGAGAACTACGTCGACTTCGCCCACTTCGCCTGGGTTCACGACGGCGTATTGGGGGATCGTGAACAGCCGGAGGTTCCCGATCACGGCATCGCCCGGGTGGGCCACGAGTTGCGCTTCGACCATCCCCACATGGCCGAACCCGCCGACTCCGGCAAGAACAAGAACCTCGAGTCCGGCGACGGTCCGGTTGATGTCCGGATCGACTACCGGATGTTCATGCCCAACACGATCCCCCTCGACCAGCGGATTCCCGCCCTCGACCAGCGGTACTTGCTGTTCTTCTCCGTCTGTCCGACCGGACGCAAGACATCGAGATGCTTCACCTTTATGGGTCGAGACTATTCGATGGACGAACAGACAGACCAAGAGATGCTCGACTTCAACGCCCTCGTGATCGGGCAGGACCTTCCCATCGTACAATCACAGCGCCCTGAGGAACTGCCGATGGACCTGTCGGCCGAGGTGCAGATCAAAGGCTCCGACCGAGTGGCCGTCGAGTATCGAAGGTGGCTCAAGCAGATCGCCGACGGCGCGGACAACGTTTAGGAGGGTGCTGAAAAAGACGGGGGCGGGTCGGCCTCCGCCCGCTGAACAGGGAGTTTATCGGATGTCGGGCCAACCGGGGGTTTCTCAGTACCCTCCTAGACCGAACCGCGACCGGGCGCCAAAAGGGACCCGCCTCCCCGATCAACCGGAACCTACCCTGTGGACTTGTCCACCACCCCGGACAGGTCGCACCCGTGGATCTCCCGCAACAGCCCGAGAAACGACATCACCGGCATGCTGTAGTGCTGGGCTCGTCTGACCAGGACATGGGTCGGCAGCTGCACCCGGTGTTGCGCAGCCATCCGGATGGGCGTAAGGCTTCCCATCTCGACCTCGCTCCGGATAGCGCTGCGCGGCAGGAACGAGATGCCCAGCCCCAAGGCCACCATACGCTTGGTGGCCTCGATGCTGTCGAGCATGGTCTCGATCTGGGGCACGATCCCCGCCTCGTGACAGGCCTGATTGATGAGCAGGAAGTAGGTCGAACTCGGGTCATAGAGGATCAGGGGTTGGCGCGCCACCTCCGAGATCCTGGCATGCCCCGCCTCCGCAAATGGGTGATCCGGATAGGTAACCAGAACGATCTCCTCGTCGTACAGGTAGATCGAATGCACATCCGGGTGTACCAAGCCCCTGCAAAGGCCGACATCAACAACACCATCGATGATCATGGCCAAGACATCGGTTGACCGTCCGGTACGTATCCGGGCTGATACCTGCGGGTAGCGGCGTTGATAACGTTCCAGCGTCGGGGGAAGCATGTAGGTACCGATGGTACGAGCCGAACCGATCGTGATGGTCCCCTGCTGCTCATCCACGGTCTGACGTACCGCGTCGCGGCCTTTATCGAGGAACTCCATAACCCGCTCGGCAAAGGGCAGAAATGCCTCCCCGGCCACGGTGAGCCGAACGCCTCTACCCATACGATGGAAGAGCGGGGCGCGGAGCTCGCGCTCCAACGACCTGATCCGGGCGCTGAGTGATGGCTGGCTCACGAACGAGGCTCTCGCCGCCCCTCGAAAGCTGCCTATCCGCGCCGCCGCCAGGAAGGACTCAAGTTCCCGGAACTCCACTCGCCTCCCTCTCCCTTCTCCCGATGTGATAGCTACAGCCTATCACTTCGATCAAAAGAAACAGGCCTGCACTATTGCCGAAAGCAACACATATGGCCTCCGGTTCCGCCATGCTTAACACGGAGCGATTACCTCGCGATGCTTCGGCAGAGCGCGCGGGACGGCTCGGTTGAGTACTGGATCGGTACCGGGGAGGTACGGAATCATGTCGAGGAATGGGCGGAACAGGTTCGGGAGAGCAGACGCTCTCCAAGCCCGTTGGGACCAGGAGGCAAGGTGGCAGGGTGTCGAGCGCCCGTATACCGCCCTCGACGTACTCCGCCTGCGGGGTAGCCTCCGGATCGAGCACAGCATCGCCCGAGCCGGGGCGGAACGGCTCCGGCGCCTGCTACAGACCGAACCGATCGTCCGAACCTTCGGCGCACTCACCGGCGCCCAAGCAGTGCAGATGGTGCGGGCCGGACTCACGTCTCTGTACGTGAGCGGCTGGCAGGTGGCGGCCGACAACAACGTGGCCGGCCAGACCTATCCGGACCAGAGTCTCTATCCGTCCAACAGCGTTCCGAGCTTGGTAAGGCGCATCAACAACGCCCTCACCCGCGCCGACCAGGCCGACTACATCAAAGGCCGGACTGGAGCCGACTGGTTCGCTCCCATAGTGGCCGACGCCGAAGCCGGGTTCGGCGGCCCGGTCCACGCATTCGAGTTGATGAAGGCGATGATCGAGGCGGGCGCGGCCGGTGTCCACTTCGAGGATCAACTCTCCTCCGAAAAGAAGTGTGGACACATGGGAGGCAAGGTGCTGGTACCGGCCTCCCAGTTTATCCGTACGCTGACCGCGGCGCGGCTGGCGGCCGACGTGCTGGATGTTCCCACCCTCATCATGGCGAGGACCGACGCCCGGGACGCCCGTCTCCTGACCAGCGACGTGGACGAAGGCGACCGTCGTTTCGTCACCGGGGAACGAACCGCGGAGGGATACCACGGAGTCCGTGGGGGAATGGAAGCCGCCACGCAGAGGGCTCTCGCCTACGCGCCTTACGCCGACCTGCTGTGGTTCGAGACCTCGGCGCCGGACCTCGAGGAGGCGGCAACCTTTGCGGCGGCCATCCATGAGCGGTTTCCGGACAAGACGCTCGCCTACAACTGCTCCCCCTCGTTCAACTGGAGGCGCCATCTGAGCGATGAACAGATCGCGGCCTTCCAGGATCGGATCGCCTCGCTGGGATACCGGTTCCAGTTCATCACCCTGGCCGGATGGCACCTGCTCAATTACCACACCTTCGACATGGCCCGGTCCTACCACCACGACGGTATGGCGGCCTACAGCCGGTTGCAGCAAACCGAGATCGGCGCGGAGTCGCTCGGTTACACCGCCACCCGGCACCAGGCCGAAGTAGGCGCGGGATACTTCGACGAGGTGGTGCAGGTCACGACCGGCGGACGCGGTTCGACCCTGTCACTGGTGGGCTCCACCGAGGCCAAGCAGTTCCACTGACCGATCCGGTCTTGAGCCGCCGACCTGTGGACGCACAAGGACCACACACATGGGAGAATCGCATCAGGTCGCACATACTCGGCGGCGGCGCGGCCCTCTGCCGGAGGTCCGCGCGGCAGCCGCGGAACGGGCGTTGATCTATCTCGCTGTTACCTCATCAGCTTCAGTCCCCCGGAATCCCACGAGGAACCTGCTTTCCTACCGGTGCCGTCGATATCCGTTCAGCGGCTCTCCCGGGCGTACGGAACGGCGAGGGCCGACGGTGCGCTGTAGCGGCGGGCTGCCGCCGGCCGAGCCGAGATGATTATCAGCGCGACGATTGTCAGCACGAACGGCAAGGCGTTCAATACGTCCGAGGGTATCTCGGCGCCCAGAATCTGTAGCGAGAAGCCGAGGTTACGGAGGGCGCCGAACACATACGCCGCTACCAGGGCTCGCCACGGTCGCCAGCCGGCGAAGATCACCAGCGCGAAGGCTATCCAACCGAGACCGGCCGTTATGCCGTGCTGGTAGGTGGCGAAAATACCGACCATCAGGTAGGTACCCCCATCCCGGCCCCGGCGCCGCCGATCATCGTATAGACATATCGGGTAATCCCAACCGGAATACCAACCGTGTCGGCCGCCGCGGGATCTTCCCCCACCGCCCGAACCGCCCTGGTCCGGAACAACCAGAAGGCAGCCAAAGCCACGAGAACCCACGACATGTATACGACCCAGTCGTGACCGAATATCAAGGGCCCGACCAGCGGCGACTCCCGAAGCCACTCGCCGAAGACCGGCCCGAAAGAAGACACAGGCCGAGCGTAGATGAGGGCGGAGTCGGCCAAACTGCCCACGAAACCGGCGAACCCGGTTCCGGTCATTACCAGCGCCAATCCGGAGACGATCTGGTTGACGCGCAGGGTGACCGCCAGATAAGCATGAATCAGCGCGAACAGCGCCCCGACACCCGCCCCCACCGCCATAGGTATCGACGCATGCTGGGTGCTCATCCAGAAACCCACCACTCCCCCTCCGAGCATCATTCCTTCCACACCCAGGTTCATCACCCCGGAGTGCTCGGTCATCATCTCTCCGAGACCGGCCAGCAGGATCGGTGTGCCGATCACCACCGCGCGCCAACATCAGGACCGTTGACCTGCCTTCGGGCGTCGATCCGGGCTTGGAAGCGACCGCCACCTATGACCCTCCCGGAATCGAGCACGTACCGGACGAGTACGGGCGGGTCAACGCAGCCGCCACCTACACCAACGCCTCCCACGCCGCGATCGTCTCGGTCGATGTCGGGACCGGCCAGGTCCGGGTGCTCGAATACATAGTCGCCCTTGATTGCGGCACGGTGATCAACCCCCAGATCGTCAGAGGCCAGGTGGTCGGCGGGATAGCCCAGGGTATAGGAGGGGCGCTGCTCGAGAAACTCCACTACGACGAGTGGGCTAACCCTCTGTCAACCTCATTCCTCGACTATCACCTCCCCACCACCACGGAGATCCCGGATATGACGGTCCTTCACTTCGAATCACCGGCGCCTGAGATGCCCTGGGGAGCGAAAGGCGCCGGCGAGGCCGGGATCATCGGTCCGGCGCCCGCCATCGCGGCGGCGATAGAAGAAGCGCTATCCGGCTACCGCATAGCGGAAATAACCCAGACCCCGATCACCGATCCATATCTACTGAACCTGGTAGCGACTTCACAGGACTAGACAAGAGACGAGGTCAGCACCATAAGCGAACGGGACTTGGCGCGGATTCTCGAGAAGTTGTTGACATCGTGGCTTCCAACGTTCCTTCAAATACTGAGAGGGACTACCCGTCGGACAAGCCGACTCCCGGGGCAGCACTGGAAGATGTCGAGATGAAACAGCGGTGGAGGTTTTCGCGCTAGACCTCGGTGAGCCTGAGCAGTGGATCATTATGAGCAAAAGCCAGGGTATCGCAGACGGGGAGGTGGCCGCACGTCTTGGACGATCAAAGGCCCTGGGTTGCACAGCGGAAACGGAGGGTTCTCCGTCGATTGGCGACGGACCTGTTGGGCCGCTTCGACGCAAGCCACCACGTTGCGGTGATGGAGGAGTTGCTTGCCGCGATCAGTTCATCGCTTGGCGGAAGTACAGACACATGAGCGTACCCCGAGCGATCAAAGCCGCATTGGCCGGGCATACCCGCCGCAGGTTACCGCCTGTTCAAATCGACGTACAACCTGGACAGCTACGAACAGTTCACATGACCGGGTCGTCGTTCACATTCGACCGCATGGTCCTTGTCCTCCGGCTGGACTCGCACCACCTCCGGAGGTTTGCCGAGATCATGCTCGTTCACTCCAACACCGAACTCGCGACAGCCTTCGACCTCACCATCCCACCAGAAAGCTCCACCTTGCCTTACACCGTCGTCGTCCAGACTGATACGCGCTCCGTCATCTGGGAAGACCAGATGAGAAACCTGACCGGCGCGATTGCTCCTGAGAGCCTGGAAGCAGTCGGTGATGTCGCGATCGGCCAGCCATGTGACTGGGAGGACATTTCCACCGGTTTACCGCTCCGCGGCCGATTCGACCCCAGATGGGGACTTCAAATCCCAAGAGGGCGCATCTGTCAGAAGCCCGGCTGCCGACTGTACCTCCGCTCTTCTCTATGAGGGACCGCCCCTCCAACTCGATCCCGGTTTGCTTGGCTCTGGAACTTCTTAACTCCTGCGGTAACCTCGGGACCGTATTGCAACGGTTATTGAACCTGGCAACCAGCTACGAAGTGATGCTCACCTTGGATGATGTGAAGGAATTGGAGGCTGTCGGGGCATTAACCCCAATTTTTCATGCAGGGGTTTGATTGGGTAGCCGAGAAAGATGCAATAAACTCTCTGACCTGGGAAGATAGCCGCTTGGTGGCCCCGCCTGGCTGGGGTGTTACCCTTCACCCTGAGGTGAACGCCGGGACGCCCCACGGTGCTGCGCTTGACATGGCCTTTTTGAGGTCGGTGTGTCTGGGGCATGAAGAATCAGGGTTAAGGGTCGACAACTGGGTCGAGACATTCGGGACACTAGGTCATGCCCACTACGAGTCCTTCTGGCCTCTGATAGAAGGGGCGCTCACTACGCTCACGCTTCCAGGGAACTTCGGTGTCGAAGCAACGGGTGATGGGTTGGAGTCGGGTCGAAAGACCGAGGCCGGAGAACTAAAGATACGCCCAGACCATCAAACGGTCTCCGCCTCCTATGTGTATGAGAGAACCAGAGACAGCATGATCCGGGTTGCCGAAGACGCCGGATGCTGGTTGATCGACGTTTAGGACAAACAAAATGCCTCGGAGGAGGACCACCCATTGTTATGGATGAAGGCTGCGTCCGACGGACTACTTGATTCGAGGCTTCACTATCTAGGTCCAGTGCGGGTATCTCCACAGGAAGGACCTGCGTCTATGACTCGGCTGGAAAATACACATGTCGGTACCCGCGGCGAGAACGCGGCCATAGTGCTGGATGGATCAAGTGATCGGTGGGTTAACGTCCCGCTACCCACCGGTCATGAGGATCTGGTTCCGTTTCGGGATGCAATGGACCAGTGGCTCCGGTGGTTCGGTATAGCGGAAGCGGTGGACGTGGAGGTGCGGGATCGCTATGGACAGCGGGCTCTGAGCGTCCACGTATCCGATGCACCAAGGCCCGTCTACCTTTCGGCGGTCGGTACAGGAGTTAGTCAGGTGCTGCCGGTCATCTTGCAGTGCTTGTTGAGTATTCCGGCGGATCTGTTGATACTCGAGCAGCCGGAGTTACACCTTCACCCGGCGCTACAGAAGCGACTTGCGGACTTCCTCCTGGCTTTCGTTCGAGCGGGCCGCCAGATAATCGTGGAGACCCACAGCGACCATCTTGTCAATCAACTGCGGACCCAGGTGGCGTCAGATGAGACCGATACGACCAGGGAACTGGTCACCCTCCTATTCGCGGAGAAGAGTGACGGCATCACGACTTACCGGAAGTCGGAGATAAACGAGTACGGCGGCCTTTCGGAAGGCTGGCCGGATGGATTCCTGGACATCAGCGCCAGGTCCGCCCAGGATCTGGTTCGCCACTCCCTGCGCAAGATGCACCTGAACCAGACACCAACAGCGGGTCAAGCCCCATAACCTGGATCCACTGTGGTTGAGTAGGGTCGATTCGAGACGGTTTGCCGGCCGTCGGCTGCGAGGATTGCAGCATTCTGTTCATGTCGATCACAATCCCGAAAACCCTCGGAGAACCCGGTCATCCTTGCATTTCTGGCATGTCACACCATAATTACAAGGATGATTCCCCGCCGCCTGCTCCCACACTTGCATGAACTGCTATCCGAATACCCTGCTGTCGCCTTGATCGGACCCCGGCAGGTGGGGAAGACCACCCTGGCCTGGCAGATCGCCGACGCGATCGACTCCGTCTATCTCGACCTGGAATCACCATCCGACCACGCCAAGCTATCCGAACCCGAACTCTATCTGGCAGGCCATCAGCACAGGCTGGTGATCCTGGATGAGGTGCATAGAACCCCAGGCCTGTTTCAAGCCCTGCGCGGCATCATAGATCAGGGAAGACGAAGCGGCCGGGGAGTGAGACGGTTTCTGCTGCTGGGGTCGGCCTCGATGGATCTGCTCCAACAGTCAGGTGAAAGCCTGGCCGGACGAATCGCCTACCTTGAACTCGGTCCGCTGGACGTGTCAGAGGTTGATGCAAGCGAACGGGATTCAATTTGGGTGCGAGGCGGCTTTCCCGACAGCTTCCTGGCCGCCGATGACCGCAGGAGCTTTCGCTGGCGACTGAACTTCATCCGGACCTATATCGAGCGCGACATCCCCCAGTTCGGCCCCCGTATACCCGCCGAAACCCTCCGGCGATTCTGGGTGATGCTGGCCCACTCCCAAGGAGGTCCACTCAACGCATCCGCCCTCGCGCGCGGGCTCGGCGTGGACGGCAAGACCGTCTCCCGCTACCTGGACCTTATGGTGGACCTGCTGCTGGTACGGCGCCTACCGCCATGGCGTAAGAATGTCGGCAAGCGTCTTGTCAAGTCCCCGAGAGTCTATGTCCGTGACAGCGGGATCGTGCATGCTCTGCTGGGCCTTGTCTCGAAGGAAGACCTACTAGGGCATCCGGTGGTCGGGGCAAGTTGGGAGGGTTTTGTCATCGAAACCCTCATATCTCGGCTTCCGGACGGAAGCGAGGCGAGCTACTACCGATCGTCGGGCGGAGCGGAGATCGACCTGATCATCACTTTGCCCGGCCATCGCCCGTGGGCGATAGAAGCGAAAAGGAGCCTTACGCCCCGGCCCCGCAAAGGCTTCCACAGCGGCTGTACCGATGTGCAACCGGAAGCCAGGTTTGTCGTCTATCCCGGAGAGGAGCGCTACCGGGTCACCCCGGACACGGAGGCTGTACCGCTACTTGACCTGGTGAGTGAGGTAGGTCGAGCAACATAACCTCACTGGCCTTCTGCCCTGTTCGCCCCGTCAAGCCGGAGGGGGTAGGCCATTCCACTGAAGGGGCTCGAATCTCGTTCGACCTAATGGTGCGGAATGACGGCTTCTATGACGCCTGCCCGAGTCCAGCGATCCGGCCGTATCTCTTTGTGGGATATCAACGGCGGGCCCGCCCAGGATCCGGTTTGCAACTACCCTGCGTAGAATGAAGCTGAATAAGACCCCGGTAACAGGTCGGTCCCAATAGCATCTTTCCATGACAGTACTCAGCTCACATGACGAACGGCTCCTGCGAAAGGCGATCGAGGTTTCGGCCAGATCGGTATCCAACGGGAACATGCCCTTTGGGGCGATCATGGCCGACCGTGACGGAAACATCCTGCTCGAGGCGGAGAACACCGGGGTAACCGGGCGCAACACGCTCAACCATGCGGAGACCAACCTCATGAACCTGGCGGTTACCACCCTCACCCCGGAACAGATCGCCGAGGCCACCCTTTACACCAGCTGCGAACCCTGCGCCATGTGCTCGGGCGCCATGTACTGGGGCGGGCTCAACCGCATGGTCTATGCCATGAGCGAGTTGGACCTTCTCGAAATAACCGGAGGCGATCCCGGCACGGCCACGATGCGGGGCGTGGGATGTCGCAACATCTTCGACAGCGGTCAGCGCCATATAGAGGTGAGCGGACCACACCTTATCGAGGAGGCGTCGGCGGTACACATCGATTTCTTCGCCGAAGGCGGCCCCCGACCGGTAACCGGCGACCTGAGCGAGATGGATGAGCGACTGCTGCGGAGGGCGATCAAGGTCGCGGAACGCTCCGTGGCCAACGGAAACCTGCCTTTCGGGGCGCTGCTGGCCGACCCGGATGGAAACATCCTCCTTGAGGCGGAGAACTCCGACATCACCGGCAAAAGCCCTCTCAACCACGCCGAGACCAACCTGATGCGAATGGCGGTGGACCAACTCACTTCCGAACAGATCGCGGACGCCACTCTCTACACCAGCTGCGAACCCTGCGCCATGTGCAGCGGATCCATGTACTGGGGCGGCCTCAACCGGCTGGTGTACGGCATGAGCGAACACCACCTGTTGGAATACACCGGCGCCAACCCCCTCAACCCGACCATGCGCGGTGTAGGTTGCCGCGAGATCCTGGGTACCGGTCAGCGCCATATAGAGGTGAGGGGACCCCACCTGGTCGCCGAATCCTCCACCATCCAGCAGGAATACTGGAGTTCCTAGGAGGGTGCTGAAAACGGGTGATTAGATTGGCCCTCCGTCCGCTGACCAGGGAGTTTACCATCGGATGTCGGGCCAAGCCGGGGGTTTCCCGGCACCCTCCTGATGGGGGTTCACCACTTCTGGGCTTTACCGAGGCGCCGGACGCACGGTCACGGGCCGGGATTTGAAGCCGCTCCCAGCGGGAGTATCGAAACCTACCTGCGTCTCCTGAGACACCGAGGTCTCTACTGATTCTCCGGGAAGCCCTACTCCTGCGACTACAGTCCGCCTCCGCCTCACACCTGGCGCCAGACCCTGGCATCGACATACCGCCTTAGGTGGGAGGGGTTCGTAGTTGCCACTACGACGGTCTCGGTAGGCTGTTCGGCCTTCAGGCGGCGGGCTTGCGCTGCCAAGAGGACGTCGCCATCAAGCGCCGCGTCATGAGCCGTAGGGTAACCCTGGTTACGAGCCCGAGCCCACAGCCACGCTGCATCGCGCATGATCGCGGTTGAGAGGGGGTGATAACCGAAACTTTCACACAACTCGTCGAGTCGCGCCACGCCCATCTGCTTTCCAGCCCTGATCAGCTCACGGCGTACTCGTAGTCGGCTATCTCGGGGACTATGAGAAGCGCGCCGGATACAAGGTGGTTCCGCGCCCATACGCGGGCATCGCGTCCCGACCCACGGACAGTCGGGTTGCTAAGAAGCCCCAGCGGACCGCTGTCAAGCAGTATCAACACCTCAGAAAGGACGACCCGCGCTCCGCCGAGTCGCCGCCAGGGCCTCCATCAGCTCACGCCCGGTCTGGAGGCGTTCCGTCTCATCGCCCATGCTTGCCACCGCGTCAAGTGCCTCAAGCGCACTTGACGCGGAACTAGCAGCGGCGTCGGGATCGGCGATATAGCGCTCAGCCCTTGTGAAATACACAGCACTCTTCACAACGCCCTTTCGACCTGTCGTACGCCGGCCGAGCTTCTGCATTTTCAGCTTTACCGCCACTCCGACCGCCTGGCGAAATCGAAGACTTGATCGCCCGCGCGACAGCACATACCTGATGGCCGGTTCCTCCTCGACGAACCGGACGATGCCGGCCAAGGCCGGCAGATCATGGGTCTCGGCATCGACGAGGCGTTGCTCGTTAGCAGGATCATTGAGTAGCTCAAAGAGACGGTGGAAGGCTTCGGAGTGTCGATCCAACTCGCCCATGTACTTGACCGAGTGTGGATCATCCGCGAAGTCTGCCCCACTTATCGCCCCTGAAAATAGCTTAACTATCTCCATATCTCTATTCTAGAGATACGGGTTAAGAATGTCTAGTCTCGTTTGCATCATAGATACGAACTCCCGCGGGTTTCGGTTCATATGTGGTACATGCTCTCACGCCAAAACCACGTCTCAACCACGGCGATCGCCCGAGTTCACCCTAGGGTCCTATCTGGAACCGGGACTCTTTCTGTGGTAGTTGAGGACACGGAAAGGGTTAGGATGGAGAGTCGGTCGTACCTGGCGGGTTTGGCCGGAGAAGGGACCTGCGTTCGGGCAGTCACCGTTATACAAAGGAACGGACATGGTAAATGTGAATCCGGTAGTTGTGGTCGGGGCGGCGCGTACCGCGATAGGCGCCTACGGCGGCTCTCTCAGCAGGGTCGACTCATACAAACTCGGCGCTGTCACCGTCAAGGAGTCGTTGCAGCGGGCCGGGGTGGAAACCGGCGAGGTCGACGAGGTGGTTATGGGTCAGATCGGCCAAGTCGGCCCTGACGCCTACAACGCCCGGCGTTGTGCTCTCGAGGCCGGCCTTCCCTCCTCGACCACCGCCATGAACGTCAACCGCCTGTGCTCCTCCGGACTTCAGGCGATCATCACCGGCGCCCAGCAGATCATGCTGGGAGACGCCGACATCGTGGTCGCCGGGGGCAACGAGAACATGAGCAGCCAGCCGTTCCTCGACTTCAAGGCTCGCAACGGTTGGAGGCTGGGTGATCGCAAGTTGGTGGACGGCACTCTTTCGCTGGTAACAGATCCGTTCGGCGACTACCCGATGGGTGTAACGGCGGAGCGAGTGGCCGAACGCTACAACGTAAACCGCCGTGAACAGGACCGGTTCGCGGCCGAAAGTCAACACCGCGCCGCTATCGCTATCAAGGAGGGCCACTTCGAGGATCAGATCGTCGCGGTAGACGTACCCCGGCAGGAGCCGTTCATGGTTGATGAGCACCCGAGGCCGGCCACGACCGAGGCGAGCCTCGCCCGGCTGCGTCCGGTGTTCGTGAAAGACGGCACCGTTACCGCGGGTAACTCGTCCGGGATCAACGACGGGGCTGCTTCGTTGGTGCTTATGAGCGAGAAATCGGCTCATGCCAGAGGCGCCGACGCGCGGTTGCGGCTGGTTGACTGGGCGGTGAGCGGTATCGATCCTGAGGTGATGGGATACGCTCCGGCTCTCGCTATCCCCAAGGTGCTCGACAAGGCGGGTTTGACCCTCGACGATATAGATCTGGTGGAACTCAACGAGGCGTTCGCCGCCCAAGCGGTAGCCGTGATCAGGGACGCGGACCTGGATCCCGACAAGACCAACATCTCCGGCGGCGCTATCGCATTGGGGCATCCCGTGGGCGCCACCGGGGCCATCCTGGTAATCAAACTGCTCCACGCCCTGGAACGGACTGGCGGGCGGCGCGGCATCGTGACGATGTGCATCGGCGGCGGACAAGGACTGGCGGCCATCTTCGAACGTCCTTGACCGGAGTCGTCAACGCCGGGTTCTCCGGTGACATAACCCATGTCACCCGGATGCTCGCCGACCAGGCGTACCTGTCCGACCGAGGTCTGTCGACCGCCATCTATCTTTCTCTTACCCTGCCCCAGCCGCTGCTACTGGAAGGAGAGGCCGGGGTAGGGAAGACCGAGGTAGCCAAGGCGCTGGCGGGCGGGCTGGGGGTCGAACTCATCCGGCTCCAATGTTACGAGGGTATCGACGCCAACCAGGCTCTGTACGAGTGGGACTACCCGCGCCAACTCTTGTACCTGCGACAATCGGCGGACGACCCGCCGGAATCAGGTGACCGGGATGAACTCTTCGCCGAGCGTTTCCTCGTCGAACGACCCCTCCTGAAAGCCATCCGGCGAGGTTCGGAGTGTGTCCTGCTTATCGATGAGATCGACCGGGCGGACGACGAGTTCGAGGCGTTCCTGCTCGAGATCCTGTCCGAGTTCCAGATCACCATTCCCGAGATAGGCGCCGTGCGGGCCTCGGCGGCACCCCCGGTGATCATCACATCCAATCGTACCCGAGAACTGCATGACGCCCTGAAGCGCCGCTGTCTTTATCACTGGATCGACTTCCCCAGCCTGGAGAGAGAGGTGGCCATTGTCGTCGCCCGCGCACCCGAAGTACCGGTGCGGCTCGCTCGGAGCACCACCCGGGTGGTGGCCCGGCTGCGTGACCTGGAGTTGGTCAAACAGCCCGGCGTGGCGGAGACCATCAGTTGGGCGCGAGCGCTCAATCAGCTGGGCGAGGATCAGGTGACCTCCGACAACCTGGATCTCAGCTTGGGATCGGTAATCAAGGACCATGATGATCTGTCCACCGTTCGGAGCCGGGCGCCCGGGATTCTGGATGGTGTCTGAGTCCGGCCCGACGACCGGTTTGGTCCGGTTCGGACACCTGCTCCGGGCTCAGGGAGCGACAGTCGGCGCCGGCCAGGTTCTGGCATACACGAGGGCGGTGGCCGGATTGGACCCCGCCGACCTTCGGGACCTGTATTGGGCCGGCCGCATCACCCTCATCAACCGGCGCCGCGATCTGGCGATCTACGACGCCGCGTTTGATGCGTACTTCGTCGGTTCAGAAAGCGGATCTCCCCCTCCGTTGCTCCCGTTGGGCGTCGCTGAAAACGACGGAGATGCGGAACCGGCCTCTGTTTCGTTCGGCAGGGAGGATACGGAGTTGGAGTTGCTAGAGGGCGACAACCTGGACCGTCCGTCCGGGGGCGGTCCACAAGCGTCGAGTGTCGAGGTCTTGCGAACCAAACACTTTGACCAATGGACCGAGGAGGAGTTCCGGCGGCTAGCCCGCTTGGTTCCCCGCCTGCAGTTGCCGCAGAGGCGTACCCGCCGTACCCGCCCCGCATCTAGAGGTCCTCGAATCGACCTGCGCCGCAGTGTGCGCGACTCCTTGTACTACGGGGGCGACCTGTTTCACCTGCGCCGCAGGCGGAGGGTGGACCGCCCGCGTCCCATCGTCGTGATTGTCGACGTATCGGGCTCCATGGCGGGGTTCTCACGTGCTCTGGTGCAGTTCTCCTACGGCATCGGCAGGGCTTCACAACGAGTGGAGGTGTTCTGCTTCGGAACCAGGCTTACCCGTCTAACCAGCGCGATGCGGGTCCGGGACGCAAACACAGCCCTCGAACAGGCAACGGGGTTGGTGGTTGACTGGGACGGCGGCACCAGGATCGGCGAGTCGCTGAGCAGCTATGTACAGACATGGGGCAAGTTGCGTTTCAACCGTGGAGCCCTGGTGATCATATGCTCGGACGGCCTCGAGATGGGTCCACCCGACCGCTTGGCCTGGGCCATGCAACGGCTCTCCCGCCAAGCCCACACTGTAATCTGGGTCAACCCGCTGGCGGGCGATCCCAAGTTCCAACCGTTGGCGCGCGGGCTGGTGGCAGCCCTACCGTTCGTGGACGAGTTGGTTGCGGGCCACAATATCGAAGGGCTTGAAGAACTTGCCGGAGTCCTGGCGGGCAGAGCCGCATAAGGAGACCGGATCAACGCTCACGATTCGCGGCGAGCGCAGCACCCTGTCACAGGTTCGCCACCAAATCCTCGACCGCCGCCACCAAGCCGTCCAGGTCATCTGCTGTCATGGCCGTGGAAAGGCAACCCATGCCGCGGGGTGCAAGGAAGAAGCCGCGGTTCATCAAACCGAGATGGAGGATTTCGGCCAGTTCAGGATCGGCGCCCGCCACCGCCCGGTTATCACGGATCGGATCGCCGGTGGCATGGATGTTGAACAGCGACCCGTAGTTTGTCACCCCGACCGGTAGTCCGGAGATCTCGAACACCTTGTCGAGTCGCTCCGCCAACTCGTCTCCGGCCTGATTAAGCCCGTCAATGACCGGCGGAGTCAAGGCCTGGAGAGTCTCTATGCCGGCCGATGCGCTGACCGGATTTCCGTTGAAGGTTCCCCCCCAACTTATCGTGCCGTTGATCGGGTGGAGAAGGGCCATCACGTCCCGCCGTCCGCCGAACCCGCCGATCGGGAAACCCCCACCGATAATCTTGCCGAAGGTGGTGAGGTCCGGTTCCAATTCGTAGATGGCCTGAACCCCCCCGGTGTGCAAACGCAACGAGATGATCTCATCGAATATCAGCAACGCCCCTTCCCGGCGGGTTACCTCTCGGAGAAACGCCAGGAAGTCCCGTTCGGCGGCTATCACTCCTCCGGCCCCGAGCACCGGTTCTACGATCACCGCCGCAAGCGAATCAGCCACCTCCACCAGCCGCTCCCCGCAACCGGCCACATCGTTGAAAGGAAGGGTAACGACCAGTTCGTCAACCGCATCCGGTATTCCGGCCCCCGGCGTGGCGGTGTAGTCGTGGGTCCCGTGGTAGCCGCCCTCGAACCGGGCCACCCTGGGTCGCCCGGTAAAGGCGCGCGCTAGCCGCAGCGCGGCCATCGTCGCCTCGGTACCCGAATTTGTGAATCGAACCTGTTCCACCGATGGAACCCGTTCAACCAGCATCTCCGCCAGCCGAACCTCTTGGATGGTGGGGGACGAGAAGGCGCTACCCCGCTCCGCCACGGTCATCGCTCTCGCCATTACATTCGGATGGGCATGGCCCAGGATGAGCGACGTGTAGTTGTTCAGGTAGTCGACCCGCCGGTTGCCGTCAACATCCACCACCTGAGAACCCCGGCCACTGACCAGGACGGGAGGAAACGGGGCAAAAAAGGTCGTGGTACGCGTCGTGCCGCCCGGAAGTACCTTCGCAGAGCGCCGGGCAATATCCCGAGAGGCGGGGTTGCGCCGAATGTATTCGTCGCTCACCCGACGGAGCGCCGCCGTGTAGATGGAGTCGCGTGCCACAGTCCCTCTCATGGAAGATGGCGGACAGTCTACCGACCTACTTCGTCCGAGGTTCGGTAGAGGTCCTGACGCTCGGTAGTTGCTTGTCCTGATTCTGAGATTTATTGACCCCGATTTTTCATGCAGGGGTTTGAATGGGTACGAACGAGTTACAACGCCGGGACGACCAAGAAAGTGGGTTTGACTTGGCCTTTTCGGGTTCGGCGTGACGGGGGCATGAAGAATCATCGGGGTTGGTGAATAACGTGCTTGCCGCCAGAACTGTTCGGCCCCTGAGGACCAAAGGCCGCGAGAAACATCCTTATTATCTGGTTGACTCCCCTAGTGGGTACCACCCCCAACCGCCGCCGCCTCAGCGCCGAAACGCGTCCCCCCATACCCCCTACCTAGGGTCAGGTACGTTCAACATGATCCCGGCCCGGCCGGTACCCAAACGGGCCGCTTGGTGATCGCAGTTACCTATCGGTATGCAACATGGTTAGGACAAAAACCCGTCCCCTAACCACGCAACCGACCACAACGACAAAATAAACAGTGATTCAGGACAACACAGGAAGGTACTTGAAAACCTCCTGCCGGCCCGAAGTTCGATGATAAACTCCCTGGTCAGCAGGCGGTGGACCCACCCCCGTCTTTTTCGACACTCTCCTGGGAGGATACCCGGATGACCAGTCGGCGGGTAGGCATGTGTTTCCTGGATCGACCGGATCCTCGACGGCAGGTGAGTCTGGCGGCGCGGATGGAGGCGCTCGGTTACGAATCGGTGTGGGTGTGCGAGACCCGTACCGCTCGCGACGCCATTTCTGTCTTGGGCGCCATGGCCTATGCTACATCCACGATCAAGCTCGGGACAGGGGTCGTGAACTCGTGGACCAGACCCGCTTCATTGATGTCGCTCACCTTCGCCACCCTTGACGAGATGGCGCCGCACCGCATGCTGCTCGGGCTCGGAGCGTACTGGGATCCGTTGGCGTGGAAGCAGGGAATCAACCGCCGTCGGCCGATCCGCCAGATGCGGGAATACATCGAGGTCACCCGTCGGCTCCTGGCACTCGAAACGGTCACCTATGAGGGTGAGTTGGTGACGGTCCGGGACCTGCGGCTCGATCTCGGGCACGGGGTGGCTCACCTTCCTAAACAGGTCCCGATCTACGTGGGGGCAACCGGACCGCAAATGCTGGCCCTATCCGGCGAAGTCGCCGACGGGGTGATGCTCAACGGCTTCACATCCCTCACCTACCTCGCCGACGCCCTCCGCCATATCGAACGGGGTGCCCGAGCCGCCGACCGGAAGTTGCATGATCTGGACCTTCCCCAGACCATCGTCATAGCCATGGATGAGAATGAGGAGAAGGCGCTGTCCGTCGCCACCCGCATGACCACCATGTACCTGGGTCAGCAACCTCACATCGCTCGGGCGAGCGGAGTCGACCAGGATCTGCTGGACAGCGTGCGCCGCGCCATGGGTGGCTGGCCCCCTTCGGAGGGAGGGATCGAGGCGGCCATGCCCCTCGTTCCGGCCGAGGTCGTCCGATCTCTCACCGCGGCCGGGACTCCGGAGCAGTGCCTACGGCAGGTGAACGCCTACTCGATCCGGCCGAACATCTACCCGGCTCTGCTCCCCATCACCGAGAACTACGAGGAGATAATCGAGGTTTTCAACCCGGCGGCATGATCCACCGACCACCCGCTGACCGGACCTTCGCCTCGCGCCGGTCCGAAGGAACGAATGACCGTGATTCCCGTGGTTCAGACCGCCACCCAGCCGGCGTCTACGGTGAGCGTCTCGCCGGTGATGTAGCTAGCGCCGTCTCCGGCGAGGAACACCACCGCGCTCGCCACCTCGGACGGGACCGCGAACCTCTTGAACAACGTCGAGTCGCGAATCGTCTCGAACAGTTCCCGGTTGGCCGGTTCGGTACGTAGCTCGTAGTTCATGGAAGACTCGGTCCATCCCGGCGCCACGGCGTTGGTGCGTATGCCGAACTCGGCCAACTCAACCGCCATCACCTTGGTAAGGGCGATAACGCCCGCCTTGGCCGCCGAGTAGGCGCCGATGCGGGCGAAGGCCACCGGTCCCGCGATCGAGGCGATGTTGACTATCGACCCCGATCCCTGGGCGATCATCGGGCCGGTCACCGCCTGCGACATGTAGAAAACCGAGGACAGGTTGGCCTCGACAGTCGCCCTCCACTCGGCCACCTCAAGTTTGTGCAACCTGGCGAAGTTCTGCCGTCGGCCGGCGTTGTTGACCAGAACGTCGATACGTCCGAACCGGGTGTGAACCTGATCCATGGCCGTCGCAATCCGGTCGGGGTCGGTAACGTCGCATGTAATCGAGAGATGGTCGCTTTCACTCCCCTCCAGACTCGCAACCGTGTCGGCTAGATCACCGCCGGTCCGGGCAAGTGCGGCAACCCGCGCCCCTTCGGCCGCTAGAGCCCGGGCTATGCCCCGCCCGATACCGCGGCTCGCGCCGGTAACCACCGCCACCTTGCCCGCCAGACCAGTGTCCATGATTTCGCTCCTCGCTCGTGAATCTCAGGTACTGAGGCGACCGTAAAGGTCGGGGCGCCGGTCGCGAAAGAAGCCCCAGTCGTTGCGGATCTGGGGAATAACCGCCAGATCCAGGTCGGCGACCAGCACCTCATCATCGGTGTCGCTTGCCTGGCAGATGATCCTCCCTTTGGGATCGACCCACATGGACGAGCCGTAGAAGTGCGAATCGGAACCGCCCTGGTCCACCCCGACCCGGTTGACGCCACCCACATAGTAGATGTTGTCGACGGCGTGGGCTTGGAGTTCAAGCTCCCATAGGTAGCGGCTCATGCCCGTGGTGGCGGTGGGGACGTAAACTATCTGGGCGCCGTTCAGGGCGAGGGTGCGGGCCGCCTCAGGGAAATGCCGGTCGTAGCAGATCAGGATCCCGATGGTCACACCGAACGGGGTCGGGAACGTTACGAAACCTGTATCGCCGGGCGCAAAGTAGTACTTCTCGACTCCGGTGAGGGTCGGCACCGAGACGATAGGGATGTGACTCTTGCGGTAGATTCCCATCAAGTCGCCGTCCGGCCCGATCACCGGGGCGCTGTTGTACAGCAATCCATCCATCGCCTTCTCGTAGATCGGAGCGATCAGGACCACCTGCAACTGGCGGGCCAGAGAGCGCATCCGCTCCATTGTGGGACCGTCGATCGGCTCGGCGAGATCCAGGTGCCGGGAGTCCATTTCGTAGGGAAAGTAGACGGTGTGGAACAGTTCCTGCAGGCAAACGATCCGGGCGCCCCGATCCGCCGCCTGCCGGACCAAACGCTCCGCTCGGTCCACGTTTCGGTCCCGGTCGTAGTGGGCGCCCATCTGTACCAATGCAGTTCTCACAGCTTCAGGTCTCCTTTCACGACACCAGGGTCGAGCTGCTGAGAGCGGCCGACTCGGCGCTCCTTATGAACACGCCTCCGGATGTCGAGGCGACGTAGCGACCGCCGCGCACGATGATCTTCCCACGCAGGACCACTCGGCGGATCGCGCCCGCCAGCACGCTGCCCTCGTAAGGATTGTGGTCACAGTTGGTCACCTGCGTGTCGACCGACAGGGTGGTGGTGCCCGCCGGGTCGAACACCACCAGATCAGCGTCCGATCCGGGTGCGATCTCCCCTTTCCTCGGGTACAGGCCGAACAGCTTCGCCGCGTTGGTGGAGGAAATCTCCACAAACCTGTTTAGTGAAATCCGCCCGCCGACCACCCCGTGGTGGTACAGGAGGCTGAGCCGCCATTCGATACCGGGAAGACCGTTGGGTATCTTGCTGAAGTCGCCCCTCCCGACCTGGCGTTGCTCGAAGAAGAAGGGGGCATGGTCGGTCCCGACCGCTTGCAGGTCGCCGACCCGCAATCCGTTCCACAGGGGCCCGTGGTTCTCCGCCGGCCGGAGAGGCGGAGAACATACATAATTGGCGCCCCGGAAGTCCGGCTCGGCCAACTTGTCGTCCGTGAGCAGGAGGTAATGGGGGCAGGTCTCCGCGTAGGCTCGGACCCCTCGCTCGCGCGCCTCGGCCATGGCGCGCACCGACCCGGCGGATGACATGTGGACCACATAGACGGGCACACCCGCCATCTCGGCTAACGCTATACCTCGTCTGGTCGCCTCATCCTCAGCGATGGTCGGTCGGGTGCGGGCATGGAAAACCGGGTCTGAGTCGCCTCGGGCAAGCGATTCCTTGACCAGGGCGTCGATCGCGTGACCGTTCTCGCAGTGCAGCATCATGAAACCGCCGTTGTCGGCGGTCCTTCTCATTGCCTTGAAGATCACCCCGTCGTCCAACATCCAGGCGTTCGGATAAGCCATGAACAGCTTGAAGCTGGTAACTCCTTCCGCAACGACGCCGTCCAGTGAGGAGAGCATCCGGTCGGGCAGATCGGTGATGATCTGGTGGAAGGCGTAGTCGACCGCCGCCTTACCGGCCGCCATCTCGTGCCATCTAGTCAGGGAGGCGCGGGGATCGACGCCCTTGTCCTGGATGGCGAAGTCCACCACGGTTGTGGTTCCGCCCGCGGCCGCCGCCCGGGTCCCCGAGTCGAAATCGTCGGAAATCACCGTCCCGGCCACCGGGGTGTCCAGATGGGTGTGCGGATCTATCCCACCGGGGAAGATCAGGTGGTCGGCGGCGTCGATTATCTCGTCCGCCTCGATCCCTTCGAGATCACCGATGGCCTTTATCCGACCATCCTCCACGAGGATATCCGCCACATAGTCCTGGGTGGCCGTCACGATGCGGCCACCCTGCACCAGCAGCCTCATGGAACAACCTCGGTCACCAGCCTGATATCGAAACCCGCGAGGACCTGACGGACGGACGCGACGCGCCCTACCGGAACGCGGTCGCGTTCAAGCCGACCACGGCTTCCGGGCCATAGGTCCCGCCCCGGGACCGGGTCGCGGCACCCGCGCCGGATAGAGCCGTACGCAACCGCGCCGTCCGTCACGCCCGTCCGATCATAGACGCCGGGGCTACCGACCAACTATTGCTCCGGCTAGCCGCGCGCCTGTTCGATCAAAGTCCACAGCCGACTCGGTGTGATAGGGGTCTGATCCACCTCCACCCCCAGGTCCGACAGCGCATCAACCACCGCGTTGGCGAGAGCCGGAGCGGCCGGGAAACATCCGGCCTCTCCCATTCCCTTGAACCCGCCCTCGGTGTGCGGAGACGGGGTGACCAGGTGATGGATGTCAAAGTCCGGCAGGTCGGTGAACGACGGCAACAGGTAGTCCATCAGCGAGGATGACAGCAACTGCCCGGTCTCCTCGTCGTACACGAACTCCTCCAACATCGCCCCGCCCAGACCTTGCGCCAAGGCGCCGTGGATCTGCCCTTCTACCAGAAGCGGGTTGATGACCGTGCCGCAGTCGTCGACCACTACATACCTGACCCAGTCGATCTTGCCGGTGTCGATGTCCACATCCACCACCGCCACATGGGTGCCGTACGCGGTGGTGAAGTTGGCCGGGTCGTACACATAGGTCGCCTCAAGAGTGGGCTGGTCGCCTTCCGGGATATGGTGACCCCAGTACGCCTGCTGCGCCACCTCGGCCAGGGTGAGGGACTTCATCTCCTCGGCCCCCTTGACGGAGATCCGACCGTCCGCATAAGCCACATCGTCGGGATCGGCTTCCAGCAATCCGGCCCCGATCCGCACCGCTTTCGCCTTGATCTCGTCGATCGCTTTGATAAGCGCCACCGCCGCCACGTTCGAGCGGCTGCCGGCGGATCCGAAGCCGGTGTAGGGAGTCTGGTCGGTGTCTCCCCACACGACTCTTACGTTGGCGATGTCGATCTCAAGGTGATCGGCCGCTACTTGAGCAAGGGTGGTCTCGGTGCCTTGTCCCATGGGGATCATTCCCGTGTACAGGGTCGCTCGCCCGTGCGGATCGATCTTGACGGTAGAACCCTCGTAGCCACCGGTGTAGTAGTCGAGGAACCCGAGGATTGCCGAGGGCCCGAAGCCGGAGACATGAATGTAGGAGGCTATGCCGACCCCCCGGTAAATCCCCTGCTCTCGCAGGCTTTGCTGCTCCGCGCGCAACTTGTCGTATTCGACCGCCTCCAGCGCCTTCTCCAAGGCCGCGGGGTAATTGCCGCTGTCGTAGACGGCGCCACCCGGGCTGAAGTACGGAAACTCGTCCGCCCCGATCATGTTCTTCCGTCTGATCTCGGCTTGGTCCATACCGAGCCGGCGGGCGGTCTTGTCCACCATCCTTTCGATCCCGAACATGGCCTCGGGACCACCGAATCCGCGGAAGGTGCTGTTCGGCGTCTTGTTCGTGGCCACTCCGATCACATCGCAGTGGTAGTTGGCGATCTTGTACTGGTTGACCGCCGCCGCGCCGGTTACCCACGCCGGTCCGATACCCACGCTGTGCAGATGGGCGCCCTGGTCGCTCAGCACGCGGCCTTTCAATCCCAGAATGGTTCCGTCGGAGCGGGCCGCCAGGCGCCACTCCTGTACCTGCTCCCGTCCGTGAACGGTTGCTCGCAGCGATTCGCGGCGGTCCTCGATCCACTTCACCGGGCGGCCGAGCCTCATCGCCGCGACAGATACCAGGATGTCCTCCGGATACCGGTCCCACTTGTTGCCGAAGGCGCCCCCGATGTTCGGAGTAAGCACTCGGACGGCCGTCTCAGGAAGACCCAGGGCCGCGGCCAACTCGGTTCGGAACAGGCTGGCTACCTGGCTTTCCGAGTGGACGGTAAGGGTCTGGCGAAGGTCATCCCATTCGACCACCAAACCCCGTGTCTCCAACGGAACCCCGGAGTATCGACCGATATGGAACCGGCCGCTAACGATCTCGTCGGCCTCATCGAATGCGGCCGCCACATCCCCGGCTTCCCCGAGAGCGTTGATCCCCGGGAAGGTATACTCGATGATGGCGTTGTCGCCCATGTGCTCGTTGATGACCGGAGCGTCCTCCGCTATAGCCGCCTCGACTCCAACCACATGGTCGAGAACCTCATAGTCCACTTCGATCAGGTCGAGACCGTCTTCGGCGACGTATCGCGAGTCGGCCACCACCGCGGCCACAGGTTCGCCGACGTAACGAGCCTTGCCCGGAGCAAGGGCCGGAGTATCGGACTCTTTCTGACCAGGCAACCGCCAAATGGTCGGAAAGTCCCCGACACCGTCGAGGTCGTCCGCAGTGAGGACGAGATGGACACCATCGAGGGCTCCGGCCGCCGATGTGTCGATGGCGCTGATGCGGGCATGGGCGAACGGGCTGCGAAGAACAGCCATGTGAAGGGTTCCTGCCGGCTCGATGTCGGCGATGAAGCGGCCCCGGCCCCGAATGAGGGGGCCATCCTCCCGGCGAGGCGCCGAACGGCCGATCCAACCGGTCTCCTGCGTGGTGGTCATTTGCTCCCCCCTTCACCGGCCATCACGGCGGCGGCTGCCTGGACCGACTCGACGATTTTCTGGTAACCGGTACACCGGCAGATGTTGCCGCCCATTTCTTCTCGTACCTCCTGGCGGCTCGGATCCGGATTCCGGGACAGCATGTCGATGCCCGCCAGGATCATCCCCGGGGTACAGAATCCGCATTGAAGACCGTGGTAGCGGGAAAACGCCTCCTGCATCGGGTGGAGGTCTCCCCCGGCGCCGATCCCTTCGATGGTGGTTATCTCCGAACCCGCCGCCTGAACGGCGAACAGCAGGCAGGAGCGGACAACCTCCCCGTCGAGCAAGACCGTGCACGCCCCGCACACCCCGTGCTCGCAACCCAGGTGAGTGCCGGTAAGGCCTAGGTCCTCACGGACTGCGTCGGCCAAGGTCTTGCGCGGCTCCACCGATATCTCTCTGGTGGCGCCGTTGACATTGAGGGCCACACTCACTCTTTCAGCCATTACCGCCTCCCGCATTGCCGGCCGCGTCCGCAAGGGCACGAACCGTAAGTACCTTGACCAGGTGGCTCCGGTATTCGCCGGAACCGTGAACATCCGAAGTGGTGGGAAAATCCGCCGATGCGGCCTCACCGGCGGCTTCGAATGCCGCGCCGGTCGCTTCAACTCCCACCAGGGCCGCTTCTGCGGACGGAAGACGAGCTGCATGGGTACCACCGAATGCGGCCAGGGAGGCCGACTTGATGGCGCCGCCGTCGAGGGAGATCACCACCGCCACTCCGGCCAGGGCGAAGTCCCCGTGGCGACGGGCAAACTCTTGAAACCCGAATCGGCTGCGACCAGCGGCCGCCGGAACGCTGATCTCGGTCAGCAACTCCGTGTCGGCGAGGGTGGTGTCGAAGAGACGATCACCGATGAGGTCGCTGATCCCGATCACCCGCTCCCCGTCCATGGACCGCGCCGTCACTTCGGCATCCAGAGCCATCAACACCGCCGGAAGCTCTGCGGCCGGATCGTTGTGCGCCAACGACCCTCCGATCGTGCCGCGATTGCGGATCGCCCGGTGCCCGATCTGGGACACGGCCGCCGAAATAACCGGATGCGCCGCTGCTACCACGCTCGACTCACCTACCTCGGTCAGACGGGTCATGGCGCCGATCCGCAGCGTTCCGTTGGACGAGATGTGCGCCAGAGACTCGACTCCGTTGATGTCGATCAGATGCGCCGGTCTCGCCAACCGGAAGTTGAGCATCGGAACAAGACTCTGGCCGCCGGCGAGTAGTTTCGCTTCCGGACCGTGTTCGGCGAGAAGATCCAGAACTTCTGCAATGTTCTCCGGCGCCGAATAATTGAAAACCGCTGGTTTCACGCGGGTTCACCTCCTGCGCGGCGGTACTCGACGTAGCCCTAACCGCCGTTTAAGGGATGCTAACCACCAAGAACCTGCGAGGCGCTGCTAACCGCCCGTTTTGAGTATGGTCCGCCCCTGTTTTAGGGTCCCCTTTTCCGGGTGGCGGCCGGTGAGTCACAACATAAAAGACCGGTTTCCTACCGCAGTGAAGGGCCACAGAGATGATCGCCTCTCCATGAAGATGGCTCCTCGAAAGTCGGTTGGCTGGGAGCCATCAGGAAACACCGATTATGCAGATGCACCGTTGATCAGCAAGCGTGGTCGGCTCGGTAGATCGGGTGTCGTTATCCGAAGATGAGATCCTGTCGGCGCACCCAGGTTGATCAACTGCTGGTCGAAAGTGTCGAAGACGGTACAATTTGCGTCCAGGGCGGTCGCTATGTGTATGGCGTCCTTGGTGGAATAACGTTGTTTCCAGACCAGCCGTCGTGACTTGTGGCCGATCTCCTCTGTCACAGCTCGTAGCGCGATATAGTCACGTTCAAAGAATCGTCTGATCACATGATCGTCGGATTCGGTCATGGTGTCCAACCCCCTAATCCGAATAACTTCGGTAAGGGTCCATGTGGATGTCACAATCCGAACAGTCCCCGCTTCCGCGGCCTCTATCACCCCTTCGCACTCCATGCCTTTTGGTTCGTTTTTCATCACTGCCAGAAACATGCAGAATCCCAATATCGTAATTCAGCCGGCATTTGATCAGGCGTCAGCAAACAGCCCGCGGATCTCCGCAAAGCCCGGGAGTTGGTCAGATGGAGGACGAGCGTGCAGGCGCTCTACCTTGACGTACTCAAACTTGCCCCCTCGTTTGTGGATCTCGCCGGAAACAACAACTCGATACCCCAACGACGCCCTCGCGGTTTCAAGCATGTCTGCATCGAATCTGCACTCCACCTTCTCGTCAGTGAGCATTTCGTGTAGGTTGAACCGTGAAGGTCCCCTCAGCGAGATCATTTGCAGCGTCCCCTCAACCGATCCCCAGCTGACCGTCGTGCGGTTGACCAAGCCCAGAACTGTGGAGCGGAAGTCCACGCCGAACGAGACGGATCGGCTACCGCTTGATACAACCACCTGAGAACCCTCGTCCGTGAAAGCTCCGGTCAACTTGGCGGCATGCTTGAGTGCGGCTTGACTGAAGCTCGCGGACCTGCTGCCTATCGCAAGCGCTTCCAATTCTTGTAGGAGCACATCGGTGACACTATTGGCAGCGGAGGGGTCGGAACCATCCTTAAGAAGCGGATCACACTCCAACACCAGGCTTCCCTCCCGATGTCTGCTCACCTGAAGCCCGGTTACCTCCTCAGTGCCCAGGGCCTTACCAACCTCTCGGTAGAGACCGCCGATGGCAACCATGATGGTCGAGAACTCCTGGATAGAGATCCCGAGTGGAACGGTAATTGCCAGTGGAGCAACAGAGGCGCCCTGATACATCGGAGAAACCACGGTCCTACCTTCCATCGGTGCTTCGCAGACGTAGGAGGACAATCTAGCGGAAACATTCAAGCAGCCACCCAACCCCTTTCGGACCTCCGAGGCGCGGCAAACCACTCGCATCGAACGTGGCCGGCTCTCTCTCTCAACCCATTTCCCGGCGAAGGATCGCCAGTGCGTCAAGGGTTTCCACATCGAAGGGAGAGGGCCAGTCGAAGACCACTTCGGCTACGCCGACTTCCGCGTACCGGCGGAGATAGGCGGCGACCTGATCCGAGGGCCCGACCAAGGGTGACCTGACGGCCGCAGCACACGCCTGTCCGGCGGGCATGCCATGTCTCGCCAGGATTGCGGCCGCGACCTCCGCCGCTTCGGCCCGGGAACTGCGGATTAGCGGATTGGGTAACCCCACTGTCCTGATGAGGTCGGCCGGACGTCTCCCGGCAGCTTCGGTCATCCGATCAAGGAGCACGTTCTTGCGGGCGATCTCCTCAGGGGTCCCCTCACCGTTCCACCAGTCGGCGAACCGAGCCGCTAACGGTAGACTACGCCGCTCGCCGCTGCCTCCGACCAGCAACGGCATGTTCTTCTGAAGCGGAGGGGGATCGTTGCGCGCTTTCACCATCCGAACCCATCTACCCTCCATCGACACCGTCTCGCCGTCGAGCAACCTTCTGATAGCCACGACCGTCTCATCCAATCGATCGAGACGCTCTCCGACTGTCGGGTGATCGAGCCCGAACGCTATGTGATCCCGTTCGTACCATCCGGCGCCGATACCCAACACCAGGCGGCCACCCGACGCATGATCCAGACTCGTTGCCATCTTCACCAGCAAGCCGGGGTTGCGAAAACCCGCCGCTGAGACCATACATCCCACCCGGACGGCGTTGGTATGGGCGACGAAACCGGACAGGACCGTCCATCCCTCGAAGATCGGACCTTCCAGGCGCTGGTTGACGTCGAGTTCATAGCCTGCGATCGGAAAGAAGTGATCGTTGCTCCACAGGCTGTCGAAGCCGCGGCCCTCTATCGATGTGGCCGCGCCCATCAGTTCCGCCCAGGACACATGCTGTGCCCATACCTGGAAGCCCATCCGGACCGCGGGAGGCATCAGGGAAATCGGGTAATGACCCGACGGACGGGGATCGAGACCCGCGCAGTCGAACCGACATCAGCATCCAATAGCGGTGCGAGCCTCAAGCGGATGCTCCATGTGCCAATAGACATACCGTCGCAAGCCGGTGGGGGTGATGGATCCCCGAGTGGAGATGTAATCGCCGGAGGAGCAACGAAGGCTCGCTGACGCATCAAAATGAACCACAGCCCTACCTTCCATCGGTCTTTCGCAGACGTAGGAGGACAATCTAGCGGAAACATTCAAGTAGCCAGTCACCCCTTTCGGGAACTCGACCTTGTATCGGGGCGACCGGGAATCAACCTCGCTGCACATTCCAACCGTCGTCGCGCAATAGAGGCGGTGATCCATCCGACCCTGAACGGGAAGGCGCCTGGATCGCGGATCACGTACGGTTATAGGTAAATCTCGGGCGGGCATATCTCGGGCGGGTACAGGGAGACCCGCTGCCGAGAAGGCAGGGAGGCAGAACATGGTTTCGACGATTGGCGAGGCGCTGGATCGGATCCGACGGGAAAGCCGTGACGAGAGTGAGAAGGGTCGATGGTTCGAGAACCTTGTCAGCCAGGTTCTCTTGGCAAACCCTGAATACGAGATCGAGAAGGTCCACCGATGGGCGGACTGGCCGGAACGGGAGGAGTTGACCGGACACGACGGTCGCGACTGGGGAGTCGACCTGGTAGCCCGGCATCGAAGCGACGGATGGATCGCCATTCAATGCAAGTGCTACTCCGAGAAGGCCCGCGTCTCGAAGCCGGCAATCGACTCTTTCCTTGGTTTCACCCAGCAGTCGGTCTACTCCATGCGTTGGATTATCGCCACCAGTGATTGGACAAAGGCAGCCGAGGCGGCTGTCGAAGGGGCTGAGCCACCCGTTCGACGGATCGACTTCCTGCGGCATGAGAACGATCCGCTCACCGTACCGGGCGACGGTCGCCCGGTACGCCGACCGTGGCCGCGCCAGCAGGAGGCGATCGACAAAGTCGTGAAGGGTCTGCAATACCATCACCGGGGCCGCCTCACCATGGCGTGCGGCACGGGCAAGACGTTCACCGCACTCCGGATAGCGGAGCAGGTGGTTCCCGACGGTGGTCGAATCCTGTTCCTCGCCCCGAGCATCGCCCTCGTCTCGCAGGCCAGGCGGGAGTGGCTACGGCACACCCTCCGACCTCTCGACTGCCGGGTCGTCTGCTCGGACCGTTCCGCCGGAGGTCGTGGAGAAGGAAACGAGATCAAGCTCTCCGAACTCGAATGCGCGGTCACTTCCGATCCCAAGAAGTTGGCCGATTTGATGGCCCCAAAACCGGAAACCAGCAACACTCGGGTGGTGTTCTCCACCTACCAGTCACTCCGGCGCCTGACCGAGGCCCAGCAGAAACACGAGACCCCCTCCTTCGATCTGGTGCTGTGCGACGAGGCGCATCGCACCACCGGCGTGGATCGGGCCGGCTCACAGATCAAGGACTTCAACGGGTTCCAGGCGGTGCATCACGATGACCTGCTGTCAGCTTCCAAACGCCTCTATATGACCGCCACGCCGCGTATCTACACGGCCAGGTCTCGCGGTTCACTCAAAGCCCGGGGTATCGAGACGGTGGACATGTCCGACTTGGAGGTGTACGGACCGGAACTGGACCTCCTGTCCTTCAAAGACGCCGTTAACCACGAGATGCTCTCCGACTACCGGGTGATCGTGCTCGGCGTCCGCGACCGGGACGTCCCTGAGGGCATGTGGAGGCGCCTGGTCTCCCTCGGCGAACAGCTGAGCACGGGGCGGGGAAAGCCCCTGACCGTCACCAGCACCGAAGCGACCCGCCTGTTGGGAACCGCCCTGGCTATCAACGGCGTGGCGGAAGGCGCATCGTTGGAGCGCCCGGGGCGACTACACCGCACCATCGCTTTTGCCAACTCGATCAAACGCTCCAAGTTCTTCGCCGAAGCTCTGGCGCATCCCGAACTCAGATCTCTCATTACCCGCCGGGTACGCCGGGGTCGACGCGACGCCGAGTCCTCCTTGAAGATCGACGCCAAACATCTCGACGGCGCCAACAGCGCCTTCCAGCGCAACCAGGCCCTTCGGAAGCTTCGTCGAGCCGGCGACGGCGACACCGCCCGGGTTCTGTGCAACGTGAAGCTCTTCAGCGAAGGTGTCGACGTTCCGTCGCTGAACGCCATTGTCTTTATGGAGCCGAGGGACAGCCAGGTGGACATCGTCCAGGCGGTTGGTCGGGTTATGCGGCGTAGCGAGGGCAAGCGGCTCGGGTATGTAATCGTGCCGATCCCGATCTCCCCCGGCGAGGACCTGACCACCGCGCTCTCTGAAGGCAGCCAGGGCTACAAGGCCGTCGGCCAGGTATTGCGGGCGCTTCAGTCCCACGACGGGCGTCTCGCGGAGGACCCGCTTCGCTTCGTCTCCGTCCAGGAACCGACCGGAGACGACCCGTCATCCGAAGAGGACTACATCCCGGATCAGTTGACGCTTGATCTCAAGGAGGTCGGACGCGGCATCTTCGCTCATGTGGTGGCCTCCTCCGGTCTGGGAACACCTGGTCTGCTGGTAGCCGACGAGATCACCCATGCGGTACGGCGAGCGGCCGGGCTCTTCAAGGAGGGAGACCTGGCTACCGACCTGGCAACCGCCATGGGCTTGAGCGTTGACCGGAACGAGCGCGATATCTGCAAGATCGCCGCACTCCTGGTCGCCAACGCCTGCCTATTACACCGTAGGCTGGCCGATGTGGCGCACATGGGTTGGCTGGACGACCTGGCCCGGGTGTCGGGCGACGAGTACCCCGCCGAGGCGTTGGTCCGCGACTGGGAGAAAATCCTGGAACAGGACTACAAACCGGTGTTCGAACCCGCCGTGGCAGTTCTCGCCACCCTACCCCGGCGGCGCTTCGTAAGCCACGCCCTATGCATACTCGCCGAGTGCGCCAACCGAACGGCCACCTCGCTCAGCGAGTTGGGTTACGACCATGCCGGACCGCTCTACCACCGCATCCTGCCCAACGCCGCTGCGACCGGCTCGTATTACACCAACAACATCTCGGCGCTACTACTGGCCCGGCTCGCCATCAGCGAGGACTTTGTTGAATGGAACGACACCGAACAGGTAAATCGACTGAGAATCATGGATCCGGCCTGCGGCACCGGAACGCTGCTCATGGCCGCCCTGCAAGTGATGAAGTCCCGTGTACGAGAAGCTCGTCAGATGAGCGAGGACGACATGGCCGGGTTCCACAAGGCGTTGGTCGAGAACGTGATCTACGGCCTTGACATCAACCGCTACGCCGTGCA
This sequence comes from uncultured Acidimicrobiia bacterium, assembly GCA_964516495.1. Classification (GTDB taxonomy): domain Bacteria; phylum Actinomycetota; class Acidimicrobiia; order Spongiisociales; family Spongiisociaceae; genus JAPPFW01. The sequence continues at coordinate 34,390 of CAZEZF010000002.1, read as the reverse complement.
GATGGCCGCCTGCAACCTGACCTTGGGCGCCCCGACGGTTGACTACCGACGGATAAACTTATTCACCCTGAAACACGGTCCGCAACCGGACGGTGAGGTCAAAGCCGGTTCGTTGGAGATTCTCGGCGCCGCCGAAGATGCGGACTCGTTGGCAAGCCTGGTACGTCCTCTGGCAACCCGGCTGGGACTTGGCGCTACCCAGGTGAGCGATGAGGAGACCGAGCTACCGACCGGCAACCTCGACCTGGTCATCATGAACCCACCTTTCACCAACAACGTGAAGCGAGGCCGCCAATACACCTCTGAACAGGTGAGACAGATGCAGCAGTACGAGTTGAGCCTGCGCGATCATCTATCCCAATCTGACCATGAAGCCGGACAGGTTGTCAACGTCAACAGCGTCAGCACCTTCTTCACTCCCCTCGCCGACCGCCTCCTCCGGGATCCGTACGCGGGTGAAGAGGGTACGGATTCGCCATCTGACAGGAATGGGACCACAGCGGGAACGCTCGCGAAAGTTGTTCCGGCGACAGGTTGCATCGGGTCGTCGGGTGTGGAAGAGCGTGTTTTCTTGGCGAAGCGGTTCCACATCGAACGGATCATCACCTCGCACGACCCCAAACGCATAAACTTCTCCGAGAACACCGGCATACACGAGTGCCTGCTGATAGCGCGTCGAATCAACACCCCCCCCCCGAGACCGAGTTCTTCGCGTTACGCAGAATGCCAACCAGCCCGGAAGAAACCCTTGCAGCAGCAGACGCCATCGCACAAAGGAACGCTACCGAGTGGGGCAGCCGCACGTTCTGGCCGGCCGACCGCGTCCAAGCCGGCGACTGGGCGCCAGTGCAGTGGTTCGACGGTCAACTTGCCGAGGCAACCTACCTAATCAACCTGTCGCCAAACTTGGAACCGATCGGCCTTCACCACTGGATCGGCCCATCAGGGCGGGGAATACGCGATACCTATCGTAAGTCCGCTGAGGTAGACCCGGAGACAGTTCCCCTGTTCTGGTCAATCGCCGCCAAGATCCACCGGCGGATGGCGGGTACGCCAGACCATCAAGGCTATCCCAAGGCCGACAAGTCACACCTAGCTCGTCGGTATTGGGAGATGCGCAGTCACACTCTAGTCACCGAGCGTTACGACACTATCAGCGGGCGTCTAACGGCTCTCTGGTCGCCGACACCGTCCATCGGGTCAGGATGGATCCCGGTTGCGGTCTCCGGGAAACCGGAAGGCAAGGCGTTGGTGGCATGGTGGAACTCCACTCCCGTCCGACTCATGCTACTCAACCTCCGCACGAAGAAACTGACGTATCCATCGTGGTCGTTGGCGCAGCTACGGCAGGTCGGAGTACCCAGACCCGACAACTCTGCCTGGTCACACCTCGCGGAGGCATGGGAGCAGGCCGCCGACCTCGAGATGCTCCCCCTGTCGCTAGGTCAAGAATGTCAGGCGCGCCGGATCATCGACCGGGCCGCTGCGATGGCCCTCGACTTCGATGAGGAAGAGATTGTCGAGTGGCGCAGAAGGCTGGCCGTCGAACCGACCATCTCTAACCGCCCCGCCTCCGTGCCCTTGTAATCGTATGTCAGTGCCCTATTATGGACTACTACGTTTCGGAGCCAAGGAGGTTAACCTGTGGGGATGACTCACGTTGATGTGACGGTTCGGAATCCGGCTGATCTCGGTCGGTCATGGACAGGCCGGTTCCTGGTGGACACCGGCGCCTACGACTCGGTAATACCGCGATCGGTTCTCGAGGCGATAGGAATCAAGCCCAGATCCACCCGTGAGTACGAACTCGCGGACGGAAGTTCCGTAACCTATGCCATCGGCGTGGCGGAACTGGAGTTCGAGGGAGTCCTGGTCGGAAACACCGTGGTTTTCGGCGAGGAGGGCGTGGAACCGCTCCTCGCCGTCACCGCACTCGAATCCGGTGGATTCCGAGTAGACCCCCGGAGGGAAGAACTCACCCGACTCCCCGCGGTGCGCTTGTAGGTAGATCCCCGGTCCGACTCGAATCAACTCGGAGACTGTATAGGAAGGACGAGAGTTCAGGGACCTAGCAACGCGGCGGGAACCACGGCTACTCCGTCCTGATCCCGATAGGCGTGCCGGCCGGTGGTCACGATCATGGTATCGCAGACCTCAGAGCCCATCTGGTCAGCGAGCCAACGTAGGTGGGCGGTGTCGGAACGAGTGGGGGCGGCAACGAGTTTGACCTCGATTGCGAGCACCTTGTCCTCTCGCTCGACAATCAGATCGACTTCGCGAACGTCATTCCAGGTTCGCAGGTGGCCCACCCGCGCCCGGGCAGATTGGGCGTAGACGCGAACGCTCTGGGTAACCAGCGATTCGAACAATGCGCCCAGCAGAGGACCTTTGGCAAACGGAGCAGGATGCGCCCTCTCCTTCGGAAGGGGCGAGACCAACGAGGCTTCCGTTACTCCCATCAGCCGGGCGGCGAGGCAAGGGTCGGCCAGATGATGTTTCGGCCCCCGCTTGAGTCGTCGTAGGGGATTGCCACGCGGTTGCCAGGCGGAGACCGGCTCCACCAACCACATCGCCTCCAGTAGGTCGCGATAGGCCGCCGTCGTGGTCTTCGCCGGTTTCTGGCCCTCTCCGGGAGTGGCCGCATCCAGAATGGCCTCGTAAGTCGCGGTGGTTGCAGTCGCCGCGGCGTAAGCGGCCAGCCAGCGTCGCATCATAACCGGCCGGCGAACCCGGTAACCCATCAGGGCTACATCATGGTCGATAGCCATGTCGAGATAGCCGTCGAGGTAAGCCGACTGGAGTTCGGGGTCGGCGTGTTGCATGCCCGGAAAGCCTCCGGAGACTATCTCCCGGGCGTAGTCCGCCAGACCTACGCCGGTCCGTCCCTTCACCGGGGGTTGGTTCCCTTCCAGCATGGCGCGCAGGCTCACGGTCGACGCTTCAAGGCCGCGCTCGCTCAATGCCATCGGCCTCATCCTCAACACGATGATGCGTCCGGCGCCAGAGTGCGTCGGGGGTGTCTCCGGAGCCGTGGAACCGGTGAGAATGAACCCGCCCGGCGCAGGGTCGGCGTCCACAGCGCGCCGTACCAGATCCCACGCAGGGGGATAGAGTTGCCATTCGTCGATCAACACCGGACGCTCCCCGGCTGTCAAGCGGCCGGGATCGGCCAGGGTCAGCGCCAACGTCTGGGGGTCGTCCAGGCTGTGGATGGTCCGAGCGCGCCGGAGGGCGGTGCTGGTTTTTCCCACGGCGCGCGGACCGTTGATACTGATAGCCGGAAGTCCGGACAGCAACCAATCCAACTCCTTATCGACCACCCGAGGGCGGTACGTTGTTTTCTCCGTGTCGGCCATACTTCGTCCCCTTGAACGACTACCCGGCGCCGCAGGTGGCCCAGTAGTCCTCCCGATACGGATACTGGTCACCCGATACCGTAGGCTATGTCAGCACTATAAGTTCACGCATTACTACACTACTAATTCTCACTACTCTACGCTAAGGATTCTATCTTCTTCGTGAGGACGCCCTCGAACCTGACCTTCGCAACATGTTGATGGCGCCTTTTCGAGTCGTCGGGATCAAACCGGAAGTCGGGTGCGGATGCCCTCGAATCTGGCGAAGTCACGATCGAAGGGTTACGACTTCACACCGGTGTTCGACGGAGAGCGCAGCCAGATGCGCGTCGTTGACGAGGTTCCCACCCGGCCCGCTCGGCGCCGGTAACCGTTCAACGAGATGAGGATGCCGGACGGTGGGCTCCACGACAACAGCGGTTGGCTGCGATGTCCAGTCAACTACCTGCGCTATCGCCTCTTGCGGTCGTAGTGGTCGGGTGAAGATGCTGCGCGCGGTAGCCAGCCGGATGAAGGCCAGTAAGACGACCCAGGCAAAGGCAACCGTCGCCCCGCCGTTGAGTGCGCCGTCGAGCCACCGTTTGGCGGCGTCCAGTGGTGGGGCGCGTCGCCGTTGACAGCATACAGAAGTACGTTCGCATCGACGAGCTTCACGATCCCCTGTCAATCTGTTGGGTGTCCGCGTCGAGCGTCACAGTCGTTCGCATTCTGACAGTTATAGCATCGACTTGACTGATGTATTGCTATCAGAAAGTCTTTGAGTAGACGAGTCCACGGTTCGGGGGTGGCGTGTCACAGGTCTTCCACGGACGCCGACCACGTTCGGCGCCGACTCATTCTATCCGACTGTCCTACCTCATTGGTCTTGTAATTATATGTTAATAATCTATTATTGATTACTACGTTTTCGATACCAAGGAGGGTATCCTGTGGGGATGACCCATGTTGATGTGACAGTTCGGAATCCGGCTGATCTCGACCGGTCATGGACCGGTAGGTTCCTGGTCGACACCGGCGCATTCGACTCGGTAGCGCCGAGATCGTACCTGGAGTCGATCGGGCTGGCGCCTATCTCCAACCGCGACTACGAGACGGCCGATGGGAGGATCGTCACCTATGACATCAGCGCGGCGGTGCTGGAGTTCGAAGGTGTATTTGTAGCGAACATGGTGGTCTTCGGCGAGGAAGGTGTAGAACCACTACTGGCCGTAACCGCACTCGAATCCGGGGGCTTCGTGGTTGATCCTCAGCGGGAAGAACTAAAGCGACTGCCCGCGGTACGCCTGTAAGTAAGAATCCTGTCCGTCACCGATCTCGGAGACAACCGACAACGTAGGCCCACAAAGCCGACTGGTCCACCTTCGGCCTGCATCAGGTCAGACAACGCCGACGGAGGGGAGATCAGAGAGGGTTACGCCAACGCAAACCGGGGAAGCGCATAAAATCGCGATCGTTGGAGTGGACCTCGGCCTGATACTTGATAGCGAGCGCAGCGATGTGAGCGTCAGTAACAAGGTTCCCGCCTACTCCGGCGGCCGAAAGCATGTGGCGGAAGATCGTAAGGCGCCGCGTTCCCGGGTTCAGGGGTATGACGCCGGGCGAAATGAACCACTCCGCCATGGTGTCAACGGCGTGTTCCGGTGTCGCCGGGGTACTGAGAACGTTGGGGTGGGTGAGTAACCGCACGAACCCTGCCGCCACGATCCATGCAATCCCCACTTGCTCCGTTCCGTTAACCCCAATTTTTCATGCAGGGGTTTGGATGGGTAGCCGAGCGAGGTGAAATTAACCACATGACCTGGGAAGATAGCTGTGTGACGGCCTCGTCTGGACGGGGCGCCCCCATCACCCTAAGGTCGGGACATCCCGTGAAAGTGGTGAGCCGGCGAACCCGGCGGCCTCAAGCGAATCGTTGAGTTGGTTCAGGCGTAATGGATCGACTCCAGATAGGAATCCACCGTGGTGGACCCTGACGACGGTAACCCGCTTTCGCCTCCGGTTGCGCCGGGGAAAGGCCTCGCCGCAAGGTGTCATTGACGACCTGCTTGAATGTCTGTTCGGTGAGCCGGGTCCGTTCCCTGAGAGCCGCCGCTACATCATCATCGAGAGTCAAGGTTGTCCGCTCAAGACAACATAGCATCTTGTGGTAATGATGTGTTGATGTCTTGATCGTTTCGGCGGCCGCCTAGCCAAGGTGGGTAGGTCATTCAGGCTACCCCACCCCAATCTTGGCGTCCAGGAATTTGTGACATCTACTCACCGATAGAATGGCGCCAACCAACCTATTGCCGGCAAACAACGGGGCTGGATCGGGCGCCTGGGTCGTCTACTGCTTCGTCAAGAAGTCGACGCTGCGGTCGGCCAGAAGAGGGCGGATCTGCTTCACGGCTATCTCGTCGAAATGGTCGGCGGCTATGTGGGCCTCCACCGCGGCCTGGCCTGTGTACTGCTCCACAAGCACGAACCGGTTCGGGTTGTCATTGCTCCGGTACACATCAAAGGCGATACATCCCGGTTCGGTGAGTACCGTGGGTGCATAACCCTTCAACAGTTCGGCAACCCTGTCCCCATTGCCTTCGGATACGTCGTAGGTAGCGATGATCGTCATGTTGGATCCTTCCTCGAGATGACCTTACCTGGAACCTGGAATTGCAGGGATGGGCTCACATCGATGCGAACCCGATCGATCGGAGTTGCTTTCGACCCTCTTCGGTGACCTGATCCGGACACCAGGGGGGGTCGAACACCCAACTGACTCGGAAGTCCTCCAGTATCCCCTCCCCTACCAACTCGTTGCGCATCTGGTCCTCGATGACCGATGTAAGCGGGCAGAAAGGGTTGGTAAGGGTCACGTCAAGGGAAGCCTCGCGACCCTCGACCTGAACTCGGCGTATGAAACCCAGGTCGACAATGTTCACACCCAAGTCCGGATCGATCACATTTCGCAGCGATTCGATGATCCGACTCCGGATCGGGCTCGATACCTTGACTGGATCCATCGTAACTACCTTCTCTCTGTGATCTGGTCGCGTTCATCCTGTCCCGAAGAGGTCTGCCAGGTCACTACTAGTAATTGAATCTCGACCCGGGTGGTGCTGGTGGTGATCCAATCGGCGATGCCGTGCGCCATCCTCCGCAGACGGGTGATTACATCCCCATCGTCCACACTCCAACTACCGACCTCCATCTCACGGCTCCGTATCCCGAAGCGGGCCGCTTCCGCCAAGCCCTGCTCGAGTACCCGGGAGAGCGGCGCCGAAACAAGACCGGGCCGGAACTTGAGAGCTCGGTGAGCCTCCTCGACATTCATACCCTCGATAGACCTCAGGATATGTACGGCTTCGTCCTGGTCGATCCGGACGTTGGTCTTGAGGGCGGTCACGGTGGGCGCCGGAAGCGCTGGGTCACTCATCGTCGTCTCCGGGGTCGAGCGAGGCGGCGCAAATCCGTGGAAAGGTCCTCCAGCTGTCCGGCAGTCACGGTCATTCCCGACTTCATGAGCTTTCGGGCCGCAAAGACATCTCTCGGTCGGCCGATGGTCAGTACTCCCTCGATGCTACTCCCGCTCACCCCATCCCCGGCGAGATGGAAGGCCGAGAAGGACCGATCGTCGAGCGATCCTCTGATCACATGGTTCGCATCCGGATCGAACTCACCCAGGGATTGAATCGACAGGTCGTACTGGTCCGACCAGAACCAATGCGGCTCGTCATCGCATGTCTTCTCGCCCAGGATGTTGCGAGCTACCACCGCGCCCTGCCTCATGGCGTTGTCATGATGCTCCACCCGCCGCCCGCCACCGGGACGACGGCGGGCGGCGACGTCTCCGGCTGCGTACACGTTGGGAACGGAAGTTCGGCAGTGGCTATCCACCAGTATCCCATTGTCCACTTCGATCGGAGTACCGAGTACCGGTTCGGTGTTCGGGATCATACCGGCGGCTACCAGTAGCCAGTCGCACTCCAGCCTGTCCAGGTCGGTGGTCACCATCAACCCATCCGCAGTCTCGATGGCGCCGGTGACCCTCTCCCCCATCCGCATCCGACATCCCCGGTCCTCATGGATCTCGGTCATGATCCGTCCGTAACGGTCCCCCAGAGGCGCGCGGAGACAGTAGGGCTCCATCTCGATAATGGTCACTTCAACGCCCAAATCCAAGGCGGTCGAGGCCACCTCGCAACCTATAAAACCTCCACCCAGCACCGCGAGACGGCCTCGCTCCCGCAATACGGACGACAGCCTCTCAGCGTCCCGTCGGGTGCGCAGGTGCAGGACTCGATCTCCTTCGATATGGGCCAGCCTCCGGGCCCGCCCCCCGGTAGCGACCAGGAGGTGGTCGTACCCGATTCGCTCACCTTTCTCTGTGCCGACCGCCGAACCGTCTGCGTCTACAGATATGACCCTGACACCAAGCCGCAACTCTACATCGTTAGCGTGGTACCAATCCTCGCTGCGGATGGTTGCCGCGCCGGGATCCATAGTCCCGGCCGGTATCTGCTTCGAAAGGGGCGGACGTTCGTAAGGTAGTTCCACCTCTTCCGATACCAACACGATCCGGCCGTCGAAACCTCTATGGCGAAGAGTCGACGCACACGCCGCCGAAGCGGTACCGCCACCTAACAACACGACGGTCTCCGGGAGACCAGCCATGATCAGCCGGGCGGCGCTACGTAGATGACACCATCCTCAACCTTGCACGGAACGGTGAACAATGAACAGTCGTCCGGATTGATCCCGGCGCCGGTTATCGCGTTGAACTCCCATAAATGGTTGGTGCAGGTAAGCACCTCGCCATCCAGATCTCCGTCCGAAAGCGGCCAAGCCTGGTGCGGGCAACGATCCCGGTAGGCGCGCACCTCCCCATCCACATTGACGAGTATGAGTTTGTGGCGGCCGACCGTAACGCCTTCGAGGTCACCCTCCCAGAGGTCATCCAGTTCCATGGCGTCGAGCCACCGGTCGGAAGATTCGGTCATCGACCTCTCAGCTCGCTGCGTGAACGGCCGGACAGGTCAATCCGGTGGTGGCGAGGATCTGTCGCCTTGCCTCGGCAGCTTCCACCGCCACCGTCTCGGCGTCGACCCTTCCCTCCGGCGCACCGGCCAACATGGTTCCCAGGGCCAGCGCGGCGGCATCGGCCCGCGGCGCCCATTTCTTGATCCAGCGTTCGAAAGCCGACGCGTTCTCCGAGCGGCTCTCCACCGCCAGCCGGACGACCGCAGCCGACCACCGGGCCCGGCGAGCCGTATCCTCATGCAGATTCTGACACAGCAACCAGGTCAGATTGTCGTTGTTGGCTCGGGCCGTCTCGCCCAACTGTCGGTTCAGGACATCGTCGAGGGTAGGGGCGATAACCAGGTTGGCGGCCGTCAAGGCCTCGCCCCAGTCATAGGCGATAAGGGCCTTCTCCAAGAGTTCCCTGGCCGGTTGCCACGCTTCGTGATCTTCCCAGATCTTGCGCTCACCGGTGACGAAACCTGCCTCCGGATAGGCCATCTGTAGCTCACGGGTTCGGATCGACACCACCGTTACCCGTCGCAGCTGATCAGCCGCGGCCAAAGCCGCCGCGTTGGTGATGTAGGCCGTGGGTGACATGTGCGCCACATAGGCCTGCAACATCTGGATGACGTGCGACGGATAACGCATGGGCGTGTAGAGCTTTCGCAGAATATCCACCCATCCGGCCGACAAGGACTCATCATGGCCGACAGCCGCGAAGCTGTCCAGCAATCCCGCCACCTTGGCCTCTTGCGTGGACTGCTTCGACACATAGGCCCGATAGGTCAGCTGGTCAGGATCCCGGAATACCTCCCAGTCGTCGATCTGAAGCGGGGAATTGTCTCGATAGGCCAAGAACCACAGGTTTCCCGGAGAAGAAGGGTTCTGCTCCAGGGGCGCCATTCGATCTCGCCGGACCGTGTAGTTGGCGGCGTGAGCGCCGATTTCATACTCGGTGGGACGGCGTCGAATCTCGCCGAACTCGCTCCATGTGCGCAGCTTACGCTTCTTGGCGTTCATGATGTCACGTCCTCCTCGGTTGCCCCACCCAGCGACCAACTCGTTTGATCACTCCGGGACGTGTTGATACGCCCGGCGTTGGCGGTCAGCAAGGTTTCCAGGGATCGCAACTGGTAATCGGGTCCTAAATGGCGTTTCAACGACTCGGCCGTCACCTTCAGGAAGGAGGAGGCTTGCACCCGCACATAAGCGCCCCGGTCGATGACCTCGATCTCCCGACCGGGATTATCGTCCTCGATAGCGCTGATGATCTCCTCGATGGAGTCGCTCATCCGTAGAATCGGACCTACCGGATTCTCCATATCGACCCTCCTACTCTTGCCAGTCAACCCGGATATGGTCGAGGGGGGCAATCCCCGCCTCGACCACCGTCAGGTCGGACGGCAGTATCCGGTTGTTGTGGACGACGATCTTGGGTAGACCACGGTCTCGAACCCGCACACCCACCGTGTGGTGAGCTACCGCTTCCGCCACCTCGGCGATGGTGTTGTTGGACATCACCGGAACCAGGATCTCTACAAAGTCGTCGGCGAAGATGGCGTTGAGTGGAACCAACTGTGGTTCTGCGGCGGCGCCGTTGTCGCTCATGCACCCACTCCCGCGCCTACCTTCCCGGTACGGGCGTAGGCCTCGGTCCAATCGTAGGCGCTGGCGTCGTCACCCATGACGTCGGGCGTGATGCCCATGTAACCCAGTATTCCGGGAACGTCCATCGGCTGGATCTGACCGGCCAGGAACCTCTCCACCACCGTCTTGTTGTTGAGTGCGTCGCGATCCTCCCACCAGATCTGACGGCAGGCCCGAGTGCAGAAGTGATAGGTGATACCGTTGTGCTTGAGCGAGTGATTCCGGACCCGCCACTTGCCGTCCCGCCCGTAGGTGGCGTTACAGGTGGGGAGGTGGCAGTAGTTGCACAACCAGGGAAGGGTCTCCGGAAGAGCGCGGTTCATATTACCGGCGTTAATGTTCTCGGCGAGGATCCGCCATTTGTCGCCGTAGAGGAGCTCCCAGTTCGGGTATTTCTCGATCAACCACTCCCGTGATTCCGGGGTGATACCGACCGGCTTCCACCAAAGGGTGGGACGCCAGAACCACTCCCCCATCTGCAGCGAGTGGTGCCACACATCAAGACCCTCGATGAACTCGTCCCAGTACCAGGGGCGCTTGAGGCCGTAGTCCTGGATGGTGCGGACGAACTGGTCGATGATCCACTCCTCCATGAACTCCCGATAGCTGTACTTGCGGGACTCCACCGGGGTGTTGTAGTCCATCGACGGGCCGGTGAGGGCGGCAAAGGCGCGCGCCGACAGCCAGAAGAACTTGTCCACGGTCCACTGGGCCCGAACCGGATCATGCTCGATCAGCACCTCCAAGGTGGGTCCACCCTGCTGGGAGTGGCGAGCCTCGTCCGTCTGGATCGAGGAGATCAGGTTGGCGAAGGCCACGTCGCCGGCTTCCAAGGCGTCGGCGGCCAGAGCCACGAACTGGATGTTCGTAAATCCGGTTTCGAATGCGAAGGGCAACTGGATGGCGATGTCAACCACGCTGCCGCCGATCATCATGTTGTCGATCAGGGCTCGCAGCGCGATAGCGACCCAGTCGTTGGTCAGGAGGGCCTTGTGGGCCCAGTCGAACTGCGGATCCCGCTCTACCAGCTCATGGGCGAAGGAGAGGCTGAGTTGCCCGTGACGAATCTCGTCGAGGGTTCCCATGACGGCCATGTTGCGCCAGGCGGGGCTGAGGCCGAAGCGAGCCATGCGGCTCTCACCGTAAACCGCCGCGTACTCGACGAGGGCGATTCCCCCGAGGTGCATCTTGACCGATGACCGCCACGCCTCGTCCAGCATGTCGTACTGGTTGGACTTGCGTAGAGCCGCCTTGACGGCGTAGGCCGAGGTTTCCTTCTCGTGTTGGGTGGCGACATACTCGGGATAGGCGACCTTGTAGCTCTCCTCCCATGCCGACCAGGCCTCACGGGGAACCTTGCCCGTTCCGCTCAACCAATCCGGGTATACGGCGTCGTCGTCCACATATCCAAGAGTCCAGTCGACATCACGGACTATTCCCTGCCATTCCTCTCTTTTAAGGGTCATGTTCTCTTCCTCCTCAGTCGACTTCCATGTGACCGAGTTGCCGGTAGATCGAAGCGTTGTCCCAGTAGGCGGTCAAGCTCTCGATCTTGCCGTCGTCGTCTACATCGAAAATGAACGCATGCGGCTCCCAGTACTTCTTTCCTTGTGGAGCTATCGGCCCCCAGGCTTTCTCCTGACACCCGCCGATACTGACCACCGCCGCCACCTTGCCGTCCTCGGAAGCGATTATGGAATGCACCTCGTTGGTCAGATCGGGGAAAGAATTGATCAGGCCCTCCCAGATAGGCCGGCCGAGGGTGGCGACCTTTCCGTCACCCCTGATCACCCTCTGTTTGGTCCATATCTCGAACGGCACGTAAGAGAAACTGGCGGTGTCGGTACATAGATCCACCATCGCTATCGTATCCTGTCGCCGGTAGGCGTCGAAGAAGGCCTTGACCGTCGTCGCCGGGTCGGCTTTCGTTGCGGTAGTTGTCACCGATTCCCTCCTTGGTTATAGCTCCATCTCATATGGTCCACTTCACACGATCGACACTGCGTCCAGGCGCTTGACCGCCAGCCGACGATAAAGGATGTTCTGGTCCCAGAACCCCCGTATCGAAGTTATCAAGCCGTCGGCCACGCCGAGCAACCACACCTGGTCGAGATCGATGTGCTTCTCCTGGTTTACCACTCCTAGATAATCTGCGGCCTGGGTGCCCTCCATCTTCATCTCGGTAACCGCGGTCCCGTCGGTCCCTATGAAATGGTTCTTGATGGTGAGCAGCAGGTCAGGAAAAGCCGCCACGGTGTCGGCGAAGAATCCCCGCGCCTCGTCCTTGCCCCCCTTGACGTTGGCAGGCGTCAGATCAATGGTGGCCTCGAAGGAGACCAACTCCATAGCTCCGTCGACGTTGCCTTCCCTGATCGCGGCCCAGAACCTTTCGACTGTATCAGGCATCTGTATCCACCTCAGTTCAGAGTGCGTCGAGGCTCTTGAGGACCGCATCGGCTACCGCGTCGGCGGAGCCGGGGTTCTGGGCGGTGATGAGGTTGCGATCCACCACCACATGGGAGGACCAGGCAGACCGCCCGTCGTCGAATACCGCTCCTGCGTTTCGCAATGCGCTCTCGAGATACCACGACAGACCCTTTTGGCCGGGCCTGGTCTGGTCCTCCTCCTCGTCGGTGAAGGAGGTAACCCGGTAACCGTCGAACAACCATTGACCGTCGAGGTTGGCGGGCGCCGAGAGTAGGAAAGCGGGTCCGTGGCAAACGGAGGCGATCGACGCCTGTTTCTGATGCAGGATCTGAATTACCCGGGTAACGTCGGGGTTGTCCGCCAGATCCACCATGGGCCCATGGCCTCCGGGTACGAATACCGCGTCGAACTCGCCGATCTCCTCGTCGGTCATGGTCGATAGGTCGGCGGGCGAAACGAAGCCGGGAAGGGAGTCCAAGGCGCCCTTCACACGCTGGGATTCCGATTGGCTGTCGGCCAGGACCTCGCCGAGGGCGGCTTCGAGGTCGGTGCGAGTGATCGAATCGGGGAGATCTTCCGACAATAGCGAATCGATGAATTGCTCATCGTCACGCCAAGAGTCGGCTGCTGCCCGCGCTACCAGTTTGCGGGCCTCGATCGGATGCATACCTGCTGTTTTGAGGCGATCGAATACCCGACGAGCTGAAATCATGCCGAGTTCGGTGAGATGGTGCAGGGTGAGGCGAATGTCGTCGATGTCATGGGCGAAAGTCCGGGTGATGCTGTTGAGAAAGTCCTCGTCAGCATCCGGATAATGGAATATCTCTTCCAACCCGTAGGGATCGGCGTAGGGCGATAGGCCATCCGGGGTGGCGACCACCACATCTACGCCCGCCTCCACGAACCGTTCGTATGGCGTCAGCGCCTCATCGGCGAAATACCCGGTCTCGGTCGTAGTGCCATCGGCAAGTTTCATTTCTCGCGCACTCGATACCAGGAACAACAATCGGGGCATTACATTCCATCCCTTCGCTCGCAACCGACCTCAATTCCGGATTGATGGCCACCCTTCTGGCGGACTTTATACCTATGGTGTGACCATTCATCGGTTGATTGAGGCTATCACACCAAATGCGCCACCGGGTGATATCGACTGCTTCTCCGTAATTCTCCGAACGACCAGGCCGGTAGAGATGGGATTCCCATGGTAGGGATAGATAGGCGTATCCGGAATGATCCACCGGATGGAGCGACATGACGTGCGTTCGAATGGGACCCTGTGGACGACCGCGCCGATCCATGATCAGGAATACCATCACTCACCGCAACATCAAATCGGCTGGAGGAGGTAACAATGAGGGTGGGATTCATCGGGCTGGGCAACCTGGGGGGAAAGCTGGCCGGCAGCCTGCTGCGAAACGGCTTTCGGATGTCCGTCAGGGACCTTGACCGGGAAGTTGCGCGCCCTCTCCTGGACTCCGGCGCCGAGTGGGTCGACACCAACCGCGAGTTGGCCCGCAGTTGCGATGTCGTCATCACCTGCTTGCCGTCACCGGACGCGGTGCGTTGGGTTATGGAAGGCGCCGAAGGCGTGATCGCCGGGTTGGGACCGGGGAAAACATGGATGGAGATGAGCACCACCGACGAATCCGAGGTCCGCCGCCTCGGTGACCTGGTCGCATCGTCGGGCGCCCGCCCCGTGGAGGCGCCGGTCTCGGGAGGATGCCACCGGGCCGCGACCGGAAACATATCGATTCTGGTCGGCGGGACACGCGAGGATTTCGAGCGGAATATGCCTGTCCTGACCGCGATGGGACGGCGTATCCTTCATGTGGGCGGCTTGGGCGCCGCCTCCGTACTCAAGGTGGTGACCAACTATCTCGCTTCCGTCCACTTGGTAGCGCTGGGTGAAGCAATGACGGTGGCAGCGCGAAACGGGTTGGATCTAGGGGCTGTATACGAAGGCATCCGGATCAGTTCCGGTAACTCGTTCGTCCACGAAACCGAGTCCCAGGTGATCCTCAACGGTAGCTACAACATCAACTTCACCATGGACCTGGTAGTGAAGGATCTATCGCTGTTCCAGCAACTCGCCGATCTCCACGATGTCCCTCTCGAGGTTTCGCCACTTGTAACGAAAATATTCCGGAAAGGTCGAGAGGCCTACGGATCGCGGGCCTGGTCCTCGGAAGTCGTCCGCCTCCTCGAAGATGCTTGCGGTCTGGATTTGCGAGCGCCGGGCTTCCCGGCGGAGTTGGTGGACGCCGAACCGGAGGCCGAGGGTTACGAGGTGGTGGTTCCGCATTCGACGTAACGTCGCCCGACGCGGGTGTTTATGTTGGTGAGTACCTCATAGGGAATCGTCCCCGCCCAACGAGCCACATCGCTCACACTGACCGATCCGTCACCCTGTGATCCGATCAGGACCACCTCGTCACCGTTGTAGACCTCTCCGTCGGGTCCGACGTCGACCATGAACTGGTCCATACAGATACCGCCGACGATCGGATACCGGCGGCCGGCGATGATGACCCGGCCTCGATCCGACAGGGAGTAGAAGTATCCGTCACCGTAACCCACGGGTACGGTCACCACCCTCGTGTCCCTGCGAGGCGCCCATCCGGCGCCGTACCCGATCGGGCGACCTGCCGGCTGAACCTTGAAGAACACCACCCGCGACTTCCAACTCAGCACCGGTTTCACCTCTATCGTTCGCCGAACCTCCTCTGATGGATAGACACCGAATAGCAGGAGGCCGGGACGCACCAGATCGAGGTACGAATCGGGATGCTGGAGGATGGCGCCCGAATTGGCTATATGTAGCTTCGGGGTGGGAAGGCCGCGGGAGCGGTAGAAAGAAACGCACCCGAGAAACTCTCGAAGCTGCTGCCGCGTCTGCTCCGGATCCCTGCGGTCGGCGGTGGCGAGGTGGCTGTACACCCCGTCAACCCGCACGTTGGGGGAGCGCAGGCCGAGGTCGAACATGGTCGGGGCGGTATCGGAACGCATCCCGATCCGACCCATGCCGGTATCGACCTTCAAATGGACCTTGGCGACCTTCCCATACCGGGCAGCCACCCGGTTGACCTCCCTCAGCTTGTGAGTTGATGAGGCTGTCATGGTCAGGTCGTAGCGCAGGAAGTCCGAAATCTGGCGCCCGTCGATCCCGCCCATCACCAGGATCGGACAGTGTATCCCCGCCCTCCGGAGCAACTCCCCCTCTTCAAGAAACGCTACCGCCAATCCGGCCGCACCCAGCGACTCTACATGCCGGGCAACCTGGATCAGACCGTGTCCATAGGCGTTGGCTTTGAGTACCGGAACCATCCGGTTGGCCCCTACTGCCCGCTCGATCGCCCGGTAGTTGGAGGTTAGACGCGCTAGATCGATCTCGGCATAGGTAGGTCGAAACGGGCGGGGAACAGCCATAGCCGGAGGAGGTTCGTACACCATCCCGGAGAGAGTACCGTTAACCCGGTTGTAGAAGGATATCGAGGTACCGCACATGGAAGAGAAGAACCGGCCTCGTTTCTTCGACAGCCGAGCCGCCTACATGATGTTCGTGACCACCACCACCGAGAAAGCGGAGGTGGCGGCTCGTATCGCCCAAGAGGCGGATCTCGTAAATCCCGGCCCGGACGCTCTACGCGTGTTCGATGCGGGAATGGGTGACGCCAGTGTTCTAACCGATGTGATGCGCGACCTGCACGCCTCCTTTACGCATGTCCCATGGTTGGTGGTGGGCAAGGAGATAAGCCTGGAAGACGTGCGTCTGGCGCTGGAGAAGTTGCCTGACCGTTTTCATGAACATCCTGAAATGGTGTTCGTGGTCACCAACATGACCTACGGCGAGGCCCCCGATCTCCGGCCGGGCCCGACCAAGCCCCGGCTGTCGTGGCGCACCACCGCATTGGAGGGATCCACCACGGTGGACTTCGCCCGCCAGATCAGGGCAACCCTCGGTTCGGTAACCGAGGACTGGCAGATACGAACCAGCAGCGTGACGGGCAATCCGATCTACAGAAGACCGTCCGTCCATCTGATCTATCGCAAGGACCGCGAGTTCATACTGCGCCGGGTACTGCCGGAGCGCGACGACTACCGGGGCGCCTACGATCTGATCATCGCATCCCAGCCCTATCGAGCCCGCACCACCTCGGAACACAAGGTGCGTACCGTCATCCGGCCGCTAGCCGAGGCGCTGGCCCCGGGAGGGCGCCTGTTGGGTATACACTCCTACGGGCACGATCCCGGCATCGAGATCATCAGGAACCTGTGGCCAGGAGAAGACCCCTTCCGATCCGATCGCCACGCTCTCCTCGCCGAAGCCTCACGGCGCCTGTCGGGAAGGGGTAACCTGGTGATGGAACCTCTGGAAGATAGCGCCTCTATATTCCGCTACACGATGCGATCGATGGCGGTCGAGGCACAGGAACACATCGCCACGCCGTCGATCCTGGCGGCTTGGAACGCCGCCGCATATGTAGCGCAGATAGACGAGCGACGGATGGCCGATGCGGTGGCGTCGGGCGCCTACATCAAGGCAACCCGCACTGTGATGGAGCGACACGGCGGGGTCTGGTTCAACAACGAGAGTTACACAATCCGTCGAACGGCATCGTGATTCGGCTCGATTACTCCGAGGCGACCCAACGGAGCACCGGTCTGCGGGATGCGGTGGCTTCGTCGAGACGCCCGATAGGGGCCGTCCAGGGAGCGCCGTTCAGCGTTTCGGGATCGGTCTTCGCTTCCTCGGCAACGGCGATCATGGCTTCCACAAGTCCTTCGATCGCCTCGGACGACTCCGTATCGGTCGGTTCGATCATCAAGGCCTCCTCGACAATCAGCGGGAAGTAGACGGTGGGAGGATGGAATCCGTGATCGATGATCCGCTTCGCTATGTCATAGGTCCGCACATCCAACTCGCGACGCTGGCGGGTTCCCGAGAACACCACCTCATGAAGTACCGGGCGGTCATAGGGCAGTTCGTAGTGACCGGAGAGCAATGCCCGCACGTAGTTGGCGTTGAGGACGGCTTGCCCCGAGGCGGCTCGCAGCCCCTCGAGACCGAGGGCTCGTAGGTAGGAGTAGGCGCGGACCAGGACGGCCGCGTTACCGTGGAATTGCTGTAGCCGGCCGATACTGTGAGCGGGGGTTGCCAATCGCACCATGCCGTCCTCGCCTTCCTCCACCACCGGCGCCGGGAGGTAAGGGGCTAGTTCGTCACTACAGCAGACCGGTCCGGCCCCCGGACCACCACCGCCGTGGGGGGTGCTGAAGCTCTTATGAAGGTTGAGGTGCACCACATCGAAACCCAGATCCCCGTAGCGCGCCCGGCCCATGACGGCGTTGAAGTTGGCGCCGTCCCCATAGACGTAACCTCCCACGTCGTGAACCATTTCGGCGACCCGTTCGATGCCGTTTTCCCACAATCCGAGGGTATTGGGAACGGTTACCATCACCGCGGCGACCGTCTCGTCGAGTTCGTTCTCGAGGGTGGCGCGATCAAGTGAACCGTCGGCGCCGGTAGGTATCTGGGTCACTTTGTAACCGACCATCGCGGCGGTGGCCGGATTGGTGCCGTGAGCCGAATCGGGAACCAGTATCCGGCGCCGCTGTTCTAGTTCCCCCCGATCTTCGAGAGCGCGGGTAATCATCAACACTCCGGCGAGTTCGCCATGGGCGCCTGCCGCCGGCGCCATGCTGACGTGCGGTAAACCGGTAAGCTCGCTCAAGCCTTGGCGCAATTCCAACATGATGCGCAACGTTCCCTGAACCTCCCCGGCCGGAGCCTGGGGATGAGCTCGGGCGAAACCGGGTAGCGACGCCACCACGTCATTAACCTTCGGGTTGTACTTCATGGTGCAGGAGCCCAACGGGTAGGCGCCGGAGTCGATACCGAAGTTCCGGGTGGACATGGCGGTGTAATACCGGACCAGTTCACCCTGGCCCATCTCAGGTAGGCGGACCGTATCGCGCAACAGACGCCGGTCCGGTAGCGGCGTTTCATCCTCGCCCCAGGAGGGAATGTCAACCGCGCGACGACCAGGCGAACCCCGGTCGAAGCTCAACCGGGCGCCGAAGTCATCGTCGGTTGGTTTGGTCATGCTCACTTCTCCCTTCCGATCTTCTCCAGCGCCTCCAGCAAGGTGTCGACATGGGCATCCGGCGTGGCCTCGGTCACCGCAAAGAGCAGCGCATCGCGCGCCTCGGGCTCCGGACGCGCCGCAACATCCAGTCCGGCGGTGACGCCTTCTTCCGCAAGACGAGCCGCGAGTTGCCAGGCGGGAAGCGGCCCTCGCACCAGGAACTCCTGAAACCAGGGCCCTCGATCCGGAACACTGTATCCGGGCAGGGCGGCGATCCGGGCCGCCGCGTCGTGCGCCCGCTGGTAACACAGTTCGGCGGACTGCCGAAGGCCATGGGGACCGAGCGCCTGTAAGGTGATGGTAAAAGCCACCGCGATCAGAGATTGAGCGGTGGAAACGTTGGAAGTGGCCCTTTCTCGCCGGATGAACTGCTCGCGAGCTTGCAGAGCAAGTATGTACCCGGTGCGCCGTGCGCCGCCTCCGTCGGGTGCGGCATGCAGTTCTTGAGTGCGCCCGACGATGCGACCCGGCATCTGTCGTAGAAACCTGGTACGGGCTGCGAAGAGACCGAGAGAGGGTCCTCCGAAGTTCGGTGGACCGGCCAGGTCGCGACCTTCCCCGGTAACGATGTCGGCGCCGACGTCCCCCGGCGCTCGTAGCAAACCCAAGGAGAAGGGATCGGCGATCGCTACCAACAGGGTTCCCTTCGCATGGGCCGCCTCGGAGAGGGGGGCCAAATCCACAATGGCGCCCAGGAAATCCGGTTGCTGCACCACGAGGCAGGCATGCTCGGTGGTCAACGCGTCCGGCGCGCTCGCCACATCGACCCTTAACCCGGCGCCGCGGGCGTAGGTTCTCACCACATCGGCGGTTCCGGGATGGATCGGTTCCAGGAGGAGAACCGCCCGTCGTCTGGTTACTCGTGTAGCCAGGAGACAAGCCTCGGCGGTCGAGCTACCCACGTCGTATAGACCGGTGTTCGACACATCCATGCCGGTCAATTCGCACACCACCGACTGGAATTCGAAAGCCGCCTGCAAGGTTCCCTGGCTGATCTCCGGCTGGTAAGGCGTGTATGAGGTTGCAAACTCCGATCTCCAGGTCAGGTTGGCGGTGATCGCCGGAATGAAACGACGGTAGGCGCCGGCGCCGAGAAACGAAGGCCGCGCCGGGGACTCATTGACGACGGAAAGATCCTCCATAAACGCTACGAGTTCGGGCTCCGTCAAGGAAGGCGCCAGGTTGATCTTCGGATCCCGCATGGCTTCGGGCAGATCATCGAAAAGGGCGTCTACATCGGAGACGCCTATTCGCCTGAGCATCCGGGCCTGATCATCTTCCGTAGCGGGGATATAGGGGTGGAATGATCCGGCGGGTGGAGAAGATACCAAGCGCTTCAACCCTTTTCGATCAAGGCGCGGTAGGAACCGGCGTTCAAGAGACCCGAAAGCTGATCATCATCTTCGACCCTGATCCTGACCATCCAACCTTCATCATATGGTGAATGGTTAACCAACTCAGGTTGACCTTCCAGGTTCGCGTTGGTGGCGATGACTTCGCCATCTACCGGAGCGTATAACTCGGCGACGGTCTTAGTGGATTCGATCTCCGCGCACATGTCTCCAGCCGCTACGGAGTCGGCGTTCGGATAATCTACATATACAACATCACCCACCTCGTCTTGGGCAAAGTCGGTTATTCCGATCGTGGCCTCTCCGGGATGGCTTTCACTGCAACGCACCCATTCATGGGTTTCTGTGTACAGGAGTCCGTCGGGAATGTCGTAGTCCCTTTTCATGATTGCCTCGACTTTCGGTAGAAGGGTCGGCTCACCACCTCCACGGGCAGCTCGCGACCCCGAATATCAATCTGCAACCTAACCCCGGCTCTAGCCAAACGGACAGGGAGGTACGCCATCCCGATCCCGAGTCGCAAACTGGGGCTGAATCCTCCACTGGTAAGCACCGCGACAGCTTCACCGCTGTCCGGCTCGTACACGGGGAAGCCCGCCCTGGGGACGCCCCGTCCACGCGCCTTCAGGTGAGCCAGACGCCGGGAGAGCGGTCCCTCCTTGAGGCTCACCAGCGCCTCTCGACCCTGGAACGGTCGACCGTCCTCAAGACTCACCGCAAACCCGAGTCCCGCCTCGAAAGGGTTAACGGTGTGATCGATGTCATTGCCGTGTAACGGCAGGGCGGCTTCAAGACGTAACGTGTCGCGCGCGCCCAAGCCGGCCGGGGCGGCGCCCGCCTCCATCAAAGCATCCCAGAGGTCACCGGCCCGATCGGCGCCTACAATGCACTCCCCACCGTCTTCCCCCGTGTAACCGGTACGAGCGAAGAGTACGGATGATCCTTGCCAGTTGAACTCGAGGCAGCCATGACGTGCAATATCCGCAAGGCTATCCCCGAAGACGGCGCCGAGCAGGGGTAACGCATCGGGACCCTGGACCGCGAGCATCACCGTATCGCTGGTTACGTCGACCGCCTCTCCGGTGAACGCGTTATGGAGACGCTCGAGGTCTTGCTTCGCATTAGCCGCATTGTGGACAATGAGCCAGCGATCGCGCGGAAGGTGATAGACGAAAACGTCATCGTCGATACCTCCTGCGTCATTGCAATAGAGGCTGTAGTGGGCCTTGCCCACCGGTATCGAGGTCACATCGAAGGTGGTTGCCGAACGTAGAACCCGGTCGGCGCCTGCCCCGCCCACCCAGACCCGACCCAGGTGCGAAACGTCGAAAACCGCCACCCCATCACGCACAGCTTGGTGCTCCGCCACCGTGCCCTGGTACTGGAGCGGCATCTCCCAACCGGCAAAGGGTGCGAAGCGGGCGCCGAGTGCGTCGTGGCGCTCTCGAAGGGTTAGCCGCTTTAGTCCGGCGATGCTGCTTCCCGACACGGCTATGACGTTATCAGATCGGATGGATCGAACGGGTACCGACTGCGAGCACCCCAAGCCAAGCCGGTGAAGAGAGGACCCGGACCGGCCCGGCGAGCGCCGCTTCGAGTACCGATGACCTCTTCGGGGGCGGGTCGCCGACCGAATCTGACCGTTTCGCCCATCATCTTCTTCGATCAAACGACAAGATGAGCGCCTCTCACCTTCTTTGACATAACAGTATCTCAGGTGGATGACGCGGCGAATATGTTCGCTACCGAACGATCCAGAACCTGGTCGAACCGGTCGTCGGTCTGGTCTACCGAGAGCCCTTCGAGGAGCGCCCTGCTGAAGCTGGCGACCATCCCTTTCTGGCGGGACAATCCCTCACAGGCCTCGTCATGGGTGTAACCACCTGATAGCGCCGCCACACGTACGACGTTCGGATGCTCGACGAGGTCGCGGTACAGGTCGTCCTGGCTGGGTATGGTGAGCTTGAAGAGGACCCCTGCGTCCCCGAGCCTGCCGAGCCGATCAAGAATGGCCTGTTTGAGCATCTCCTCCGCTTCAGCCTTTTGAGGGCTGTTGATATCTACCTCCGGCTCCAGGATAGGAACCAGACCCGCTTCGAGGATACGTTCTCCCAGCCTGAACTGCTGCTCGACGTTGGCCTCGATACCGGCGGGGTTCGCCAGCTTGATAACCGAACGCATCTTTGTGCCGAAGACCCCCTTCTCTCGGCCGAACTCCAGCAGAGCGTCAAGGTCGGGAATGGGTCTCATGACCTGGACACCATCGCGGTCCGGCGCCAGACCCTTGTCAACCTTCAGGAACGGTACAATGCCTTTCACCTCCCATAGGTAGGCAGCCGAGTTACGGCCTTCGATCTCACGGCCCAGGGTGTTCTCGAAGAGGATCGCCCCGAACAGGCGGTCGCCCCCGAAGCTCGGACTGGTGATGATCCTGGTCCGCATGGCGTGGATCAGATCGAACATCTCATCACTGGTTGAATAGCCGTCTTCCGATAATCCGTACCGTTGGAGGGCCTTCGGACTGCTGCCGCCGCTCTGGTCAAGAGCCGCTATGAACCCTTGACCCTCTTTGGCCTTCTTGAGTTGAGTTCTGTTCATCCCGTCGTTCCAAGTTCGATCTACTGGCGGAGACACCGGACCTGTTTACCGTGTCCAACCGCTGTCGAGAGCTACGTTAATCATAATTATTCCATTGACCAGGGATTACCCGGACACCGTAAGAAGGCTTGTAAAGATTATTTACCACTAGTTGACTGTGTATATCCTTTTGTAGAGCGTTTCATTCGTCGGCGGGATGTGTCACGGGATACCACCCGATCCTCCGGTTAGGTGGCATGATGGGCCTTGGTGTAGTGAGAACACAAAGATCAGGTTCAGACATGACCGAATCGATTCCTCGCGGTAGGCAGTCTTCCAAGGTAGCCAGAGCTACCAGGGCGGTCGGACGAAGGATCGACGCCGCCTTCTCGGTTCACGGATGGGCCTTCCGCCGCCTCGCTATTTCGCACGCCGCCAACGTCGCCGGTGACGCCCTGATTGCCCTCGCGCTCGCCGAAACCCTGTTCTTCTCGGTGCCGACCGCCGAAGCGCGCGGCAACGTGGTGTCCTTTCTGCTTCTCACCCTGGCCCCGTTCGCGGTCATCGGACCACTCTTGGGTTCGATGTTCAATCGCGTGCCTCGAAGCCATCAGGCAGGTTTGACATTCGGCTCGATCGGGCGTGCGGTCGTGGCGATAGCAATGATCCGATCCGACGCCGAGTTGGTGATGCTGTCCCTGGTGTTCGGGATGCTGGTGCTGTCACGCATCTACGGAATCAGCCGTAGTTCTATCCTGCCCGCGGCGCTTCCTGAAGCGACCGCCCTGGTATCCGCCAACGCCCGGCTCGCTCGGATAGGAATCTTCGCCGGCGGGTTGGTCGCCCCGGTGGGCGCCGGCCTGATCGCCTTGTTGGGTAACAGGTACGCGCTGGCGCTGGCCACCCTGCTCTTCTGCTGGTCGGCGGGCGCCGCTCTCGGGCTAAGACTCGATCTGCGCTCAAGAGGCGGGGTGACCGGCGAGGTACTGGAAAACCCGGCCCGATCTCCCGCCTCCCGCCGAGCCATGCGGCACGCCCGGATAGCCACCGCCATCGTACGGCTCCTCAACGGTTACCTCCTCCTTCTGGTCGCCTTCGCGCTACGGGACGCGCAAGAGGGCATGGCGAGCTTCGGCGCCCTAATGATCGCCGCGGGAGCAGGATTCGGGCTGTCCTCCTACCTCGCCCAGTTCCTGGTCAGACGCCTCCGCGAAGAACCGATGGTCGTGGCGGCCCTGGCCCTCGAAGCGGGGGCTGCCTTTATAGGCGCCCATGTCTTCGGGGTGTGGGCTTCGGCGGCTCTGGCCCTGTTCGCCGGTCTGGCTTGGGGAACCGCCAAGTTCGGTTACGACGGTCTGCTCCATGCCAGCGTCGCGCCGGGCGAACGCGGCAAGACCTTCACCTATTCGGAAACCCTCTTCCAGTTGGCCTGGGTCCTCGGCGCGGTCATCCCGGTCCTGCTACCGATTCCGGTTACCTTAGGTCTGGTTCTGGCGGGCTGCACCGCCCTCGTTGCTCAGGTCATCCTGGTGAGCGCCCTGCTCGTATCCATGGCTGATCCCCCGGCAAGAATCGGGTATCGTCGCGCTATACCGGACGGGCCGGACCTTATGAAGTCGCGCAACGATCTATATGACGATCCGTATCAGGTATGACCTTCGAGGATCCGGCGGATCTCCTCGATGGTGTCGGCCTCGTCGGGTTTTTTGTCGGTACGGAAACGTTTCACTCTGGCAAAGCGAAGAGCCACTCCACCCGGGTAGGTAGGGCTGGGAAGAACCCCGTCGAAAGCCACCTCTACCACCATTTCGGGACGAACGAAGACGATATGGCGGTCCCGACCCGTTTGGAGTTCCAGAAACCGTTCAGTTTGCCAGGCCAGCATCTTGTCGGTAAGCCCCTTGAAGGTCTTCCCTACCATCACAAACCCGCCTCGATCCGCGTCTCGAGCTCCCAGATGCAGGTTGGATAACCACCCCCTGCGGCGACCGTGACCCCATTCGGCGGCGAGCACCACCAGATCAAGATGGTGGGCGACCTTGACCTTTCGCCAGGCCGATCCTCGCCGACCGGCCGCATAGGTCGCGTTGAGGTCCTTCACCATGATCCCTTCATGTCGCCGGCGGCGGGCCATGGCGAAGAACCTCTCAGCCTCGGTTACCTCCCCGGTGATGATTCTGGGCGCCAGATACTCGGCAGGCGCCAACTGCTGGAGCAGCGCAATCCTCTCAGAGAGGGGAAGATCGATCAGATCCCGCCCATCGATATGGAGAATGTCGAAGAAGAAGGGAATCAGCGGGGCATCGTCGGTGGCCTCCTGCGAACCGAAGCGGCTCATTGTCTGTTCGAAACGCCTCGGGGTTCCCTTGCTGTCGACGGTAAGGGCCTCCCCGTCCAGAACGACGGCGGTCACCGGTAGGGCGTTCACCACCGACCTCACCACAGGCATACGAGATCCGACCTCGTTCAGCCGCCGTGTGAACACCGCCACCCGGTCACCTATTCGATGGACCTGAATCCGGGCCCCGTCCAGCTTCCATTCGACCGAGGCTGCCTCGAGACCGTCCAACGCTTCGGCCACCGAACCGGATGCGGTAGCGAGCATCGGATGAACCGGACGGAGGGGCCGGATGCTCATCTGCCTCAAGGCTTCCTCGCCTTCAGTGAGAGCGGTGCAGGCCACCCTGCCCAAGTCCCCACCCAGCATGGTGGCCCGCCGTATCAAGGTAGCCGGAAGGCCCGACGCGGCGGCCACCCCGTCCATCATGAGTCCTCGGAGCGCTCCCTGTCTCAACTCCCCTACCAGTAACCTGCGCAGGAAATCCTGCTCGGTGTTTGTAGCGCTGCCCAGCAGATCCTCTAACAACCGGCGACGGCGCGCTTGTGACCCTCGACCGGTAATAGTCGGTATCCGTTCGATGAAGTGATCGACCTCGAGTACTTCGAGGGTGGGCGAATCCGCCGGCGTGGTCTCGACCGCCCACAAGGAAGCCGCGCCGATCCCCACCCGACCTTGGCGAGGCGCCCCCGACAGGAAGCCCACGACTACCTCGATCTCGGCCGGATCGGCCGCCGAGAGCAGTTCAGCCAGCACCGCAACCTTGGATCGACGTGACCGGGTGGCGGCAACACGCTGCGAGGCCAGAACGACCGCCCTTAACCTCATATCAGGATTCTCCTAGCTCTGATTCTTCATGCCCCAGACACACCGGAACCCGAAAAGGGCCACGTCAAACCAACTTTCATGGGGCGTCCCGGCGTTCACCTTCGGGTGAAGGGTAACCCCTCGACCAGGTGAGGCCGCCAAACAGCTATCTTCTTAGGTCAGAGAGTTCCTTGCCCCCCTCTCGGCTACCCATCCAAACCCCTACATAAAAATTGGGGCTATTGCGTACCCATCGGGCTGCCCTCTTCGGTATGAGGCCGAATCGATCCGATGAATGATACGGCCTCACCGCGACGGACGAGCGTGACATACCCCCGACTCGAGAGTAGACCCGGGACCTCGACAACAAGACCAAGAGGCCAAACCCTTTAGCCCAATTCTTCATGCCCCAGACACACCGAACCCGAAAAGGGCCACGTCAAACCAACTTTCATGGGGCGTCCCGGCGTTCACCTTCGGGTGAAGGGTAACACCCCGGCCAGTAGAGGCCACCAAGCAGCTATTTTCCCAGGTCAGAGAGTTCCTTGCATCTCTCTCGGTTACCCATTCAAACCCCTGCATGGAAAAATCGGGGTTAGTATTCTTGTATTCGACGACGGTGAAGATGTACCTCGAAAACGCTAGAAAGGAAGCCCATCCATGAACGTGAACTCGATGATCACCATCAGCGGATTGGTGGCCTTTGTGGTGACCTTTGCCGCGGTCAGCGACTCGAAGGGGCGGTGGAAGGGTACGGTTGGACCGATGCGCTGGTCCTTCTCGGGTAGTTGGGCATCGAGCAGCGCGGTGGTAATCGGCTTCGCATTCTTCCTCGTCTCCGGAGACCGTAACTCGGCGCAACTCTTCGGGTTCGCTCTGGTGGCGCTGCTGGTTCCCCTGATCTACAAGGGGCTCGGACAGACGAGCGGCACTTCAAAGCAGGTCTTCTTTGTCTGCTCCGCCCTGGTCACCTGGGCCATATTCTCGATCCTCTACCTAACCGCCACGACCATTCCGGAACTGATCGGATCGGTTCCACTCCTAACGGAGATGATCGTGAACGCCGGCCTGGCGCTGGTCCTGGTGGGGACGGTACTGCACTCCGCTCGATCCCTTGCTGTGGCGGCGTCCGGAGATAGCTCCACGGTTTGGGATTTGCCGTAGGAGGAATCTCAGGCCGCGAACGGTGAAGGATCGGCGCCGAGCACCGACACCAGACGGCGACCATCCGTCACCGGACCGGGTGTGAGGAGAGCTCCGGCCCGGAAGGCGCCCGGTACCTCCAACTCCACCGGCATGGTCTTTCCGTCGAGTGCCCCGCCCGGCCATACCGCCAGAGTCCCACCCCAACGATGACCGACATAGTCGATCGCGCCTAGGGATGCCTCGGCTACATCAAGGATGTTGCCGTTAGCATCGATCACACGAACATAACCTTGGTAGCTCATCGATCTCCAACCGTCCTGCGTAGGTCACCATGGTACCGCCTCGGCGTCGGTTTGACATAGAGACGTTGCCCGGTGCGTTTACAGATAAGCTCCGGGGGATGAACCCTTCCCCGGCGGGCCCTCCCCCACCGGCGCCGCCTTTGGTCGAGACGAGTCCTCCCACACCCCCCGACGGGGTTGCCTCGAACGAACTCTGATCCCTTCACGCGGTCCTCCGCGGCGTCTACTGATCTGGGCTGATCTGAGAGACAACGGCGAATCCCGGTGCGCAATCCGAATTTCTTGCAGGATAAAAACCAAGCGAACCTAAAGATTCAGGACACTAGTTTTCGACCGTAACCCTTTTCTGGCCATGACCGGAGAGGCGCCGATCTGTAATCCCATCCCGGCAATCAGTCCCTATTCGATCCGATATCCGGAATGCCTCCATCCGAGAAGGCCCATTCCGTACCGTTCCGGGTATCCCTGAGAGCGATACCCAGGGAATCGAGCGCGGCTCTCAGGTGATCCGCCTCCTCCCAGCGTTTCTCAGCCCGCAGCCGGGATCGCTGCTCTACAAGCAGATCCACATACTTCCCCACCCACTCACGACGAGTCACAAGCCCGCGTGCGGCCAGGTCCGCCATCTCCAGTATCGTCGATCGTAATTCTCTCCTGGCTGATCCCGAACCCGCCGCTGCCCGAGATTCGATCGAGAGCAGGATCGACGCAATGGCTTCGGCTGATCGTTCCTCCAAACATTCCCGAAGGCCGGGTACAGGTTGCGGCGGATCGGCCGTCGGGGTCGGTGGGCTCGACTCCAGGAATGCGGCGGCAGTGGCCAAGTCGATCCGCTCCCCATGCCGGAGGGTCATGTCATCGATACCGCTGAGGGTCACCCGACCCGTTCCGATAACGCTCAACTGTCCCTTACCGAAGTCGAACACTCCGGCTGTGTGCTCATCCAAGCCGATCACTCCAACCCTTGGGGGAAGCATCGAACGCAGCAGCCCGAAGCGGCGACGACCCATGTAACAACGGCTGGTATCGAATCCCTGACCCTCCGTGTTGTTCCAATGGGGAATGACCACACCCGCAAGACCCAGAGCGCCGGCCAAGTCGAGACCCTCAAGCCAGTACGGCGCCGCCCCAACCTTGTATATCTCGTACACGGGCAGGGTCTTGATCCCCGCAGTGAGAGCCGCCGCAGACGCGAAGGTCACCGTCGCCCCCGTTCGCAGCAGCTCCCGGAGGGTCTGCTCCAAGTTGACACCTTTCCATACCCCGAGAGCGTAAGTAGGGGATCCGGGACCGGCGAACACGTAACGGGCGCCCCTCAGCTTCGTCAACATCCGCTCGGCGGCGACCTCTCCATCTCCAACCGATCGGTACGACGCAACAGTAGAATCCACAGAGAAGCCGGTGCGGAAGAAGCGGGTCAGCCGGTCGGCTAGGAGCGGGGCATTTTCCTGGAACCCGAACGGAGTATCCAGGACAACCACCTCCCGCGCCTCGGCCTCTTCAATGCCCAGACGATGGGCGGCAAGCAAGGGGGCGGACATCTCCCCCGACCCCATGAGGATGAGCCTTCCTGGACAGTGAGAGTCTGAACCGGAGGCCAACCTTGATTCCGATCCGGGAGCTACCAGCCCGGCCTCAAACCTCGATCAGGTGTTGATACTCGTCAAGTAACGGGACAATCACCTCGGCGGGAGCATGCGGAAGTCCTATCATGACACGGGAAACTCCTAGTCGCTCCCACGTCTTCCAAGCGTCGGGATCGGGCGCGGCGTTGTAAACCGCAATCTCCAGTTCCGAAGGATCTCTTCCGGCCCGCTCCAGATAGCCGTGCAAGGTGGTGATCCCTTCGGCCAGGTTTCCCGGTCGCACCGGTAACCACCCATCACAGTAAGCCGCTGTGGCTGCAAAAGCCTTAGGACCTCCGCTGCTCCCCATGAAGATGGGTGGATGCGGCTTTTGTATCGGTTTGGGCCAAGCCCAACTCTCCTTCAGAGTCACCAAGTCGCCGTCATAGGAGGCTCGCTCCTTGGTCCAGAGGGCCTTCATCAGGCCGATCTTTTCCGCCACCAGCTGGTGTCTCGTGGCCGGGTCCACACCGTGGTTGCGCATCTCCTCCCGGTTCCAACCGAATCCGATCCCGAACTCGAACCGGCCTTTGGATATCACATCAAGGGATGCCACCTGCTTGGCCAACCAGATCGGATCATGCTGTGCAACCAGGGTGATGCCCGTACCGACCTTCAAACGGTCGGTAGTGGCCGCCACCGCAGACAACGCCACAAAACAGTCATGGGTTCGCCAATACTCCTCCGGAAGCGGCGGGGCGTTCTTCCTCCCTCCCCACGGCGTCTTCCGGCTGGTAGGAATGTGGCTGTGCTCCGCCACCCATAAGGACTCGAATCCACGTGACTCGAGCTCCTCCCCGAGTTGAACAGGTTCGATGGACATGTCAGTCAGGAATATGTTCGCGCCGACCCTCATTTGGAGATACGCCTCCGCTGCTTTCGCTGATGCTGACCCCAGGCTAACCGGTTACCGGATCTGCACAGCTTTCGGGAACATAAACACGGCGATAGTGTTATCAAGGGTAGACGACAGAAAGGAATACATATGTTCGGTCGAGGTAGAAAAGACGTATTACCGACGGCCGATACGGCGCCGGCGGGCAGAACAACCGGTGTTCTGGAGGCAAGACCACATTTCGTCCATGGGCGACCCATCACTCCTCCGTTCCCTACAAATCTGGAGATTGCATACTTCGGTATGGGCTGCTTCTGGGGGGTGGAGCGAATCTATTGGCAGATTCCGGGTGTCTATACCACCGCGGTGGGCTATCAGGGAGGGATGACGGCCAACCCTACCTACTACGAGGTTTGCAGCGGACGCACCGGTCACACCGAGGCGGTGCTGGTCGCCTATGACCCCGACGTAATCTCGTACGGAGAATTGCTGAAAAGGTTCTGGGAGGAGCACAACCCCACCCAGGGTATGCGACAGGGAAACGACCGAGGCACCCAGTACCGGTCGGCCATCTACTGGACGACCCCGGCCCAACGGGAACTGGCTGAAGCCAGCAAGGCCGCGTACGAGCGGGACTTGATGGCAACAGGCATCGGACCGGTCACAACCGAGATCCGAGATGCGCCCGAGTTCTACTACGCCGAGGACTATCACCAGCAGTACCTGGCCAAGAACCCCAATGGATACTGCGGGCTTCGGGGTACGGGGGTGACCTGCGAGATCCCAACCGGTTAGATGCACGACCTACATCCCGCACTCGCCCCTCTGGAGTTCCTCCTCGGAGTCTGGAGGGGCGCCGGGGAGGGGCGCTACCCTACCATCGACGCGTTCGCATATACAGAAACAGCTACATACACACCTGGACCCGGTAAACCTTTCATTATCTACCGGCAGACAACCCACCGTCTAGGCGCCGAACAAGAGCCTTTGCATTCCGAAACCGGCTACATCAGGCCCGTTTCCAAAAGTGTTGTCGAGTTGGTCATAAGCCAACCGACCGGAATCGTCGAAGTCCACACGGGCGTCGTGCAAGACCACCGGATCGATTTCCAAACCAGTCTGGTGGGACTTTCCGCTACCGCAGTCGAAGTATCCCGTGTAAGAAGGATTATTGAAGTCAAAGACAACGCCATGACCTACCGACTGCACATGGAGGCGGCACGTCAGCCGATGCAAGTCCATCTGAAGGCAGCGCTCACCCGAGAACCCTAAAGCGCCGTTCGGGTAGGTGGTTGACCAGTCGGGCGGTCACGCTTGCTGAACCGATGCATCAACCCCAATTCTTCATGCCCCGGACACACCGAACCTGAAAAGGCCACGTCAAGTCCACTTGCATGGGGGCGTCCCGGCGTTCACCTTTCGGGTGAAAGGTAATACCCCGGCCAGTAGAGGCCGTCAATCAGCTATCGTCGCAGGTCAGAGAGTTCTTTGCATCTCGCTCGGTTACCCATTCAAACCCCTGCATGAAAAATCGGGGTCAACGAACCAGAAAGCCTGTCCCGAACGGATCATCAGGCTCCACGATGAATGAAGACCTCCCCGTATAGTAAGCCTTCCCAGCAACCTCGACCGTGACCGCCGGATACCTACCAAGGGTTGTTTCCGCTACCACCATTCCGGTCATCCGCGACCCCACGACGCTCTCGAAGGTCCGCTCGTCGCCGATAGAAACCTGGCCGCGGGCATAGCGGATAGCCATTCGCGCGGTTACTCCCGAGCCGGTCGGGCTACGATCCACCTGCGCATCGGCGAAGACGCAGATGTTGGCCGACGCATCCTCTCCGTCCCGGCCGTCGGTGAGGATCGACCCGTAGAGTTCCGCCAACTCAGGGTTGTCGGGGTGGCTCAATCCCCCTTCCTCCCTAACGACGTCGCTCAAAGCCTTGGCAGCCCTGACCAACTCTTCCACCCGTGAGGCGCCTACCTCCAGCCCGAATCGGGAGGCGTCGCTGACCGCATAGAAAGCTCCGCCATACCCTATATCGTAGGTGACCCAACCATAAGGTTTAACATGAACTTTATGTTGAAGAGCCGCGGCGAAGGCTTTGACGCTGCGAAAGCGGACCCTGCCTGCCCGGCCGTCTTTCACCTCCACCTGTACGGTCACCGGACCGCACGGACACTGGATCACCATCTCGGTGACTGGCGCATTCCTAGGAACCAGTCCCCGATCCACCGCATACCTGCCAAACGCTATGACTGCGTGGCCGCACATCGTGGAGTAGCCCTCGTTGTGCATGAACAGAACCGCCAGATCCGCTTGCGGAAGGTCGGGCTCGACAGGGATCACCCCGTACATGTCGTAGTGACCTCTCGGTTCATGCATGATGGTGGTGCGGAGGTGGTCTAGGTGTTCCCGTACGTAACGCCGTTTGTCGAGTATCGTCGTACCCGCAATGGGGGGATAACCGGTTTCGACGATTCGAACCGGCTCACCTCCCGTATGCATCTCCGTGGTTGTTATCGCGGTCATGGAGTCGCCTCCAGAAGGGCCGGTCATTGATCTATGCGGATAGGACGCCGATAGTAGCTGTTTTCACATTCGGTGGGCCCGGAACACATGCAACCGGATCATGGAGTGCTCGTCTACTGCTATTATATGTTACATAACAGCAGATCAGCAGGATACTGGCACAAGTATCCCGACCGGGTCGGCGCATTCGCTGAGAATCAGGTGAAGCATCGTATCAACACCGGAACACCGGCGCCGGTTCCGGTGTTGGAGGACATGAAAGGAGAATACCTATGACAACCGGCGATCAAACCTCAACCGATCAGACCGTCGTGCGACGGACCCACGCCGGTGATGCAGCCTCGTCGTCCACATCACCAAGGGCTCGCGGGCCCGGACTTCGCAACCAGATGATCGAATACCCGCTGGCGAGCCTGTTCGGGGCGGTCATTGTGGTGTTGCTCGGCTTCGTAACTCACCACATCCAACATCAGGATCAGCGAAACCAACGACCGCCTCTCCAGCCTGGAGACCAGGATCGATCACCGGATAGACCGTCTCGAAGACCGGATGGGGGCCTTGGAGGTTCGGATCGGGGCCTTGGAGGGTGTGATGTCTGAAATCGACCGGAAACTCACCGCCCTGATCGCTGCTCTCGGCGCTACCGAGGAAGTAGAGGACGCCCTGTCCAGGTAAGAGGTCGCCGCCCTACTACGGTTCCCACGAATTCGGTGAAGGACTGGACCACATCCTTGCAAGTGACCTTCGGGGAATGTTTGCTTGACCGCAGACTCCCGACCGCCTGTCCACTTCATCCTTGCAGGACAGCAAATGATGCGAAAGGAACTGTAAGCCGGTAGAGTCGGTTGCTCCGCGAGCCCGGAGTTACATGGGTTTCACAACAGACCAGATACACGCCGGCGTGGTCCCTGATCCGACCACGGGCGCAATCCTCACCCCTATCCACCAGTCGACCACTTTCGTGCAGCCGTCGGTAGACGAATATATGACCAAGGGTTACTCCTATTCCCGGTCGGCCAATCCGACGGTCTCGAATCTCCAGGCTCGGCTGGCGGCACTTGAAGGAGGTGGCGCCGCGTGGGCCTTCGGAACCGGCATGGCCGCAACCAACGCGCTGTTCATGGCGCTTCTCAATGCCGGAGACCACGCCGTGGTGAGCGACGTCGCCTACGGAGGAACCTACCGGCTCGCCACCAAGGTGTTCTCCCGGTTCGGTATCGATTTCACGTTCGCCGATACCTCCGACCTAGACGCGGTTGCGTCCTCGGTAAACGATCGCACCCGGTTGATCTTCACGGAGACACCGGCCAATCCCACCCTCAAATACACGGATATAGCCGGGGTATCGGAAATCGCCGCTTCGTATGGCATTCCACACGCGGTCGATAACACCTTCCTGACTCCATACTTCCAACGCCCCTTGGAGATGGGCGCGGACTTGGCGCTGCACTCGACCACCAAGTACTTCGACGGCCATAACGCCACCGTCGGAGGAGCGATCGTGTGCCGTGACGAGGAGCTCTCCGAAGCGATCGGCTTCGTCCAGAATGCCGCCGGGCTGATCATGTCGCCGATGGTGGCGTGGCTGACGCTTCAGGGCAGCAAGACCCTTAGCGCGCGAATGGAACGCCAGTCGGCCAACGCACTGGCAATCGCCGAGTATCTACAATCCCATCCACGGGTAGCTTCCGTAACCTATCCCGGATTGCGGTCCTTCCCTCAACATGACCTCGCCGTCAGGCAGGCCTCCGGATTCGGGGCCATGGCCTGGTTTGAAGTGGACGGCGGAGTCGAGGACGGGAAGAAGCTGATGGGCTCTCTCCGCCTATGGACGTTGGCTGAAAACCTGGGGTCGGTCGAGTCTCTGATCACCCACCCCGTCACCATGACCCATGCCGACGTGGAGCCGGAGGAGCGGCTCAGGGTGGGCATAACGGACGGGCTTGTCCGAATATCGGTAGGAATGGAAGACGCCGAGGACCTTATCGAGGACTTGGCCCAAGCACTGGACCACTTGTAGTCACCTCCGATTATCTCGATCAGAGCTACACAACGCGCCTACTAATATCAGAACATGTCCGGCTATACCGCGCCCATCGACGACATCCGTTTCGCCCTCGAACACTGCGGACAACTCGCTGATCTAGCGGCTCTCGAGGCTTTCCAGCACGCGGAACCGGATCTGGTTACGGCGGTTCTGGACGAAGGAGCCCGCTTCGTCCAAGACCTGATAGCGCCCCTCAACCGGTCAGGAGACATCGAAGGCTCCTCGTTGATAGACGGTCAGGTCCACACCCC
>CAZEZF010000001.1:0-79597 GCA_964516495.1 uncultured Acidimicrobiia bacterium | reverse complement strand
GGTTTGAATGGGTAACCGAGAGAGAGGCAATCAACTCTCTGAACTGGGAAATAGCCGCTTGACGGCTTGGCGTGGCTTTTGCTACATCGGTGTGTCTGGGGCATGAAGAATCAGAGTTAACCCCAATTTTTCATGCAGGGGTTTGAATGGGTAGCCGAGAAAGATGCAATCAACTCTCTGACCTGGGAAGATAGCCGCTTGGTGGCCCCGCCTGGGGCGGGGCGCGCCCATCACCCGAAAGGCGAACGCCGGGACGCCCCACGGTGCTGCGCTTGACATGGCCTTTTTGAGTTCGGTGTGTCTGGGGCATGAAGAATCAGGGTTAAAGGTGTTCCGTGGTCAACTCACGCATTCTGATCGACAGGTCCGACATCGCTACCCATGAGGCAGAGCGCCTTGTGTCCCTGGTGACCGGCGCCAACCGGTCTAGGGTGATCGGAGGAATGCCCCTTGACGACGCCAAACTGTCGCTATTTCGTCGCCTTGTTGCGCGCCGTAAGGCAGGAGAACCCTTGCAGTACCTGGAAGGTTATGTACAGTTCGGACCTATCGACCTCATGGTGGACCGACGCGTCCTGATACCTCGTCCCGAGACCGAACAACTCTGGGACCGAGCCATGCGGTTGCTCCCGGAGGGACCTTCGACGGTGGTGGACATGGGGACCGGGTCGGGCTGCCTCGCTCTGGCGCTCAAGCACGAACGTCCCGACCTGAAGGTGTTGGCCACCGACATCTCCTCGAAGGCGCTGCAGGTAGCCCGGATGAACGCCCGGCGGCTGAACCTCGATGTCGAGTTCCGTCACGGTGACAGGCTCACCGCACTCGACCCTTCTCATGCGGGCGCCCTCGCCATGATCGTCACCAATCCACCCTATGTCGCCGAAGCCGAATGGGAAGACCTTCCAAGGGAAATCCGCGACTTCGAACCCAAGACGGCTCTCGTGTGCGGAGACGGTCTCGACATGTACCGCTATCTGGCCACCAAGGCAGGGGAGTGGTTGTCACCGGCCGGGATACTGGTTGCCGAGATAGGAGACCGGCAGGGCGCTTGTCTCCTGGCGTTGTTTCGATCCAACGGATGGCGTCCGACCGTCGAGAAGGACTGGACCGGTCGCGATCGCTTCCTGATCGCCCGGATCATCAGATGAGCATGAAAGCGGCCCTCGAAGCCCTGCAATCCGGTCTGGTCATAGGCGTGCCGACCGACACGGTGTATGGCGTTGCTGTGGATCCTACCGATCCGGCCGCCGTGCGCTCCCTTTTCCGACTCAAGGGGCGAAGCGAAGATCAACCCTTGGCCGTACTGGCGGCATCACTCACGCAGGTAAACGAGTTGGTCGAGTTGACCGAACCCATCCGGGACCTCGTCGCAACCTACTGGCCGGGAGCTTTCACGGCGATTCTGAAGAGCAGGCGTGACCTGGCGAAAGGGGTCGGCGATGAACAACGGGGGACGCTGGCCATACGAATACCCGACCACCTGACACTCCGCCATCTCCTCAGCCGGTGGGGACCGCTTGCGGTCACCAGCGCCAACCGGAGCGGTTCACCTCCCGCACTCGACATGGAGGAAGCGCGAGAAATCCTTGGCGGAGGGGTAGCCGAATACCTGGAGGGCCGATGCCTCGGAAAACAAGCCTCCACCATTGTCGACCTCACCAGCTATCCCCCCCGGGTAGTTCGACAGGGCCCGGTAATCTTCAAGTCTGACGACTACCATCACCATGTAAGTGGGCGGCGAAACCCCACTTGACAGTACGGCCGATGATTAACTTCCCGGCTAGCGGCCGGCGGGTCCGACTCCACCGCCCGTATCTCTGGCGCTGTCCCAAGGCGGGACTGTGACATCATCCGAGCCGTAACCGCCGACAGCAAGACAACGGAGGGCTCCGGTATGACCGACATGCAACCGATCGAGACCGTTGATCCGGCCGTGTCCGACCTTATCAAGGCGGACTTGCGGCGCCAGAACACCCATATTCATCTGATCGCCTCCGAAAACTTCGCCTCGCCTGCCGTCATGCAGGCATGCGGGTCCGTATACACCAACAAGTACGCCGAAGGATACCCGGGCCGCCGATACTACGAGGGATGCGAGTACGTGGATCGGCTGGAGAGTCTGGCCATAGAGCGGGCGAAGACGCTCTTCGGCGCCGAGTACGTCAACCTACAACCTCACTCCGGGGCTCAAGCCAATATGGGCGTCTACTTCGCTCTCCTCGAGCCCGGAGACACAGTGCTGGGTCTAAGCCTGGCGGAAGGCGGACACCTGACCCATGGATCTCCGGTCAACTTCTCGGGTCGTCTGTATCGGTTCATCGCCTACGGTGTGGATCGGCGAACCGAACTGATCGATATGGACGAGGTGCGCGCCAAAGCCCTCCAACACCGGCCCAAGATCGTGCTGGCAGGATACTCCGCGTATTCAAGACATCTCGACTACGAAGGCTTCCGCTCCATCGCGGACGAGATCGGCGCCGTCCTGATGGTGGATGCGGCCCATTTCATCGGCTTGGTGGCGGGCAGGGCCACGCCTAACCCGACTCCACTCGCCGACATCGTCACCGCTACCACCCATAAGGCGCTCCGAGGACCGAGGGGGGGAATGATCCTGGCGAAGGAAGGCTACGGTGCAGCCCTCAACAAATCGGTGTTCCCCGATATGCAGGGCGGACCGATCATAAGCCAGATAGCCGGGAAGGCGGTCTGCTTCCATGAGGCTTCCCAACCGACGTTCCGAGACTACGCGGCACAGATCGTCGCCAATGCGTCGGCAATGGCCGGCGCATTCAAGGACCGGGGGGTGCGGGTTGTGTCGGGCGGTACCGACAACCACCTGCTCTTGCTGGATATGAGATCTATCGACGACGACCTGACCGGGAAAGAGGCGGCCACCCTGCTTGATTCGATCGGCATCACGCTGAACCGCAACGGGATACCCTTCGATCCTCGCCCGCCTTTTATCACCAGCGGCCTTCGGATCGGAACCCCCGGGATCACTACCTGCGGAATGAAGGAGAAGGAGGCCCGACAGGTTGCGGACATGATCACAGCGGCCTTGAGATACCGGGCCGACCAGGATCGGATTGCTTCGCTTCGGGCCGAGGTAGCGGAAGTGGCAACCACTTTCTCGCCCTACCCGACGGACTTCTCGGGACATGGGTAAACGGTGAACGGGAGCCGCCATAACCGTCAGGGTGAGTTTGTGAATCGATTCACAAACAGTGGTAGGCTGCCTTCTGAAATGACCGACCGGATCGGCCCTCCCGACTCTCCTCAAGCCTCCATGTCGAAGGGGGCTCTCGCGACCGCTCATCAAGGCGCCGTCTCTGCGGTGACGGATGGCTGGATGGCCGGGGGATCTTTCTTCGGCTCGATCATGGCGGGCACATTGCTCGGATGGCTGGCCGACAGGTGGCTCGGCGCCGATCCGTGGATGCTCGTGGCCGGCATCGTCGCCGGCGCCTTCACCGGATTCCACCGGATGTGGCGGATCGTTACCACCCCGACGGGAAAGAAACCGGTAGATGTCTCCTGAAACCAA
This sequence comes from uncultured Acidimicrobiia bacterium, assembly GCA_964516495.1. Lineage (GTDB taxonomy): Bacteria > Actinomycetota > Acidimicrobiia > Spongiisociales > Spongiisociaceae > JAPPFW01. The sequence goes on along the minus strand of CAZEZF010000001.1, from coordinate 76,053 downwards.
CCTGGCGCAGGGACTGGACCGCTCCGAAGTGGAGAGCTACATAGCCGACCGCCCACCCGCGGAATTGATAATGGCCCGATCAATAGTGCGGAGGGTGGTGGTAGTAGGACCGATACTCCTTCTCGTATTCGGCGTCACCCGGGGATGGGAGGGTCTGCTGGCCGCGGTAGTCGGAGTGGTAATCGTGTCCGGCTACTATCTACTGAGCGGCGCGATGATGTCACGGTTGGCTAGGATCTCTCTGGGGGCCTATCATGCCGGTGCCCTCTTCGGGTTGCTGGTCCGTCTCGGCTTGATTGCGGGAACGATGCTGGCGGTCATTACCTTGTTCGAGATCGACCGGGCAGCCTTGGGAACGGCCGTGATCGCAACCTATATGGTCTTGCTGCTCCTGGAAGCGGCGACGTTTGGAATGAACAGGAGAAGGAGTTGGACGGCGCGTGGGTAACTTGATGATTCTGGCGGTAGGAGAGTGTGACGTTCAAGGCGAGGTGATCTGTGCCCCCACGAACGTCAACGAGTTGTTCGAGTTCACGAACCCGCTGTTCTCGATCGGCGGGTTCAACTTCACCCGCACGGTATTCCTGATCTTCGCGGCCATGTTCATCGTGCTCGGGGTCCTCTTCTTCGGCCTCCGCCGCCAACAGCTGGTACCTTCGAAGTTCGAAATCGTTATGGAAAGCCTTATCGGTTTCGTCCGTGACGATATCGCCAAGGGTGTGATCGGAGCGGAGCATGCCGCCAGATACCTTCCCTATCTGCTGTCGCTCTTCTTTTTCCTGCTGGTCGGGAACCTTTTCGAGATCACCCCGCTGGTGAACTTCCCGATCACCTCCCGGATGGCGTTGCCGGCATTCCTGGCCATCGTCACATGGGTTGTGTTCGTAATAGTCGGATTCGCCAAGAACGGATTCAAGCACTACTTCATCGACACTATCTGGCCGAAGTCGGTGCCTATCGCCCTGAGATGGCTGGTGGGTATCATCGAGCTGGTCTCCATCTTCGTGCTCCGACCCATAACCCTGGCGGTTCGACTCTTCGCCAACATGGTCGCCGGACACCTCATGCTGACCTTGCTGCTCGTGTCAGGAGTCCTATTCGTGGCCGGAATCGGGGATATCGGGGTTAAAGCGGGTATAGGACTGGTCTGGTTCGCATTCGGGCTGGCCATATTCGTTTTCGAGGTCGTAGTGGCAATCCTTCAGGCCTACATATTCACTCTGCTGTCAGCGGTGTATATCCAAACATCGCTGGAACCCGCTCACTAAACGTCGAACAACAATCGATTCGGACATACAACCAGAAAGGGAGAACAAAGGATGGACGCAGTTCTTGCGGTAACGCTCGGGGCGCTCTCGCTGGCCCAGGCAGGACTCACCGGCGAGATCAGCGGGAGCCTCAACCTGGTCGGTTACGGCCTGGCAGCCGTGGGCCCCGGGATCGGAATAGGCATCGTGGTGGGAAATGCCATCACCGCAATGGTACGCCAGCCAGAGATGGAGGGCACGGTCCGGACGACCATGTTCTTGGGTATCGCTTTTACCGAAGCGCTGGCCCTGATCGGCTTCGTACTGTTCTTCATCGGCTGATGCGATTGCCCAGCATACGGAAAACAGCGGCGGCGCCGCCACTTATTCTCGCGGCCGAGGAGAGTAGCGGTATTGATTTGCTCCTGCCCGAAACCTCGGAATTGGTCGCCGGGATTATCGCCTTCGCAATAATTTTCTTCTTCGTCTGGCGATGGGTCGGACCCACCCTCAGCTCGACTCTGGCGCGCCGCCAGGAAGCTGAGCGTTCCCGACTCGAGGCAGCCGAAGAACAACGCGCCGAGGCCGAAGAGTTGGCGACGCAATACCGGGAGAGGCTGGCCGGGGCCAAGGATGAGGCAGCGCGGATCGTGGACGAAGCCCGCCGAGCCGCGGAGGCGGTCAGGATGGAAACGGTATCCAGAGCGCAGCAGGAAGCCGATGACATCATCTCCAGGGCGCGCGCCGAGGCTGAGATGGAAGCCCAGCGAGCGTTGGAAGCCGCTCGATCGCAAGTGGCCAACCTGTCGATCGACCTTGCCACCAAGGTAGTGGAGAACAGTCTGGACCGTGAGACCCAGTTGGGTCTGGTCAACAGCTACCTGGCTGAACTGGAGTCGGGTAACTAGATGACCGAGATGAGGACCCAGAGCTACGCAGCGGCCATCTTCGAGTTGGCCAGGGGAGAAGGTGTCCTGGAGCGGGTCGAGAGCGAGTTGTTCCGCTTGGGCCGGGCTCTTGAAAAAACGGATGCTTTGAAGAAGGCTTTGAGCGACCACCGGTTACCCATGGAACGCAAGCAAGCTGTACTCGACGACCTCTTGGACAACCGCGCCCACCGCCTGACCGCGGCTTTCGTGAGTTTCGCCGTCGGCCTGGGTAGGGGCAGTGACCTGGCGGATATCGCTCACGCCTTCACTGCTCGCTCGGCCGCCGAACAGAACAGATCGGTGGCCGAGGTAAGAAGCGCTATCCCGCTGGACGACGCGACGATCGATCGGCTGGCGAGAGGCTTGGCCAACCGGATAGGTAACCAGGTCGAGGTGCGGGTCGTGGTAGACGAATCCATACTGGGCGGTCTGATCGCGAGCGTCGGTGACACCGTGATCGACGGTTCCGTAAAGAAGCGCCTCGAACAAATGCGAGAAGGGGTAACAGGATGACCCCTGAAGGTTCACCCCGAAACGTAGGAGACGATCGATGGCTCAGTTGACCATTAGCCCCGACGACATCACCGCCGCCCTTCGTCGGCATGTAGACGACTGGTCTCCCAGTCTTGAGCAGGAAACAGTCGGGTACGTGACCTCGGTCGCCGATGGTGTAGCCCGTGTCTCGGGATTGCCCCACGCGGCAGCCTCGGAGTTGCTGGAGTTCCCCGGCAACCTGCTCGGGGTAACCCTCAACCTCGATGAGTTGGATCTGGGGGTCGTGCTCATGGGAGAGTCCTCCCATATCGAGGAGGGTGATCCCGTCCACCAAACCGGGCGGGTTCTGTCCGTTCCTGTCGGAGACGCCCTGCTGGGCCGAGTCATCGATCCGGTCGGGCAACCCTTGGACGGCAAAGGAGACATACCCCAGAATCCGCGCCGCCTTCTCGAGGTCCAGGCGCCCTCGGTTGTGCAACGCAAACCGGTTCACGAACCGCTCCAGACAGGCATCAAGGCCATCGACTCCATGACGCCTATCGGTAAGGGTCAGCGACAGTTGATCATCGGTGACCGCCAGACCGGAAAGACCGCCATCGTGGTGGACACCATCATCAACCAGAAGCAGTTCCTGGGTACGCCCGACCAGGTCAAATGCATTTATGTGGCGGTCGGTCAGCGGGCTTCCACCGTGGCGGAGGTCGTCGCGTCCCTCGAGGAAGCGGGGGCCATGGAGTACACCGTGGTAGTGACCGCCGCGGCCTCGACACCGCCCGCCATGCAGATGTACGCACCCTATGCCGGGTCGGCGATCGGGCAGTACTGGATGTACAACGGGGAGCACGCCCTGGTTATCTTCGATGATCTCACCAAGCAGGCCGTCGCCTACCGCGAGATCTCGCTGCTCCTGCGTCGTCCCCCCGGACGGGAAGCCTTCCCCGGAGATGTGTTCTACCTGCATAGCCGGCTTCTGGAACGTTGCGCCAAGCTTTCCGATGAGCTGGGCGGTGGATCCCTGACCGGTTTGCCCTTGATCGAAACCAAGGCCAACGATGTGTCGGCCTATATCCCCACCAACGTGATTTCGATCACCGACGGCCAGATCTTCCTGGAGACGGACTTGTTCTTCTCCGGCATCCGACCCGCCATCAACGCCGGTATCTCAGTCTCCCGGGTAGGCGGTAACGCCCAGACCAAGGCCATGAAGAAGGTAGCGGGAACATTGCGGTTGAATCTCGCCCAGTACCGTGAGCTCGAGGCCTTCGCCGAGTTCGGATCGGAACTCGACTCCGTCTCACTCGCTCAACTGGAAAGAGGTCGCCGAGTGGTTGAGATTCTGAAGCAACCGCAATTCGATCCGGTACCGGTCGAGGAACAGGTCCTGGTGATCTATGCGGTCTCCCAAGGTCATTTCGACGATATCGCAGTTGCGGATATAGCTCATGCCGAGCAAGAACTTCGCGACTTCGTTCGGGTCAGGCATTCACATGTTCTTGAAGGCATGAGGATTACCGGAAGCCTTCCGGAGGGCGACCACCTGGGGGCGGCGATCGCAGCCTTCAAGGAATCCTTCGGGGGAGGGGAGTAGCGCTCCAGTATGGCCAGCGCTGAACTTCGAGCTATCAGGCGGAGGATTCGCAGCGTCGAATCCACCAAGAAGATCACTCGCGCTATGGAGTTGATCGCCGCATCGCGGATAGTCAAGGCGCGACAACGGGTTAACGCAGCCCGACCCTATGCGGAGAAGATGACCGAGGTGATCCGGAAGGTGGGACGCGCCTCCGGCGACGCCGGGCATCCACTCTTGGAACGTCGTGACGTAGCGGCGATGGGCATCCTGGTCGTGAGTTCCGATCGAGGTCTAGCCGGCGCCTACAACTCATCCGTGATGAGGATGGCCGAGGCGCGCATGAACGATCTGCGCGCAGACACGGAGATATCGATACGCCTGTACGCGGTAGGAAAGAAGGCCCAGACCTACTTCTCGTTTCGACGCTACGACATCGCCCACAGCTTTTTCGAGGTTACCGACCAACCCACCTATGACAACGCCCGGTCTATAGGGGTAGCGCTTATGGAAGAATACGAATCCGGCGCGGTGGACGCGGTGGAGGTCTTCTATACCCGATACCGGTCCGCCCTGTCATACATACCCACCCGTGTCGAACTGCTACCCGTAACCCCACCTTCGGGGACCGAAGGTTCGGACAGGAGCGGCCCGGCGGTGAGCTACGAGTATGAGCCGGACCCGGCGACGATACTGGGAAGGTTGCTGCCCCGGTATGTTGAATCCGCGCTCTACGGGCAGCTGCTGGAGAGTTCGGCTTCGGAACACGCCAGCCGGCAACGAGCCATGAAAGCAGCAACGGAGAATGCAGACGAGTTGATCAAGTTACTGAGACGCACGGCCAATCAGGCCCGCCAGACCGAGATCACCACAGAAATAGCCGAGATCGTGGCCGGCGCCCAGGCGCTGTCAGCGAGTTGAAACTGGAGAACAAATGGCAGAAACGATCAGCGTAGGAAGGATCCGCAAAGTTGCCGGACCGGTGGTGGATGTGGAGTTCCCGCGAAAGGGCCTTCCCGAAATCCTCCACGCACTCCGAATCGACTTCGAGGTCGAGGGAGAGCAGAGGTCGATCGTTGCGGAAGTAGCGCAGCACCTAGGACGGAATCGCGTGAGGGCGGTAGCCATGGCCTCCACCGACGGACTGGTCAGGGGGGCTGAAGTACACAACACCGGCGCTCCTATCTCGGTACCGGTAGGTGACCAGACACTCGGTCATATCTTCAATATGTGGGGCGACTCCCTCGACGCTCCCGACATTGCATTCTCCGGCGAACGCTGGCCCATCCACCGCCAGGCGCCGCCGTTCGAGGATGTCGAGCCGACCAAGGACGTGTTCGAGACCGGTATCAAGGTCCTTGATCTGATCTGCCCCTACCTCCGAGGCGGCAAGGTCGGCCTGTTCGGGGGAGCGGGGGTCGGCAAGACGGTGTTGATCCAGGAGATGATCAACCGGGTGGCCACCCAGCACGACGGGGTGTCGGTGTTTGCAGGGGTCGGGGAGCGGACCAGGGAAGGCAACGACCTGTTCCTCGAAATGTCGGAGACCGGAGTCATCAACCAGGCGGCGCTGGTTTTCGGACAGATGGACGAACCTCCCGGCGTCCGCCTGCGGGTAGCTTTGTCGGCTTTGACCATGGCCGAGTACTTTCGTGATGTGCAACGCCAGGACGTGTTGCTGTTCATCGACAACATCTTCCGATTCACCCAGGCCGGGTCGGAGGTATCGGTACTCCTGGAGCGGATGCCTTCCGCAGTCGGGTACCAGCCCACCCTGGCGGGTGAAATGGGTTTCCTCCAGGAGCGGATCACCTCCTTGAAAGGTCGTTCTATCACCTCGATGCAGGCGGTGTACGTTCCGGCCGACGATATAACGGATCCGGCGCCGCACACGGCTTTCGCCCACCTGGACGCCACAACGGTGCTGGAGAGATCGTTAACGGCTCTCGGCATCTACCCGGCGGTGGACCCGCTGGACTCGACCAGCCGGGCGCTCGACCCCCAGATCGTGGGAACGGCTCATTATGACGTCGCCACCGCGGTCCAGCGGGTTCTCCAGCGGTACAAGGACCTTCAGGACATCATCGCCATCCTCGGAGTAGACGAGTTGTCGGAAGAGGACAAGCTGCTGGTGGCCCGAGCCCGCCGCATCCAGCGGTTCCTGTCCCAACCGATGTTCGTGGCAGAGCAGTTCACGGGACAACCTGGCATCTACACGCCGCTGGAGGAGACGATCACCTCGTTCAAGATGGTCCTCGACGGTGAGTTGGACCACCTTCCTGAACAGGCCTTCTACATGGTCGGGGGCGCCGAGGACGCCATGCGTAAGGCGCGGGAGATCCAGGGAGCCGCCGCCTAGTGGTAACCGCCACCACCATGATGCGTGTGGATGTGGTCTCTCCCGAGGCCGTTCTCTGGTCGGGGGAAGCCGGTTTCGTGGTCGCCCGAACCGTGGAAGGCGAGATCGGCATCCTAGCCCATCACGAACCTCTTATGGCTGCCCTGGCGACCGGTACCGTGGAGATCGAGACAAAAGCGGAACGCATCAGCGTCGAGGTGGGGGGAGGATTCCTCCAGATCATCGACAACTCCGTGACCGTACTGGCCGACCAGGCCACATTACTGAACGAACGGAGCGACTAGCACCGACTGTTCATCCCCAGGCACACCCACCGCCGGACATCCCCGACTCTGTACGGAGACTTATGTCGGAAGTGGACTTGGGCCTGTCCGGTCGAAACCGTGCAGTAGCCCTCTACGATAGGGGGTAAGGAGATAACCCTTCCCCCCAGACCATCCCGGTAGGTTTGCGAATAGAATGTTGTGCGGTCAAGGACTTTCCGGGGGTTCACGCCGGGGACAAGCGGACCAAAGGAGGTTTGAATATGGGCCGGCTTGATGACAAGGTGGCGATCGTAACGGGATCATCGCGCGGGTTAGGGGAGGGAATCGCCCGCCGACTCGCTTCCGAAGGCGCCGCGGTCATATGCGCGGATATCCTGGACGCCTCGGAAGTGGCCACATCGCTTCCCGCCGCTCCCTCCGGAGCGCCTCCCAAGGCGGTCCAACTCGACGTCACCGACAGCGGTCACGTAGACGATGTGTTCGGTTCGGTAGCCGAAGAGTACGGCCGGATCGACATCCTCGCCAACAATGCGGGAGTCGCCCAGCCGATAGCCGAGGTCATCGACACATCCGAAGAGGTTATAGACCGGGTATTCGCCGTGAATATCAGAGGCGTAATCAACTGTTCACGAGCGGCGGCCCACATCATGAAGGAGAACATGTGGGGCCGCATCATCAACACCGCTTCTCAAACCGGCAAGGTGGCCTGGCCCGGATGGGGGATCTATTCGGTCTCCAAGTTCGCGGTGGTTGGTCTGACCCAGGTGATGGCCCTCGAGATGGCGCCGTATAACGTCACGGTCAACGCCATCTGTCCCGGCACCATGTTTACCGACATGACCAAGACCGGGTTCGGGATGGCTGCTCGGATGGTCGGTCGGGAAAGGGAGGAACTGCTCGCCGAGCACATCGCCTCCATCCCGATGAAACGACTCGGAACCGCCGATGATATCGGGGCGATGGCCGCCTTCCTGGCCTCTGATGACGCGAAGTTCACCACCGGGGCGAGCCTCAACCTGACCGGCGGGGAACAGGTCTTCTTCTGAGAGACCTTCCTACTCACACTGCTCCCAGGGATTGAGCGGATAATGAACACCATGCGCGCCGCCGTCTACCACGGCGCACGAGACATCAGAGTCGAGGATGTGGATATCCCCGTTCCGGGTCCCGGCGAGCTGCTTCTGGAGGTACATGCGGCGGGTATCTGCGGCACCGACGCCTCGGAGTGGGATCACGGACCGTTGATGTTCCCTTTGACGGCGCCTAACCGACGATCCGGCCACGAAGGGCCGATAATCCCCGGTCATGAGTTCGGTGGCCGGGTGGTGGATCGAGGGCGGGGAGTCGACGGGTTCCCCGACAACGCTCTGGTCGCCTCCGGCGCCGGGGTGTCCTGCGGAGATTGCCCACGGTGCCGCGCCGGAGTCAGCAACTTCTGTGATCGGTACTTCACCCTGGGTCTTCAACGACATGGCGCGCTGGCCGAATACATAACCGTTCCGGCGGCTATATGCCTGGAGGTGGGAAGTCTGGGTCTGAACGATGACCTCGCCGCCCTGGTGCAGCCGATGTCAATCGGACTCCACTCCTACCGGCAGGGCAAGGCCTCCCCGGGCGACCCGGTCGTGGTGATCGGCGCCGGAGGGGTGGGCGCGTTCCTCATCTACGCGGCCGCCAGTTCGGGCGCCCGGGTGCTGGCGGTCGACCTCGACTCGCAGAGGTTGGCTGTTGCCCGATCGTTGGGCGCCGAATCGACAATCACGGTACGTCGGGAAGAGCCTCTCGCCCCCCGGCTCATCGATGCGTTGGGCGGCCCGGCGAAGGTTGTCTACGAGGTCACCGGAGCGCCCTCTGTTTTGGGAGCCGCGCTGGAAGTGATCGAGCCGCGCGGTCGGGTTGTCGCTATCGGGCTCGGCGCCGACCCGGTTCCGGTTGACGTTCGCTCTCTAACCCTCCGGGAGCTTCGACTGGTGGGTTCCAATGCCCACGTCTTCGAGCACGACTTCGCCGACGCAGCCTGTCTGGTTGCGAACAGGCCCGGAGGATGGTCCGACGTAGCGCCCGTTGCTCTTCCCCTCGGATCGATAGTGTCTAACGGGCTCGAACCGATGGCGCGAGGGAAACCCGAGCGGATCAAGACCTTGGTTGATCCTTGGGCCTCCCGGACCCGTCCGGCCTCGAACAACACCGAGGATTAGCCCCAGGTTTTCACGCAGGGGTTTGAATGGGTAACCGAGGGAGATGCGGTGAACTCTCTGACCTGGGAGGATAGCTACGTCGCAGCCTCGCCTGATCGGAGAGCGACCCGTAGGGGGATCTCCCGACGGGCCGCGATACTGCGCTTGACGTGGCCTTTTCGGGTTCGGTGTGTCTGGGACGTGAAGAAGCATAAGGGCTAGAGTCCTGATCAGCGTCTATTCGAAAGGTACCGTATGGAAAACACCGAGCGTGCGCCCGAGTTCCCGGTAGCCACCACTCCTTCCCCCGGAGTGATGGGGGTGGACTGGGAGCAACGGGTCGACTTCGACCGGCTTCGCGCATACCGGCTGTCACGGGCGCGGCAGGCGCTGGAGGAGTCCGACCTGGGAGCGCTTCTCGTCTTCGATACCGCCAACATCCGCTACCTGACCGCTACCCACATCGGTTACTGGGCGTTTAACAAGATGGAGCGTTGGGCGTTGCTGACCCGGACCGGCGAACCCTGGATCTGGGATTTCGGATCCGCGGCTCGGGTCCACAAACTGCAGGCCCCCTGGCTGGTTCCGGAGCAATCGGTAGGCGGCAACACCGGTTTGGCGGGGTCGATAGGTCCCGAGACCGGGTTGGTGACCAGGGCGGTACGGGAAATAGCCGAGGTTCTCCGCGACGAGGGAGTGGCCGGGATGCCCGTCGGTGTCGACATGGCCGAGTCGGAGATGTTCCTCGAACTGGCAAGGGCCGGGATCGAAGTCAGGAACGGCCAGCAGACCATGCTGGCGGCGCGCGAGATCAAGAGTTCGGACGAGATCACCCTTCTCACCCAGGCCTCGGCGATGGTAGACGGGGTCTATCAGAATATATTCGAAGCGCTCAAGCCGGGCGTGCGGGAATCGGACATAGTGGCGCTCGCCAACAAGCGGCTCTACGAGATGGGATCCGAACATGTGGAAGCCATAAACTCGATCGCCGGGGAACGATGCAGTCCCCATCCACACGTCTTTTCCGACCGGCTCATCCGTCCCGGCGACACCGCCTATTTCGACATCATCCAGGCCTATAACGGCTACCGCACCTGCTATTACCGAACCTTTGTGGTAGGAAGGGCGACCCAGGCTCAACGTGACGCATACAAGAAGGCCCGGGAGTGGATAGACGCCGCGATTGCACTCGTCAAGCCCGGAACCACCACCGATGAGATCGCCCGGTCATGGCCCGAGGCGGATGAGTTCGGTTTCCCTGACGAAATGGAGGCCTTCGGGCTCCAGTTCGGCCACGGCGTCGGTCTAGCCGTTCACGAGCGGCCGGTGATCAGCCGCCTGAACTCCATAGATACCCCCATCGAGTTGAAGGAGGGTATGTTCTTCGCGCTCGAGACGTTCTGCCCGGCTGCCGATGGACGGTCAGCGGCGCGGATCGAGGAGCAGGTGGTATGTACGGCGGAGGGACCCAAGGTGGTTACGCTCTTCCCGGCCGAGGAATTGATGGTGGCCAATGAGTACTGAGCCGTCACATGGGAATCGGCCCGCTCCCGTCCCAGGGTGATTCCCTTGCCGAAGGATTACAAACGCACTCGGATCAGGTAACGCTACTGACGCCGGTTACCTATAGGGTGTCGTTCGCAGCCGAGGCCTGTCGGCCACTTGTGAACAAGGGTCAGGAATAGGCCTGATTCCCTGCCGACGCCCTACTCCTTCGGGTAGAATCTCGTAAGTTGTCCACAAGGCCGCTGTCTTGCTTCTGGCTGATCGCCGCTCAGTGGACCGTGAAGCAGGCCGTGAGGGAGGATCCGGAACATGCGAAATAGACGGAATATGGCCGTCCTGGCGGCGTTGTTGGCGCTGGCGCTGGTGGCGACCGGTTGTGCAAGCGAGGACGAAAGCACCGAGGGCGGTACCATAGTCGCCTTCATTCCCACGACGACCAACACATACATTGCCGAATGGGCGCGCGGCGCCGACGAGACGGCCACATCGCTGGGTTACAACCTCGTGATAGTCGAGAACAACTTCGATCAGGCGGAACAGGACACGCAGGTTCAGCAGCAGCTGGGCGCCGCCGACGAAGATGTGGTCGCCTATGCGTGGTGGCCATCCGACAACGAGGCGGGGGTCGCATCCCTGAGAGCCTTGGCCGACACCGGGGTTCCGGTCATCCAGACCAACCAGCTCCCATTCCCCGGCTCCGAGAACTATGTGGTCGGCTACGCGGGGGTCAACGACCGTCTCAACGGCGAAGTTGCCGCCAACCTCCTCATCGAGGCTCGCGACCACATGGTCGCCAACGGCATGGAGCTTCACGGCGCCGGTGGACATGCGATCGTGATCGGCTTCGTAGCGGGCTACCAGGCCGGAATCGACCGGTCCGGCGCGGCTCTGCCGATCCTGGCGCGCTCCAACATCAGCGTGCTGGGCGAGGTCGATGTCGGTTTCGGACCCGCGGAAGGATATGACGGCACCAAGCAGTTGATCGCCGCCCACCGCAACGCCGGCATAGACCTGGTTTACGCGCATAACTCATCCCTTGCGGAAGGGGTGATCCAGGCTCTTGAAGAGGAGGGCTACCACCCGGGCCAGGACGTGATGGTCGTCGGCGGCACCTGCCACGGGAATCTCGACCACCTGATCGACGGAACGGAGTTCGCAACCGGTTTGCAGGCCGCCCGGCTCGAGGGGGTCTTCAGCGTGAACACCCTCCACGAGTATCTCAGCAACGGCAGTTTGGAGAGCTTCAACAACTTCATTCCCAACCCGCCCGTCCGTAGCCCCGTATACACACCGGGAGTGAACGAGATCGAAAGCGTAATGGTGGAAGGCCTGGGCGTCGCCGACCTCTGCGTCTACTAACGGGCGCCGAAAAAAAGGTATACGGCGGGACGGCGGCCTCCACCATCGCCGTCCCGCCCCGCTCAAAGGATGGATTCCTCGAATGTCGGCGCGGGGATGAAGGCGTGGGCGTGAGGGAAGGGGTATGTCTATGACAGGTGTCAAAGGACGATGACGGCGACCAGGCTCTTCCATGTAGGGGTTCTGGTACCCGATCTCGATGAGGCGACAGAACGCTTCGCCGATGTACTCGGGCTTACCTTCAAGGAACCGGCGATAGCCCATGTCGACCGATTCGAACAGAAGTCGAGAGTGGAGGAACTCGATCTTCGTATCACCTGGTCTGTACAGGGTCCTCCCTACCTCGAGTTGCTCGAATCCCAGGACAGCGACGGTCTCTACGGGCGCGAGCAGGAAGGCCTTCATCATATCGGGTTGTGGGAGCCTGATCCGGAGGCCTTGATCGAGCGGCTGGTCGGCCTCGGTTTGAAGAACGAGGCCACCCAATACATGCCCGATGATCGCATCCTGGCCACCTACACTTCCCCCGATGAACTGTACGGGACCCGCCTGGAGTTCATCGAAGCCGGTCGCCGTCCTGGAATGGAGGCCTGGCTCGCCGGGGAGGAATGGCTGGACTGATTACTCCTTGGCTCGTGATCCGAGGCCGGCGTCCGGGCGCCGCCCTATCTCACCCGGGAGCGCTCCGGCCATCGACGCGGGCAGGACAACCGTCTTGACCACGACCGATAAGTCCGTTCCCCGATTCGATCTATTCGCCGGCCATTTCACGATCGCCGGTTCGCCGGTGGGCGCCGGGTACGGTACCAAGTCGCCCTGGCCTTTCGAGGTGAGGGTGCAGGCGGCCGCCGCGGCCGGCTATCGAGCGATCGGGTTGGGCGAGGCGGACTACTCGGGCATGCGCGCCTCGGGCGTAGGAGACGAGGAGATGATCGAGATCCTCGACCGGCATGGTGTCGAGGTGGCGGAAGTCGAGTTTCTGTTCGATTGGATGCACGACGATGAGGATGCCGAGAGGCCGGCGGCGATAGCGGAGAATCTCTACCATATGGCCGAAGTCTTCCGGCCTAATCACGTGAACGTCGGGGATGTGCGTTTCCCTCCGGGGCGGCCCCTCGGGTTGGTGGCCGAACGTTTCGGGGCGGTTTGTGACCGGCTGGCGCAGTTCGGAGTGAAGGCGGCTATCGAGTTCATGCCGTGGACATCGATCCCTGATCTGGAAACGGCCGCCAGGATCATCGAGTTGGCCGGACGGGACAACGCAGGTATAGACCTCGACACCTGGCACTACTTTCGCGGACCTTCCCACAGAGGCCAACTGGCCGTGGTCGACCCCCGTCTGATCCTGGCGGTGGCGTTAAACGATGCCGGCCCACCCTTGGACGATATGGTCTTGGACACTACGAGGCATCGCCTTCTTCCTGGTCAGGGCGCCTTCGATCTTCCGGGATTCCTCGCAGAACTCGCCGGAACAGGGGCCCGCCCCCTCATGGGTATAGAAGTTCTGTCCGACCGCCAGGCCGCCATGCATCCGTTGGAGGCGGCCCGGGTGTCCTTTGACGCGGCCACCGAGGTTCTGTCCCGGGCCGGATGGCCGGAAGGACAGCTGTGACACCCACCCACCCACTACTGCTGATGCGGGAGGTCTCGAAGGCTTTCGGATCCATCCTGGCGCTCGACTCGGTGGATTTCGAGGTGCGCTCCGGTGAGGTGATGGCTCTGGTAGGGGAGAACGGGGCGGGCAAGAGCACCCTGGTGAAGATACTTGCCGGAATGTACACCCCTGACGAGGGTCACATTTCATTGGCCGGGGAGAAGGTCGAGTTCAGCGGGGCCACCCGGTCGGAACAGGCCGGTATCGCGGTGGTCCAGCAGGAGCTATCCCTGGTACCGACCCTGTCGGTGGCCGACAACATCTTTCTGGGCGACACCAGGCGGGGCTGGAACGCCGCACCCGGAAAGCTGGCCGAAACGGCCGCACCCTTCCTAGCGCAGGTAGGCCTGGGCGATCTTGACCCTCTTCTCCGGATCGAACGGCTCACGGTCGCGGAACGACAACTCATCGAGGTAGCTCGACTACTGGCCAGGAAAGCGCGGGTACTGATCTTCGACGAACCGACCGCCGCCTTGGCCGACCGGGAAATCGAGAGGGTGAAGTCGGTGGTACGGTCACTTCAGGACGAGGGCCGATCGATCATCTATGTAACCCACCGTCTCGACGAGGTATTCGAGTTGGCGGACCGAGTTACGGTGTTTCGGGACGGGCGGTCCAACGCTCCGGTTGACACCGCCGGCATCTCGCTGGATGACCTGATCTCCATGATGCTCGGAGGCAGTCTGGCCGCGCTGTTTCCGGAACGGGTCGACCGGCAATACGGTGAGATCGTACTGGAGGTAAGGGACCTACGCACCCGAGGATTGGCTTCGCCGATCCGGCTCGACGTGCGTTCCGGTGAGATCGTCGGGTTGGCCGGACAACTCGGCAGCGGCGCCAGCGGGACCCTGAAGGCTATAGCCGGCCACGAAACCCGGATGTCCGGGTCGGTGACGGTGGCGGGTAGCCCGGTTCCGGCCGATTCACCGGCAGCCGCTATCGAGAACGGTATCGGCTATAGCTCTGCAGACCGTAAGCGGGACGGCATCTTCCTGCAGCGGACAGTGGTAGAGAACCTCACCTCACCCAGCCTCGGCCTGGTGGCCACCGCCGGTTGGCTACGCAGGCGGGCCGAGCGGACGATGAGCGACCGCATCGCCCGTACCTTTACCATCGACCGCTCCCGGTTGGGCTCTCTCGCAGGAACTTTGAGCGGAGGGAATCAGCAGAAGGTGGCGGTGGGGAAGTGGACCGGCGCCCGCCCCAGGGTGCTGCTGGTCGACGAGCCGACCCGCGGGGTCGATGTGGGCGCGCGAGCCGAGATCTACAGCCACCTGCGAGCCATCGCCTCCGAGGGTATGGGTATCGTGTTCGCATCGTCGGACACCCAGGAGGTGCTGGGAATCGCAGACACCGTGGTTACCTACTTCCGCGGCGCCCAGGTAAGCAAGCGCGACCGGGCCGAGACCGATTCAAGGCGCCTCATCCACGAGATCACCCATCCTCGGAGCGCGGAGACATGAGCGATCTCAGCCGCTCCGTCGGAAGAGGACCGGGCTTGTCGCGTTCGATGTTCGTCCCCTTGGCGGTTATCGGCGCGGTGCTCTTGCTGGGGATAGTCGGTTGGATCACGACGCCGGAGTTCATGACCTACCGGAACTTCCAGACCATAGTCCGAACTGCCGCCCTGATCGGCATTGTCGCGGTGACCATGACGTTAATCACCATCGCCGGTAGCTTCTTCTCGCTTTCCGTCTCGCAGACCGCCGCCATGTCGGCGATCTCCTTCGCCGCGTTTCTCAGCTGGGGATTCCCGGTCTGGGTGGCCATCGCGGCGGTGGTCCTGCTGTCGTCGGCGGTCGGAGTGATTCAGGGTGGCGCCGTCGCCTTGGGGGGCAACCCGATCGTGGTGACCCTCGCTGTAGGCGCCGTCATATTCGGCATGGTGGCTTGGCTGACCGACAACAAGACGGTTCGAACGGGAACCGACGCGGCCGAATGGATCGGAACCTCCCGCCCCCTGGAGATACCCAACCAGACCTGGGCCTTCGTCCTGATAACGATCATCACCGCAGTGGTTCTCACCAGAACCCGCTTCGGACGCGAGGTCACGCTGGTGGGGGCCAACCGGTTCGCAGCCACGACGGCCGGACTTCGGCCCGGAAGGATCGCCATCTATGTCTTTCTGGTCTCATCGTTGGGCGCCGCCATGGCAGGAATATTCACCGCCGCCCAATTCAGCCAAGGACGGCTCGATCACTTCGACGGCGTCGACATAGACGCTATCGCCGCCATACTGGTGGGTGGCGCCGCGATCCAGGGTGGAGAGGGATCCGCCACCCGGACCGCCCTCGGAGCGGTGTTCATCGCCGCGCTCCAGAACCTGATGGTGCTACGCGGCTTCAGCTACGGGGTCAGGGTCTTCTTTGTCGGGTTGGCGATCCTGGTGAGCGTCAGCGCCTTCACCCTCATCCGCAACCGCAGGCGGTTGGCGTGAAAGAACTCACTGCTCGGGTAGAGGCGATTGTCTGGGCTCGGTTGGCTCTCTTCGTCGGGGTGTTCATCGTATTCGCGATAGTGGACCGGCGCTTTGCGACCACCAACAACATCTTCACGATCTTGGAGGGTTTCGCCTGGCTGGGACTGGCCGCTCTCGCGGTGGGTCTGACGATTATCGCCGGTGAACTCGACCTCTCGGTAGGGTCGGTGGCGGCGGTGTCAGGCATCGTCGCAGTGTCGCTCGTGGAGGATCTCGGCCTGCCGGCGGCCGTAGCCGTTTCGACCGTCTTCGGCCTGGCCTACGGCGCCATCCAGGGATACCTGATCCATCGTCTGAAGATCCACTCCCTGGTCTTCACCCTCGGAACGCTGATCGGGCTACGGGGATTGGCCTTCATGATCTCGGGAGAGAACACGGTGGTCATGAAGAACCTCGACATCTCCGATTCCGTGAGACAGCAGCTGTGGCTGTTTTCACCGTTCAGCCTGGTGACCATCCTGGTATTCGTCATGGTCGGACTGTTCCTCGTGTACACCCGCTGGGGTCGCGAGATCTACGCGGCGGGTGGGGGACGACAGGAGGCGGCCGCCGCGGGCGTTCCGCTGGTCCGTCCACTGGTGCTGACCTTTGCCCTGTCCGGTTCGATGGCGGCTCTTGCCGGGGCGCTCACCTCCATCAAGTCGGGAAGCGCCGGGCCGGCCGCCTTCGAGCAGTTGCTCCTCCCCGCGGCCGCGGCGGCATTGATCGGCGGAGTCAGCCTCCTCGGAGGTAAAGGTTCGGTGGTAGGAATCGCAGTCGGTACCCTCACTCTCCGCTTCATCACCAGCGGGCTCAGCCTCGGAGGAGCGCCCTTCTATGTGCTGACATTGGCCACCGGCGCGGTCCTGATAGTGGTCGTGGTCCTGGAGTTGGTGGTGGAGAGGCCCGTTATCAGAGCCGCGCTCAGAAGGCGGAGAGTGCGTCGCCGCGCCGGTCCGGATACCCAACCAGGATGATACACGACTCCGGGATCGGTCGGCGAAACGCAAGAAGCCGTGCGCGATTAGCCCGTATTCTTCATGCCCCAGAAACACCGAACCCAAAAAGGCCACGTCAAGCGCAGCATCGTGGGTCGTCCCGGCGTTCACCTCAGGGTGATGGGGGCGCCCCGGCCAGTAGAGGCCGCCAAGCAGCTATCCTCCCAAGTCAGGGGTGTCCCTAGCCTATCTCTCGGCTAACCCAATCAAACCCCTGCGTGAAAAATTGGAGCTGGTGCGGAGATCAACGCCTTCCCCGGGGGAGGGGCCGTAGCCGGAATCAGATAACCGCTAACCGGCGATGATCTAATTTGAGCTTCAGTCAGAGTTCCAGGAGGGCCTGTTCAACCACCTCGGGTAGGGCCGGGTGGATGTAGTACTGGCCGCTAGCCATCTGGTCGACTGTCAGATCGAAGTGCATGCCTTGGATCAGCTGCTGGATGAGGGTGGGGGCCTGTGGACCGATGATGTGGGCGCCGAGCAGTCGGCGGGTCTCCGGGTGGGCGATTAACTTGGCCACGCTGTCGGAGTCCTCCATCGCCCAACCGTAAGCCGCCGCTCCAAAGGGCTGCACATGGCTCGTGTGAGGGATGTCGCGGCTACGACATTCGTCCTCGGTCAGCCCGACGCTCGCAATCTGGGGGTAACCGAAAACGGCGTGGGGGATGTAGCGGTGGTCGACGGTCATGGGGTTGTCCGGATTGGTCAGGTTGTGGCGGACCACCCGCGCCTCGTGATTGGCGACATGTTTCAACTGGATCGGGTTGGTGATATCGCCCAACGCCCACACGCTATCTACATTGGTCCGAAGTTGTTCGTCTGTGACCACGAAGCCGCGCCGGTCGACCTCGATTCCCCCTGCAACAACCTCTAGCCGGTCGGAATTGGGGCGGCGGCCGGTTGCGACCAGCAACTCGTCCCCCCTGACCTCTGTAGGGTTCCCCTCCTCGTCGAGCAAGTCGATCACGACCTCGAGTCCATCCCGGCGGACCTCGATAATCCGGGTGTGGGTTCGGACATCGAATCGCTTGGCGTAGGCGGCGGTGAACCGGCTCGATATGTCGCGGTCCTCACGACGCAGGAAGGTGTCGCCTCTCAGCAGGAATGTCACTCTCGAGCCGAAAGCCCCCATGACTCCCCCCAACTCGGCGGCTATGTAACCGGCGCCGATCACCAGCAGCCGCTCGGGCAGGTCATCAAGCCGCATGATCGTGTCGGAGGTGTGGTAACCGGCCTCGGACAGACCCGGTACCGGAGGCGCGGTGGGTCGTCCACCGGCCGCGACAACTATCCGCGCCGCGGTTATAACCTCACCGGTGACCTCCACCTGCTTGGGACCCACAAACCGTCCCGCGCCCGAATACACCGTTACGTTAGGAAGACCCTCCCGGTAGTGTCGGCCTCCCTCGGCGATCGGATCGATCCGTCCGAAGATGCGGTCCCGGATGGCGGGCCAGTCAACACCGTCGAAACGGGTATGAACCCCCAACCGTTCCCCGTCCGCTGCCAACTCCGCCATTTCAGCCGCGTACACATACATCTTGGACGGGATGCAGCCGACGTTCAGACAAGTTCCTCCGAAGGGACCGCTTTCGACGATGGCGACATCCCAATCGTCGTGCTCGGGGCCGATGATCGAGTTGCCCGAACCTGCGCCGATGATCAAAAGGTCGAAGTTACGCACCAACGGCACCCTAGCAGCCCGCAACGGAAGCATTGGCCGACCTCGATGCGTTTATGGAGTAATGCGTCGTCACGCTGTAAAGTTCAGTATCTCTCGGCCGCCGATCAGTATCGGATCGGGCGAGCTCAGACGGTAGGAAAGATGGTGGTCGGGTCTTTCCCGGATGTGGTGGCGACCAAGTTGGAGGTGATCGGCGACCGAGGAGAACTCCGCGACTATTACGACCTGATGCGTGTCGAAACGATGGGACGGGCAGGCGCAATACAGATGCTTGGACTGGTATTGCCTACGGTATGGCGTGAGCAGAAGTCATCAGAGCGTGTACCACATCGTTCGGGCGCTGGGTTCCTTCGGAGATGTTGCGGACGACCCTTGGCTATCGGCCAAACTGGGCGACGCGGGGCTTGCGGAGACCGTCGCCCGGTACTGGCAAGATCGGCAACCCGATATCGCCGGCCAACTGTTCAGTGACGAGTAGCTCCGCCGATCAGACCATCCGGCGTTTGGTCGCCCAACGCGCCAGTTCGTAGCGACTCGATAGTTGGAGTTTTCGCAGAACCGAGGATACGTGGGACTCGACGGTCTTGACACTGATGTAGAGCCTCCTGGCCACCTGCTTGTACGGATATCCGCGCGCAATAAGCCTCAGCACCTCCTTCTCCCGCGCGGTGAGCCGATCGAGTTCCGGATCGGACGGCGGCGGGACAGCGGACGAGAAGGCATCCAGGACGAACCCGGCCAACCGGGGGGAGAACACCGCATCCCCTTCATGTACCCGCCGTATCGCGTCGGCCAACTCCGCCGGACCGATTGACTTGGTGACATACCCTCGGGCGCCGGCCCGGATCATAGCTATCACATCCTCGGCCGCATCCGAGACGGAGAGCGCCAAGAACTTCACTTCAGGATTGGTCTCCCCGAGGTTCTCGACTATGGCGAGACCGCCTCCGCCCGGCATATGGACGTCAACGAGCGCCACATCGGGAGGATCGCTCCGGAGGGAGTCAAGGGCCACATCCACATCCTCGGCGGTTCCGGTCACCGTAATACCATCCCTGTCCGTCAACTCCGCCTCCACGCCGGACAGGAATATCCGGTGATCGTCCACGACCAATACGCGGATCATCCGGGTTCCCCCGACAGCCGAAGATGCACCTCGGTTCCTTCTCCCGGTGCGGAAACAACCTGAGCGGTCCCGCCGTGGCTTTCCATCCTGGCGATGATCGATTCGGCTATACCCCGCCGGTCGGCGGCTACCCGACCCAAATCGAAGCCCTCGCCGAGATCGGAGACCCAGATATCGGTCGAGTCTTCGTCCACCTCGGAGTAGATCGATATCTGCCGGGCGCCTGAATGCCGGGCGGCATTGGTAAGCGCCTCACCCGCCGCCGCCACCATGGCCTGTATCCGGCGGTCCATCGGTCGATCACCCACCGTCACCAATTCCACCGGGATGTCGAAGTTCTTCTCGATCCGGTCCACTTCCTTCTGCAAGACGCGAGACAGCAGATCCCGGCCTTCCTCCGGGGTCGAACCGTAAAGCCAGCGACGCAACTCCCGTTCCTGAACCCGGGCCAGGGTAACCACCCGCCGCGGATCATCCGTCCGCTGGATCAGAGCCAGGGTCTGGAGGACGGAGTCGTGCAGATGGGCGGCCATACGGGCGCGCTCCTCCTCACGGATCCGCCGACCCCGCTCGGCGCCCAGGTCCGCCACCAGCCTCCATACCCATGGACCGAACAGCACCGCCATCCCCACTCCGGTAACCAGAACCGCCAGCAACACGGTCTCAACCGCCCGGCCGGCTGTGGCGCCGAGGATGGATAGACCGACGACCAGGAGTAGCATCCCGATAACAGTGCGGGTGCGGATGCGTCCGCTGTTCGGGTCGAATTGGGCCAGGATGGCCGTGGGGGGGTCGATGTCACGCCGATCCATCAAGAAGGCGACCCCAATAATCACCGCCGCGCCCGGCCATACCAGACCATCTCCGCTCCAAATCCCGAGCGTGCGCAAGACCAGCAAGGCGCCGGCGAACACCAACAGGAAACCCGCCCTTTGCTGATCATCCTCACTCCGGGGGGGTTCCGAGTCCTCGGTTCGGTCAAGAGTGATCGCCCACAACCCCAGGTAGACGATTATCCCGATACCCCAGATGAGCGCCAGCGCCAGGAAACCGGCCCGAACGTAGAGATCGGCCACGCCGAGCCGGTCGGCGATACCTCCGGCCACCCCCGCGATCAGGCGGCCGTTCCGCCTTCTCGAAAGGTTACCGATGATGCGCTGTGATCGAGAAGTTCCGCCGGTTTCCATACAGGTCATTGTCCCACTAACCGACCGGGTCCGACAATGGGGAATGCACCTGTACCGATCATTTCCGATACAGGGATTCTTCAGGGTGATCCCCTATACCCAGATCTTCGCAGACAGACGATAGTTGGAACATGAGCAACGCAACTACATCACTAAACCGGCCTCTCGAAGGTCGCTGGCTGGCGGGAGTCGCTACCGGTCTGGGTAAACGGTTCGGGGCGCCCGTCTGGATAATCAGGATCGTCATCCTGCTACTTTGCTTCGCCGGGGGGGTGGGGGCTCTCCTGTACGTTGCAGGATGGCTGCTGATCCCTAAAGAGGGCGAGACCGAGGCGATCATTCAAACCTGGTTAGGCGCCGACCAGTCCCGTCGTTGGTGGGGCGTGATTCTCGTTGGTGTCGCGGTGGTCATACTGGCTTCCCGCACCGGGCTGATCCGGGTGGATCTGGCCTTCGCGGTAGTGTTGATCGGTCTGGGAGTAATGCTCTACCGCGGCGACCTGGACCAACGGAGTGATGGAGGGGATGACGCTCCCTCCAAGACCGGAATAGATGAAGCGTCGACGCCGACCCCACCTCCCGCTGTCGAGGGCGTCGACGAAGGTAAGGAAGAAGCGGTTCCCTCGACCGAAAGCCTACCCGATACCGAGGCGGTGGATCCACCGATCCCTCCACCGGCAAAGGAAAAGGAAACCTCCTACCTCGGTCGGGTGACGCTGGGAGGCGGAGTGCTGGCGTTAGGCGTCCTCGGCCTGCTCGATGCGGTGGTTCCCGGTTTCCATCCCTTACCCCGCCACTACCTGGCATTGCTGGTAGCAGTCATCGGAATCGGGCTGGTCATCGGGGCTTGGTTCGGTCGTACCGGCGGCTTGGCGGTTCTGGGAGTACTCGTGATTCCATTCCTCCTGCTCTCCCCGCTGGCGGACCTCGTTGACGGCGACTCTTCCATCGGTCGCGGTTCTTTCGAGACCGTACATTCCTACCATCGGATCACATCCGTGGAGTACATACGCAGCGAATACGAGCTGGTCATCGGTACGTTGGAGATCGACCTCCGGGAGGTTGACTTCGCCGGGCGGACAGTTGAGACAGAGATGGAAGTGGGAATAGGGGAGGTGCTGGTCTATCTCCCCGAAGACGTGTCGGCGGTGGTTTATGGGGAGGTCGGTATCGGTAGCTTGAGCGTCAACGACCGGACGCGGGGCGGTTTCGGAGTCCACTCTCGACACACGCTAGCCGGACATGATGGGGAGTTACGGATCCGCGCCAATGCGGGAATCGGACAGATCAGGGTCGTCACCCGGTCAATGGACGGCCGACAGTACTTCGATACCGACGCGTACCGGCCCGGCGCCGAAGGGACGTCTCACCTGTCCGACAGCGGATGGAGGCGATCCGACTCGTATTCAAACCATTCGATTCACGACCGCCATTCGATTCACCACACCTTCGCCCCCTCCAATCGCCGGACTTCCGGCTCGGGTAGGGGTATGTGATCGTGGGCAAGGAGGAGCGCAAATGAAACGCCACCCGTTCAACATATTCTCGCTACTGTTCGGTTCGATCCTGATCCTGCTGGCAGCCTGGATCGCCTTCCCGGTACGAGGATGGCTGTTTTCCATTCCCAGGTGGTTCCTACCTACAGTGGTGATCCTGATCGGCGCCGCCCTGATGGGCCCTTTGTTCACCTCTTGGCGCCGCTCGACCAACCAGACAGAACAGAACACCGACCGAGAGACCCGAAAGGCTTCCCCGGCCGGCGAATAGTCGGTTTGTGTCTCCCCGCACACGACCGGTCTGTAGTTAGCACTGATTCTTCATGCCCCAGACACACCGAACTCAAAAAGGCCACGTCAAGCCCACTTTCACGGGATGTCCCGGCCTTCACCTCCGGGTGATAGGGGCGCCCCGTCCAGACGAGGCCGTCACGCAGCTATCTTCCCAGGTCATGTGGTTAATTTCACCTCTCTCGGTTACCCATCCAAACCCCTGCATGAAAAATTGGGGTTAGTTAGGTGAAGATTGCCGGAGAGGCGTCGCTCCGAACGTTCAAGACGATTCCCCGGGACGGCGCGAAGAGTTTGAACAGGCTGAGTTGAACGATTCCGGTCACCTCTACCGACACCTGTGATCGATCGGCGTAGGCCAGGACCGTCATGGACTCTTCATCCCAGTGAGGTTGGCTTCGGGCGAAGTCCTTCGCCGCTCTTTCGGCGCCCTCGGGAACCAACACGATGAGGTTGCCGTACAGCGACTCGACATCTATCCGGGTCGCTCCGGCAATTGCCGCCTTGTCGGCGATTCCCACCAACGTTCCGTGATAGGAAACCACCCGCCACATATCCATGGTCAGAGCCCCTGCGAAGAACAGAACCATTACGAAACCCAGGACCCACAGAGTGACGGAACCACTCTCCTCGGTCAACCCTCTGCGTCCGACGTTCTTCATCGGCTCGGCTCGCTCCGGTAGAACTCTATACGTTCGGAATAGGTGCGCCGGATCGTCATCCTCCCGACTTCACCGATCCCGGGGAGCTGCATGGCCGGTACTTGAAACGAGACCGAAACGGTGACTACCCCGCCGGGTCTCCACGCAGTCGCACAGTCGGTTTCGACGGTTGTGTCCTCGGTCGCCAGGCCTCGTTCGGCGATGATTCGCCGGACAATACGCTCGGAGTTCTCCGTCCCGCTCTGCGGGTTGT
The DNA here is from genome assembly GCA_964516495.1 of uncultured Acidimicrobiia bacterium. Lineage (GTDB taxonomy): Bacteria > Actinomycetota > Acidimicrobiia > Spongiisociales > Spongiisociaceae > JAPPFW01. Next base: position 52,339 of record CAZEZF010000001.1, on the reverse strand, counting down.
TCGCGATGGCGCAGGCTCGGGTAGCTTCTCGAGCCGCCGCGTCGCCGACCGAACGATACTCCGCCAGGATGGGTAGGGTCAGCAGCAACAGGGAGATCGGGAACATCAGCAAGGCCACCGCCAGGACCAACTCGACAGCGCCGGCGCCCTCTTGATGATGCATCCTGAATAGGCGCCTCTCGAAGGTCAAGAGAACGGCTCCGTCACGGCGGAACCGCGGATGGTGAATCGCCACCGCGGTCCCAGGTCACCGAATACGGGACCCAGGTCGGCGCGGACCGTGGCCGAGGTAACGGTCGAACCCCTTATACACCGCACTGAGGTGTCATCGGCGTACATGGAGGCGAGTGACTCGAAGGTGGCGCCTACAACCGACTCGCACGAAGCCTCGCTTCCACCCGGACGGGCGGCGCTGCGGGCGCCGAGGTAGGCGGCGTGGTGGGCTACGGACCTGGCGTACAGCATGAAGATAGCGTTGAACAAGAACACCATCACGACCAGCACAGTCATGATCGCCACCAAGAACTCCACCGAGGTTCCACCCGATTCGCCTCTCAAACCCAATTTTTTACGCAGGGGTTTGGATGGGTAACCGAGAGAGATGCAATGAACTCCCTGACCTGGGAAGATAGCTGATGGCGGCCTCACCCGGTCGAAGTGTGACCCTTCACCCGCAGGGTGATCTCTTGACGCGGCGCAAAAGTGGTGGGCTTGACGCGGCCTTTTTGAGTTCGGTGTGACAGGGGCGTAAAGAATCAGGTTTAAACCATGGCGTAGAGGATGTCTTGCCATCCGGCGAAACGGTGACCGGGTACAGCGGCTTGAACAGAACATACGGGTTTATAATATACTGCTATCTAATATATCTAGTACTAGCATTCGAGACCAATCAACTTCATATCGAATGGGAAGCCACAGCATGTAGCATGGTTTCCGGCGTTGACCCGCCGATCAGGCCCTACTCCGGAAGGCCCGTTATCCTGCAATGATGGACACCATGCTCCGCGACCGTCTGCGCCGTCCCCTGCGGGACCTCCGGCTATCGGTGACCGACCGGTGCAACTTCAGATGTCGTTACTGCATGCCGGCCGAGATCTTCACCCGTGACTACATATTCCTCAAACGAGATCTGCTGCTGAGCTTTGAAGAGTTGCTGACCGTCGCACGCTCCTGCGAGCGGCTGGGAGTGCGGAAGATCAGGCTGACCGGAGGGGAGCCGCTCCTCCGCAAGGGGATCGAGAAGCTGATAGCGATGCTGGTGAACTCCACCGGATGCGAGGTAACCCTGACCACCAACGCATCCCTACTGGAGCGCAAGGCCACCGCCCTTGCAGAAGCCGGCTTGTCACGAATAACGGTATCGCTCGATGCGATCGACGACGACACCTTCATGGCCATGAACGATGTAGGTTTCCCGGTCTCATCCGTACTTGCCGGTATAGATGCGGCCGCCTCGGCGGGTTTGCCGGTCAAGGTCAACGCGGTAGTCAAGCGAGGGGTCAATGACCATGGTGTGGTGGACATGGCGCGACACTTCCGGGGCACAGGCCATATCGTCCGGTTCATCGAGTACATGGATGTCGGCGCCACCAACGGATGGTGTATGGACGACGTTGTTCCGGCTCCGGAACTGATCCGCACGATCAACAGAGAGTTTCCCATCCGTCCTGTAGATCCCAACTACCGCGGCGAGGTTGCTCGAAGGTGGCAATATGTGGACGGGCAGGGGGAGATCGGGTTCATCACATCCGTGACACAACCGTTCTGCGATACCTGCACGAGAGCGCGCGTCTCGGCGGAAGGAATGCTCTACACCTGCCTGTTCGCCTGGACCGGACACGACCTCCGCAAAGTCTTGCGGGCGGGCGGATCCGAGGACGATATCGTAGAACTGGTGAGCACGGTCTGGCGCACAAGACGTGACCGTTACTCGGAGATCCGCTCCGAGGCCACGGTCGGCCTCCCCAAAGTCGAGATGAGTTATATAGGGGGATGACATCCATGGGTCTTCCCCCATCGGGCTTGTGAAGCCCGGCGGGAACGACCCGTAATCCATCTATCCTGTCTGGCCGACAAACTGATTAGCGAACCGGAGAGGTAATGCCCGGACTGTTTGCCTTCCATGCCCATCCTGACGATGAGATCACCTCCACCGGAGGCGTGCTGGCCAAATACGCCGAAATGGGCGAACAGGTGGTGGTGGTCACCGCCACGGACGGCGCAGAAGGCGAGATACACAACTACGACAACCCCGATGAACTCCGACCTCACCTAGTGGAGATGCGAGCAAAGGAGATAGCCGAGGCGTTGGTGATCCTGGGAGTGCCCAACCATCACTTCCTCGGCTACCGGGACTCGGGAATGATGGGAACCGAGCCCAATCAGCATCCGGACAGCTTCTGGCAGGCCGATTTCATGGAGGCGACCGAGCGACTGGTACGGATACTCAGGCGTTACACACCGGAAGTGTTGACCATCTACGATCCTTTCGGGGGTTACGGCCATCCTGACCATATTCAGGTCCACCGGGTGGGGATGGCGGCCTTCTTCGGGGTGGATGACATCGCGCGGTTCCCTCTCGACGATGGAGAAGAGCCGTGGAAGATCAGTAAACTCTACATGAGTACCTGGCCCCGCTCCCGCGCCGCGGCCCTCACGGCGGCACGTCTTGAAGCCGGTCAAATCACCCGGGAAGAAGCAGAGAACTCGGCAGGATGGGGCACGCCCGACGAAGAGATCACCACCATGATCGATATCACTCCATGGGTGGACCGTAAGGTAAGGGCCCTGCGAGCGCACCGTACCCAGATCCCGGAGGACTGGTTCATGCTTCAGGTACCCGAAAAGGACGTGCCCGCCACTATCGGTGTCGAAGCCTTCCAGCGCCTGTACTCACGAGTGGACGCTCCGTTCCGGGAGAACGACCTTTTCATAGGCCTTCGATGATGACGGTCACCGGCTATCCGATTCTCCGCTCCCGGGCCAACTCGGCCCGGAGGGCCTGAGCCAACCGCTCGAACTCCTCGATTCGGTTGTATTGATGGGCCGAGATGCGGAGCAACCTGCCGGGAGGAGTCGGCCAACTGAAAGCGATGACTTCAATCGCCCACCTGTCCCTGAGGTCGACCATCAGCGGATCAAGTATCCCACGATGAGAACCCTGCGCCGGCGGGAGCGGCGCAGACGCAATGGAACCGATCATCGCGTCGGGAGCGGGCTGATCTATTTCAAGCGCAGCCAGCAATAGATCGCGAGCCGCCAGGCACAGGTCCCGGTTGGTACGCCTGACCCCCTCCCAACCATCCGGCTGAAGGGACCCCACAACATCCAACGCATCCGGCACAGTCAACCAGGCGGTTGGATCATCTGTTCCGGTCCAGTCGAATTGCTTCTGGATATGCCCTCCCACGGATGGCCAACCGTCGTTGTAGCCGTGGCTGATAACCGCCGGATAGATCTTCGGACGGCGATCCTCCCGGACGTACAGGAATCCGGCGCCTTTCGGGGAGCACATCCACTTGTGACAGTTGGCCACTACGTAAGAAGCGCCGAGAGCCGAGAGATCCAGGTGGATCATCCCCGGGGCGTGGGCCGCATCCACCAGAACCTCGACCTCCGGCTCGAGAGCGCCTACCAGTTCCTGAATCGGCAACACCAGGGCGGTGGGCGAGGTCACGGCGTCGATAAGCAACAGGCGTGTCCGAGGCGTCACCCTGTCCATGATCGCCTCCGTCACCTGACGAGCCTCACGGATAGGGAAGGGAAAGGATGCGGTGACCACCCGGGCGCCGGAACGCGCCGCGCCGACGGCCGCCACATTGTTACAGGCGTTGTATCCGTGGTTGGTGATCAGTATCTCATCACCGCTTTGCAGGGTGGGCTCGAGGGAACGCATGACCGCATTCACGCCTGATGTTGCATTGTTTACAAACACGAACCCGGCCGGATCCGCCCCCACAAAGTGGGCGACTCGCTGCCGGGCCGCATCCAGAGCAGGTTGGTAACGCTCAAGCATGAAGCGAGTCGGGTTCTTCTCCATCAGGTCCCGCAGGCGCTTCTGCGCCTCCAGCACAGGCGTGGGAGTCGCCCCGAACGAACCATGGTTCAGATGGCTTACAGAAGGGTCCAAGGGCCAGATGCTCATGCCTGCCACATTACCGCCAGGGGACGCGCCCACCGGACAGCCATTCCACAGATCGGAGAGATATAGATGCCGTAATCACCCGCCGGAAAGGATAGAGTAAGGAGCGACCGAGAGACAAGGAGGCGTCATCCCGTGATGATCGATGGGTTCTTCAACCAGCTCCCTGACATCGATCCCGAAGAGACCCAGGAGTGGCTCGACTCGCTAGAGTCGATTGTTCACGAACGGGGCAAGCCGCGCGCGAACTTTATCATTCGTTCACTATTACAGCGCGCCCGCCAACTTCAAATCGGATATCCGGCTACCGTCTCCACGCCCTATGTGAACACCATTCCGGCCGAAGAACAGGCCTGGTTCCCCGGAGACGAGTTCCTGGAGAAACGCATCAGGCGTTTCATAAGATGGAATGCGGCCGTGATGGTCGTCAAAGCCAACAAGAAGGCGGAAGGTATAGGCGGACATCTTTCCACCTTCGCCTCCTCCGCCGCGCAGTACGAAGTCGGGTTCAATCACTTCTTCCGCGGTAAAGCGAGCGGGACCCCCGGCGACCATGTCTATATCCAGGGTCACGCCGCACCGGGAATCTACGCCAGAGCCTTCCTGGAACGCCGCCTCGAGAGAGAACACCTGGACAACTTCCGCCGGGAACTGTCCGGGAAGGGCCTTTCGTCGTATCCTCATCCGCGCCTCATGCCCGAGTTCTGGGAGTATCCGACGGTTTCTATGGGCCTAGGACCGATCTCCTCCATCTACCAGGCCCGCTTCAACCGATATCTTCACAACCGACGACTGGACGACACCAGCGAGTCCCGCGTGTGGTGTTTCGTCGGTGACGGAGAATGCGATGAACCGGAAACCCTGGGTTCCATTTCACTCGCAGCCAGAGAACAACTCGACAACCTGATCTGGGTGGTCAATTGCAACCTTCAGCGTCTTGACGGCCCGGTTCGAGGTAACGGCAAGATCATCCAGGAGTTGGAGGCGGTCTTCCGCGGCGCCGGGTGGAACGTGATCAAGGTCATCTGGGGTTGGGGTTGGGATGAACTGCTTGCCCGGGATGTCGACGGGGTGCTCGTACAACGTATGAACGCCACCGTCGACGGTGAATACCAGCGCTTGCAGGTCGTTCCCGGTTCTGAAATCCGGGAGGAGTTCTTCGGACCCGACCCGAGACTGCGACGTATGGTGGCTCACCTTTCCGACCGCCATCTCGAGAAGTTGCCCAGAGGGGGTCACGACTACAAGAAGCTGTACGCCGCCTACAAAGCCGCCACGGAGCAGGTGGGCGCCCCGACGGTGATCCTCGCCAAGACCATAAAGGGTTGGACCCTCGGCCCCGACATCGAAGGACGTAACGCCACCCACCAGATCAAGAAAATGTCCAACGAGCAATTCCGCCACCTCCGGAACCGGCTCAGCCTCCAAGACGACATCCCGGCCGAGTTATTGGAGGACGGTAGGGAACTTCCCTACTGTCGCTTCGGCGTCGACACCCCTGAATACCAGTACATGATGGACCGGCGTAAAGCCTTGGAAGGCGCCCTGCCCAGCCGTACGGTCCAGGTAAAGCGCCACATCCGGCTTCCTGACCCCGCCATCTACGAGGAGTTCCACAAAGGGACCGGATCGTTCCCTGTATCCACCACCATGGCGTATGTACGGCTCCTCAGAAGCCTGGCGAGAGACAAGAACTTCGGGGAGAGAATGGTGCCCATCGTGCCTGATGAAGCCCGTACCTTCGGTATGGACGGCCTTTTCCGGGAATTGAAGATCTACGCGTCGGCCGGCCAGAAATATGAACCTATCGACGCACAGATGTTGCTCTCCTACAAGGAGTCGCAGGACGGCCAGATTCTGGAGGAGGGCATAACCGAAGCCGGGTCGATGTGCAGCTTCATCGCTTCCGGCACCTCGTATGCCGACCGGGGGGTCCAGACCGTTCCGTTCTTTACCTTCTACTCGATGTTCGGATTCCAACGTGTGGGAGACCTGGTATGGCAGGCCGCCGACGCCAGAGCCCGCGGCTTCCTGATGGGAGGTACCGCCGGACGCACAACACTGGAGGGAGAGGGCCTCCAACACCAGGACGGGCACAGCCTTATCCTCGCCTCCACCAATCCGGGGGTTGTCTCTTATGATCCTGCTTTCGCCTACGAGTTGGCGACGATAATCCGGCACGGACTGCACCGGATGTGTGTTGATCGCGATGACATCATCTTCTATATAACCATCTACAATGAGACCTATCCGCAGCCGTCGATTCCTGGCCAGGCTGCTAGTAAAGGGATTATCGAAGGCATGTACCGGTTCTCCGCGCCCCCGTCCGATACAGACGAACGGGCGGCCATCCTGTTCTCGGGTCCCAGCCATACAGCCGCCCGGTGGGCCAGGGACGAGTTGGCCGAACGCTACGGGGTAGGGGCCGAACTCTGGAGCGTCACATCCTATGGAGCGCTGCGCGATAACGCCCTCCGGACCGAGAGGTGGAACCGCCTCCATCCCGACCGGGAACCTCGCCGACCACGGATCGCCCGTCAACTGGCGAAAGTGGGCGGACCCGTCGTCGCGGTTACCGACTACATGAGGGCCGTCCCCGATCAGGTGTCACGCTGGATCCCATATCCATATACATCCTTGGGGACCGACGGCTTCGGTCGTTCGGATACCAGGGGAGCGTTACGAAGGTTTTTCGAGGTGGACGGGCAACATATCGTGGTGGCGGTTCTTTCGGAGTCGGCGCGGAGTGGGCGCTTGGATCCACAGGTGGTCACATCCGCCATAAACCGCTACGACATCCCCCCGGACATTGTCGAACCTTGGCGCGCCGATGCGTGACAGACCGGCCCGCCGGTCAGTTCCCCCTACGCCCCTTCCGTGCAGACCTCCCACCGTTCGCCGGTCGAACGGGTGAATGACCCGGCCCTCGAATGGTACGAAGGTTCGCCTGACCTTCTCCTTCTGCTCGCCCACGCAACCGGGTTCTGCAAGGAGGTGTGGCGACCCGTCGTCTCCCGCCTACGGGAAAGGGGAGTAGACGCCGGCGTCATCGCGGTTGACTCCCGAGGTCATGGATCCGCCGAACAGATCGACCTCCCGGTCAACTGGTGGACATTCGGGCGCGACCTGGCCGACCTGGTGGATCGACTCTCCTTCCCGGGTTCGATCGTAGGTATCGGTCACTCGATGGGCGGAACCGCGATAGCCATGCTGGACATCCTGCTCCCCGGAAGACTCAGGGGTATGTGTCTTGTGGAACCCGTGATCATCCCGCCGCCATACCGCCAAACCTACGACTTCCCGCTGGCTCTACAGGCTGCCGGTCGCCGTCCCACGTTTCCTTCACTCGAATCGGCGGCTAACTCGTACCGTTCCAAACCGTTCTTCCGTCGATGGCATCCGGATGCGTTCGCCGCCTACATCGAAGGCGCCTTCCGAGATGATTCCGGCGGCGTTGCGCTCGCTTGCCGTCCCGAAACCGAAGCCGCCGTATTCGCCGCCGGAACCGATACGGGAGTGTTTGATCGCCTCGACGAACTCAGGAGCCCGGTCCGGTTGCTGGTTTCCGATTACTCGGGCGAGTTGGAAGGTCCGATCCGGGCCTTGGAGGGCAGGATCCCGAACTCGACTACCTCATACCTGACCGGACAGACCCATATGGTGGTAATGGAAAACCCTGATCTGATCGCCGCCGAGGTAGTGGAGTTCCTACGGACCCTCTCCCTCGCCGATCAACCCCAGGAAGACCCGAATGCCAGGCCGAGTCCGATAAGCAGGTGAAGGCGAGCCGTCCCTTCCAGCACTTTGATGAGGGATGGTCCGTCATGAGCCGACCGCATGCGCTTGATCAGGGGAACCGCCGGGAAAAGCGCTATCAGCGCCAGCGCACTCCACCGGGGAACCAGACCGAGCGCCGCCGCTACAGCAATCACGGTAAAGGTCAAAGCCACGAGCAACATGTACATGAGTCGCGCCCGATCCACTCCGAGAATGACCGCCAGGGTCCTCTTGCCGACCGCCGAGTCCGTCTCGATGTCTCGCACATTGTTGGCCACCAGGATGGCGGTCGCCGTGAAACCTACCGGGATAGCCAACACCCAGGCTTCAGAAGGAGTGACGCCATCATGTGCGTAACGGCTCCCGACGGTGGCGAACAACCCGAAAAACAGGAACACGGACACCTCCCCGAAACCACGGTAACCGTAGGGGGATGGACCACCCGTGTAGGTGAGGGTGGCGACGATGGCTACCGCACCCAAGCCCACCACCAACCAACTGGTGAGATAGGCCAGGTACAGACCGGCGGCGCACGCCAGACCGAACATTGCCCACACGCCTTTCCATATCCGATGCGGCGCCAGAAGACCAGACGCCACCGCCCGGACGGGACCGATCCGGGCTGTGGAATCGGCGCCGCGGCGGGCATCGGAGGCGTCGTTGGCGAAGTTCGCCGCAACCTGGAATCCCAGCCCGCAGACCAGCGCAGCCGCCATGGCGTCCAGGCGGAACACCCCGCTTCCGATCGCCAAGCCGGATCCGACCAGCACAGGCGCCACCGCCGCCCACAGCGTACGCGGGCGGGCCGCCAGGATCCAGGGGTTCGAACGCCGGCTCTTCATACCGACTAGTTTGGTCCGGCATGGCGCAAATATCGAAACGCGACCTGGCGCTCGACCGGGGACCGGTCATTCCCGCCGGGGAACTTCGCTGGGACTTCGGACCCTCCTCGGGACCGGGAGGTCAGCACGCCAACCGGTCCAGAACCCGGGCGGGGCTTACATTCTCCATCCTGCGGTCTACCGCCCTCAACGATCATGAGAAGGACCGGATCAGTCGGTGCCTGCAAGCCAGGATACGTTCGGGAGCTATCCGGGTGGTGGTGGACGACCACCGATCCCAATGGAGGAATCGCCAAGTCGCCCGGGGCCGACTCCGGGCCCTGCTCGACGATGCGCTGAAGCCGCCGCCGCCGACCCGCAAGCCCATCCGTCCGTCGCGAGCCGCCCGCCGGCGGCGCATCGAGGCCAAGCGGCGAAGGTCCAGGACCAAACAACTCCGGCGACCTCCCGAACGGCTCGGTGACGGCTAGAGTAATGAAATGGATCGGCCGCCAATAGCCTGCTCGGCAGGGGGACGGCGGGCCACCGGCCGGGATGCGGACAGCGGACAACCTGTGGGAGTCCCGGGCGGATCCGATGAGTCAACCGGTGTTAAGCGCGGGTGTTCTGTGAAAACAAGTGAGATACCCCGACTGGTCTCCGAGCTGTGGGAGATGTCGAAGCTCTACCTCGAACAGGAGGCTTTGGCCCCGTTACGACGCACCGCTCGCTTTGCCGGATACAGCCTGCTGGGCGGGGTTCTCTTCGCGATAGGGTGGATACTCATGACAATTGCCTTGTTCCGTCTGGTCTCGGACCTGCTACCCGACGAGATACTGTGGAGCGCCCTCGCCTACATTATCGGCGCCGCGGCGGCGCTGGTTATGGGGTTTACGATCATAAAGATCGCCTCACGCTCCAAGGCCACTCCATGATCGACCGGGACGCCATCGAGGCCAAGGCCAGAGAGATAGAGGAAGCCTTGACCGAGGCCGGGGAATCGGTGCGATCAACCGCCGCCTTAACCACTGTCGGCATTCTGACGGCGGTGGCCGTCGCCTATCTAGCCGGACGACGGCGAGGAAGAAGCAAGAGCGCCCGCATCGAGATCCATCGGCTATAGATCGGTCCGCCCGATACGACACCGACCCACACGATGCAAGAAATGAAGATTCCGGACACCGGTTCGGCGCTCGCATACATCGGTCGATAATCCGGTAGCCAAACGGATCAGTCGGTCCGGTCTACACGGAAACTGACCGGATCAGAACCGGGGCCCGTGACGCGGAAGGCCGCGCTCCGGCCCTTCTCAAGCACCAGATGAGCAATTCCGGTTCGTCGAGAGCGGCCCATCAGGCGGATAAGGATCATGGCCACTCCCACGAGAACACGCACTTTGCGACCTGCCGCCAGCCCGCGCAGCACATAACCGATCCCTTTGATAATCCCTCCTCCATACCCGTACTTCATCCTACCGAGAGTAGCGGGTCCGGTGTCCGTCCTGTCTTTTCCACAAGGACGATCTCAGTCAGCGGCTTCCGAGACGCTCCGGTCGAGCGACTCCATAGTCGGCCACTCATGGGCGCATCGGACCTACCCGATCACCGTTTGCTCGGCGCTCGCCTAAAGTAGGACCTCATGAGACGCACTCCTAGATGGGTACAGATTGTCGTCTGGTTTACGGTGGCAGGCATGGTCCTAACGTTGCTGGCCGGAGTTCTATCGATAGGTTCCACCTGAGAAATGGTTTCCGGACCGCTATTCGAGGAAGGGGAACCTGCGCTGCTGCTCGATGATCGAGGCCGCAGGTACCTTCTCAAACTCAGCGCCTCGGGAGTGTTCCGCTATCACAAAGGTAGCCTCGATCACTCCCGGTTGATCGGAAGCCCGGACGGAACCACCTTTCTTTCGACCAATGGTTCGCCCCTGGTCGCCCTCCGCCCGCTTCTCGGGGACTACATCCTCAAGATGCGTAGGGGAGCACAGGTCATTTACCCGAAGGATCTGGGACCGGTGCTGATGTACGCCGACATACGACCGGGCCTCACGGTCGTGGAGGCTGGAACAGGATCGGGGGCTCTCACCCTGGCGCTGGCCCGGGCGGTCGGACCGACCGGCGAAGTCATCTCCTACGAAATCCGGAAGGACCACGCCACCCGTGGCAGGTCGAACGTTGTTCGATACTTCGGTGAGGTTCCCGCCTGGCTCGATCTGAGAATAGGGGACATCGGCGAAACCCTGGCGGAGATCCCGCATGATCGCCTCGTGCTGGACCTACCCGAACCATGGAGACTGATACCCGCGGTGACCGAGTCGCTCCGCTCAGGGGGTGTATTCTGCAGTTACCTGCCCACCGTTCCCCAGTTGGAACAACTCCATAAGGCGATGGAATCCACCAACCGTTTCGTGAGCGTGGAATCCTTCGAGGTGTTGTTGCGCACCTGGAGGATAACGGGTCGTTCCGTACGGCCCGACCACGGGATGGTGGGCCACACCGGTTTTCTGACGGTAGGAAGATGCGTCCAACCCACCGACAACTGAACGACTCTGAAAACACCGCGGCGAAGACGGTTAATCCTCTTATACTGCGATGGCTACCAACCGGATGGCGGTATGCCCAATAAGTGGGAAAAGTACGAATATGAGCGCCAACTGGGCGCTATGCGAAGCCAGGTGCATTCGCTCCAGGACGAAGTATCGATACTCCGCAGGCGCCTTCAGGACTCCCCACGCCGGGTACGGCTGCTGGAGTCGCGCTTGGCCGAGACCAAAGGTCAACTGACTCAGGCCACCCGGAACAACGAGAAACTGGCTGCCCTCTTGGAGGAAGCCCGTGAACAGCTGTCCCTGCTGCGCGAGGAAGTAGAGAAGCTCACCAACGCACCTAATCCGTTCGCGACGGTTCTGGCGGTAAACAGCGACAGCACGGTAGACGTCATAAGCGGTGGACGCCGGATGCGCGTCAACGCACAGCCCTCTATCGAGATCAAGCAACTCCAGCGAGGGCAACAAGTACTTGTCAACGATTCGATGAACATTGTCGAGGTGCGGGACTTCGATCGCCTGGGTCAGGTCGTGTCAATCAAGGAGACTCTCGGCGACGACCGACTGCTCGTCCTTTCCCAGGGCGATGAAGAGCAGGTGGTCGAAATAGCCGGTCCTCTGGTCGGCGTCCATTTGAGGAACGGTGACCACATCCGCATCGATCCCCGGGCCGGATTGGCTTACGAGAAGCTGATCCGACCGGAGGTGGAGGACTTGGTACTCGAAGAGGTACCGGACGTCACATACGATGACGTGGGGGGCCTCAGAGACCAGATCGAAGCCATCCGAGATGCGGTGGAACTCCCGTATGTACACCGCGACCTGTTCGATGAGTACGGACTGGTGGCCCCGAAGGGTGTCCTCCTCTACGGACCTCCGGGGTGCGGCAAGACCCTGATCGCCAAGGCGGTAGCCAACAGTCTCGCCGAGGCGGTATCGGAACGCGTCGGACGGCAGGACGCCCGATCTTATTTCCTTAACATCAAGGGACCCGAGCTGCTCAACAAGTATGTCGGAGAGACAGAACGCCAGATAAGGCTCATCTTCCAGCGCGCCAAGGAAAAGGCGGATGAAGGCGTACCGGTAATAGTCTTTTTCGACGAGATGGACTCCCTCTTCCGCACCCGGGGTAGTGGAATCTCATCCGACGTCGAGTCGACCATAGTTCCCCAGTTGCTTTCCGAACTAGACGGGGTGGAGCTTCTCAAGAACGTGATCGTTATCGGGGCCTCCAACCGGGAGGACTTGATCGACCCGGCGATACTGCGTCCCGGCCGACTCGATGTCAAGATCAAGATTGCCCGGCCGAACGCCGCGGCCGCCAAACAGATCTTCAGGATATACCTCGACCCGGACCTGCCGCTTGACTACGAGGCCCTCGACAGGGTAGGCGGCGACCGTGAAGGACTGGTGGAGGAGATGGTCGAACGGGTGGTGGCCGCCATGTACTCGGGTAGCGACGAGAACCGCTTTCTGGAAGTCACCTACCAGAACGGAGACCGGGAGGTGTTGTACTTCCGAGACTTCTCGTCGGGCGCCATGATCGAGAACATCGTCCGCAGGGCCAAGAAGGCCGCCATCAAGCGACAGATTGCGGGTGAACCCGGAGGTATCAAGACCACTGACATCCTGATGGGTATCAAACAGGAGTTCCGGGAACATGAAGATCTTCCCAACACCACGAACCCGGACGATTGGGCAAAGATATCGGGCAAGAAGGGGGAAAGGATTGTCTACGTTCGAACCCTGATCGAGGGCGAGGACGAATCGCGAACCGTGGAAGCGGTTGGAACCGGTCAGTACTTGTAGGAATGGCAATCCCCAGCGTTATCGGCACCGAGACCGAGTTCGGGATCACGGTCCGTAACCAGCCCGACTTCAACCCGACCATCGCCTCCTCGCTGGTGGTCAATTCCTATCAGGGTGGTCAGGCGCGGGTGCAGTGGTCATTCGATGAGGAAACCCCGGAACGGGACGCCCGAGGCTTCGGTCACGAAACGTTCGGGGTAGGCGAGGTGGACAGCAGCCTGGTAAACGTGGTTCTTTCCAACGGAGCCCGCTTCTACGTCGATCACGCCCATCCCGAATACTCGAGCCCCGAGTGCTCTGATCCATGGCAGGCAGCCCTCTACGACAAGGCGGGGGAAAGGGTCGCCGCCGCGGCGGCGCGTTCTGTCCGGCGCATCCTGCGTCCCGGACAACACCTGTACATCCATAAGAACAACAGTGATGGTAAGGGCAACTCCTACGGTTACCACGAGAACTACCTGCTTTCGCGCCGTCTGCCGTTCTCTTCCCTCATCCGTTATGCCACCACCTGGTTGGTGACCCGGCAGATATTCACCGGTTCCGGCAAACTGGGTTCAGAGAATGGCCGACCTTCGACCCTCTACCAGATAACGCAGCGGGCGGACTTCTTCGAAGAAGAGGTGGGGCTTGAGACAACCCTTAAACGACCGATCATCAACACCCGGGATGAGCCACATGGCGAGCCCACCAAGTATCGACGATTCCATGTAATTATCGGCGACGCCAACATGTCCGAAGTGCAGACCCTCATCAAGCTCGGAACCACCTCGCTCCTGCTCTCCGCAATCGAAGACAGGGCCATACCCGACTCTCTGGAACTTGCCGATCCGGTCGGCGCCGCATGGCGTATCAGCCATGACATCTCCATGTCACAAGCGTTGCCGATGGCGGATGGATCTTCGGCCACCGCGCTGGAAATACAAATCCGATACTTCGAATGGATGTCGGAATATGCTGCTCAACATTTTCCCGATACGGCATGGAAGAGCGTGATCGAGGAGTGGGAAAGCGTACTCGAAGGTCTGGAGACAGATCCGATGAAAACCGCTGATCGGCTCGACTGGACCGCAAAGTTGCGTATGCTCAACGCTTTTCGCAACCGTGATCGGCTCGACTGGAAAGACCCGAAGCTGGCCATGGCGGCCCTCCAATACCATGACATCGAACCGAGCAAGGGCCTCGCCTACCGCTTGGAGCGGGCCGGTGCGTTAAAACGCCTATTCACCGACGAAAACCTTGATTACGCCGTAACCGAACCACCAACCGACACGCGAGCCTACTTCAGAGGTCGTTGCGTGAAGCGTTACGCACAGGCGCTGGTAGCCGCCAACTGGGACTCCTTGGTGTTCGACGTGGGGGAGGAACCTCTCAAACGCGTGCCTATGATGGAACCGCTGCGGGGAAGCAAGGCCTTGGTTGAGGACTTGCTGGAAGCCTCACCGGAGGCAACCGACCTAATCGCGGCACTGGAAGGCGGTTGAGACCGCAAGTAGCAATCACCCCGCAGGGGATTTGACATTTAAGCATGAGCAATGAACAGGCATGCGGTTCGTTCTAGGAGGAGATGATGGCACAGGAGCGTCGGCAGGTGGATCGTAGTCCACAAGACCAACCAACCTACGAAAAGACGCCAAGCAGATCGGACAGAGCGGCTGCAACCGAAATCGACGCCCTTTTGGATGAGATCGATTCGGTGCTGGAAGAAAACGCCGAGGAGTTCGTAAAGAACTACGTCCAGAAGGGGGGCGAATGAACGGATCACCGCTCCCCCTGCACGCCCCGACCCTCGGCTTCGGCTTCACCGACCTGGTCCGCTCGCTCGACTTGGCGCCACGCTGGTCGGTTCCCTCGGACGGCCTCTCTTCGTCGCTGCCGAGTCCGGAAGCCACAACCGTTATCGCGATCCGCTACGAGGGGGGAGTGGTTATGGTCGGCGACCGCCAAGCCACCGCCGGATACGATGTCTCGCACCGCCGAATCCAGAAGGTCTTCTCGGCCGACAAATACTCGGCGGTAGCGATCTCCGGTACCGCAGGTCTGGCGATCGAGATGATCCGGCTCTTCCAAACCGAACTCGAGCACTACGAGAAACTGGAGGGGGTTCGCCTCAGTCTTGACGGGAAGGCCAACTATTTGGCCCGCATGGTTCGCACCCAGTTACCCCTGGCCCTGCGGGGATTCATAGTCATACCGATCTTCTGCGGGGTCGAACCCGATCGGGAATCCGGACATGTCTTCACCTTTGACGCGGTAGGAGGACGCTACGAGGAACACGAGTTCGGCGCGGCAGGATCCGGAAGTCGGGAAGCGCGCTCCTACCTACGTACGGTCTTCCGACCCGACTCCAACCGGGAAGAAGCTGTCGACCATGCCGTCGAAGCCTTGGTCGCGGCGTCCGAGCAGGATCTTGCCACCGGGGGACCCGACCTGAGACGAGGGATCTATCCCAATGTGGTTACGGTAGACCGCGATGGATTCGAAGAAGTCGATGATGCGGACGTGGCCGCCTCCGCTGAGCGCGCCTTGGAGAAGGCGCGATGACCCTACCTTTCTATGTACCCCCGGAACAACTGGTAAAGGACCGAGCCGAATACGCTCGGAAGGGTATCGCCCGCGGTCGTTCCATCGTCGCCCTCGAAACCCGGGAGGGGGTTCTGATTCTGGCTGAGAATCCCAGCCGGACCCTGACAAAGATCTCGGAGATCTATGACCGTATCGCATTCGCCGGGGTAGGCAAGTACAACGAGTTCGAATCCCTACGGGTGGCCGGTATCCGCTACGCGGATGTGAAGGGCTACCAGTACGGACGTGAGGACGTTACCGCCAAAAGCCTGGCGTCCGCCTTCTCCCAGACGCTGGGAAACATATTCGTTCAGGGACCCAAACCCTTCGAAGTGGAAGTCCTCCTAGTGGAAGTCGCCCGAACGGTCGGGGAGGACCGGCTCTTCAGGGTGACCTACGATGGAACCCTCTATGACACGAGCGGCTATACGGCGATCGGAGGCAAGTCGGAAGCTCTGACTCAGAAGCTGGGTGAGAGCTACGACGGGACGCCGACGCTGGACGAGGCGCTGGGGATCGCGGCCGAGGCCTTCCGGACAGTAGAGGACCGGAACATCGACGGATGGGAGGGAGCTCTTCTCGACCGGGGACTGGACAATCGCCGGTTCCGCCGACTTCCGAAAGAGCAGTTGGCGACCATATGAGCTGAGTCCTTCCGGACCCCAAGCCCGGTCGCCGGACCTGCCTACGCGTCGTCGGCCAGGAAGAGACCGGCGACCGGCATCGCTCTTACAGCGGGTCTTGTCTTGGCGCCGATGCGGGCGCACTACCCTGTGTAGGTGAAACGTCGCATCTTCGGGATCGAGAACGAGTTCGGTATTACATGCGCCCTCCGGGGCCAAAGACGACTCAGCCCCGATGAGGTTGCTCGTTACCTCTTTCGGAACGTGGTGTCATGGGGCAGGTCTTCGAACGTATTCCTCGAAAACGGCGCCCGTCTCTACCTGGATGTAGGGAGCCATCCCGAGTACGCAACCCCGGAGTGCGACAAGCTCATCGAACTCGTCGCCCATGACAAGGCGGGCGAGAGAATCATCGCCAACCTACAGCGTATCGCGGAGCAACGCCTCCGCGAGGAGGGCATCAGGGGCGACATCTACCTCTACAAGAACAACACCGACTCGGCAGGAAACTCCTACGGATGCCATGAAAACTACCTGGTGCCCCGTGAGGGTGACTTCCAGAAGATGCTGGATATTCTCATCCCGTTCCTGGTAACCCGACAGATATTCTCCGGGGCGGGCAAGCTTCTCCAGACAGCGCGCGGGCCGATCTATTCGATCTCGCAACGAGCCGACCACATCTGGGAAGGCGTATCGTCAGCCACCACCAGGTCACGGCCCATCATCAACACACGGGATGAGCCTCATGCCGACGCCGAGAAGTACCGTCGGCTACATGTGATAGCCGGTGACTCGAACATGAGTGAGTACGCGACCTATGTGAAGGTCGGTACGACCGCGGCGCTCCTCGAAATGATCGAGACGGGCGTCGTCTTCAGAGACATGACCCTAGCCAACCCTATTCGGGCTATCCGCCAGATCAGTCAGGACCCTACCTGCCGCCGCAAGGTCGATCTCGCCAACGGTCGTGAACTATCGGCGCTGGACATCCAGTGGGAATACCTGGACCGGGTAATCAGGTACGGTAGAAGACCCGGATTCCATCCTCAGATCGAACGGGCGGTCGCCATGTGGGAACATCTGTTGTCCGGGTTGGAGACGAACCCGCTGTCCCTGCACCGCGAGATCGACTGGGTTACCAAGTACCAACTCATCGAACGCTACCGTCGCCGGCACGAACTCAACCTATCGCACCCACGGGTAATGTTGGTGGATCTCAGCTATCACGATGTCACGCAGGCGAGGGGTCTCTACTACCTGCTGGCCAGGAAGGGACTCGTAGACAGGATCGTCACCAACGCCACGATTGCTACGGCCATGAGTAAACCTCCTCAGACAACCCGGGCTCGGTTGCGAGGAGAGTTCATCGCGGCGGCCAAGGCAAGAAAGAGGGACTTCACCGTGGATTGGGTTCACCTCAAACTCAACGATCAAGCACAGCGAACGGTTCTCTGCAAGGACCCTTTCCAATCCACGGACAAGCGGGTGGATCATTTGATAGCCGGGCTGTGAGCGGATCAGTCCGGCGCAAGTATGTGGGTATCGGGTCTGAGGGGGATCTCCAATCTATGGGGCGATAATGAGTGCTCTTGTATCAGGTTCTAACCTGTAGGAGTTAACCCCAATTCTTCATGCCCCGTCATACCGACCTCGAAAAGGCCGCGTCAAACGTATCTTCACGGCGTGTCAGGCGATCACCCTACAGGTGAAGGGCGCCCTCCGGACAGGCGAGGCCGTCAAACAGCTATTTTCCCAGGTCAGAGAGTTCATTGCGTCTCTCTCGGTTATCCATTCAAACCCCTGCGTTAAAATCGGGGTTAAGGGAAGAACTCCCGTACAATGGGGCTCGCCCGTTTAGCGAGGCGCTTGGATCGTTAGTTTGTCAACCGGTAAACCCGATAGATTCATTCTTCGGTACCCTCCTACAATCAGGGATAAGGATGAGCGCAGTCATTGAGCGTCGGATCAACCTGCTGGCGTACCTGCTGGATGCGAAACGACCTGTCACAAGCGAAGAGATCCGGAGCAAGGTAGAAGGATACGGAAACTCGTCCGATCATGCCTTCCGCCGCAAGTTCTCCAGAGACAAGAGCATCCTGCGCCAGATCGGATTCTCGCTCGAACTGCAGGCTACCGATGTGTGGGAAGTCGAATTGGGTTACGTCATCCCGAGCGAGCAATACCAGAGAGTCGATCCCGGATTGACAGAGGAGGAACGTTCCGCTCTCGCGCTGGCCGTACGCATGGTCAACGCAGGAGAGTGGCCCGCAGGATCCACTGCCCTACTAAAGCTCGGAGGAGCGCGACTGGGAGAATCCGGCAAGCCCTTCGGCGCTGATCTGGGCCTTGAGAGCCGTTTGCTGGACCAGGTGTTCAATGCTGTTCTGGAACGCCGCTGTATTACCTTTATATATAAGTACAGGGCTAGACACATCACACCGTACGGTGTCTATTATCGGAACGGCCATTGGTATTTCGCGGGAGCGGAAGTCGACGGAGACGGAAAGGTGCGCACCTATCGATTGGACCGCGCCGACGAAGTGGATGTACAAGAGCCCGCCGAGGCGTTCGAACGACCCGATGAGTTCTCTCCTCGGGACATCCTCTCCTCCCAACCCTGGGATGACGCAGAAAAGGAAGAGATCGCAACCGTGCGGTGGGACCCGGAGGTGGCCTGGTGGGCCGAGAACCGCTTTCCCGAAGCCGTGGCGGTCGAGCGGCGCCACGATGGCGCTCTCGTCTTGGACATCCCATATTCGCAACCGGAGTCCTTTATAGACGCCCTCCTGGAAGTGGATGCGGCAGCCGTGCTGTTGGCGCCGTCTGATCTTCGCCGCATGCTCATCCGTCGGGTGAGAGGCGACTCGTGACCATTACCTCAACCCAGCGACGGCTGGTGCGCATCCTGGCGTTGATGCCCTGGATACTCGCCAACCCTTATCCGACGGTGTCCGAAGTAATTCACAGGTTCGGCTATCGCAACGAGAAGGAGCTGGCCGGAGACCTGTCCCTCCTGTTCCTATGCGGGGTACCTGGTTACGGACCAGACGACCTGATATGGGCGGCTATCGAGGACGACGTGGTTATCCTCGATACCGCCGACTACTTCTCCCGGCCCTTGAAATTGACCCCGCCCGAGGCCCTGGGACTGCTCAGCGCCGGGATGGCGGTTGATGGGACCAGCTACGGCAATGCGGCTCTTTCCTCGGCGGTCGAGAAACTGGCTGCCGTGGTATTTCCCGACGCCGCGCCGGTCATCGGAGCTGAATTGCCGGCCGAACCCGTACACCTCGCCGATCTCCAGAAGGCGACAGGCGAACATCGGGCGGTCAAGATGACCTATCTATCGGTAGGCGCCAACAAGACAACCGACCGGGTAGTAGAACCGCTCATCACCTACGCCTCGATGGGTCGCTGGTACCTATCCGCAAAGTGCCGACTCGCGAAAGACGATCGAACCTTCAGAATCGACCGGATAAGGTCCCTCCGCCTCCTGGCGGAAACCTTCACACCTCCACCGGATAGGGACCGACCCCGGATCGGGTTCGCGCCCCCGGCTGACGCGATCGAATCCGAACTGCTACTGGGGCCCGCCGCCCGGTGGGTAGCCGAGTACTACCCGGTCAAGGTCATCGAGGACAACGGAACCGAGATGAAGGTTCGTTTCAGCGCGGCCGATCCCAGAGTGGCCGCTCGCCTTCTCGTCCGCCTGGGCGACAAAGCTCGCCTTGTCAAGGGACGGAAGGTAGAGGAGGAGCTGAAACGTCTTCGAAGCGAAATCCTCGCCAGATACGATGAGTCCTGAACCGGCGCCCGGCGCGCCGTGGGACTGCTCCAATGAGAGCGGGGCACAGATCGTCACCGTCCGGCCGCTACAGATCTTGTTGCGGTAACGGGAAGCCGCCGAGACATCTGTAGCATTGCCACGTGTTTAGTTCGTTCAGCGGCGCCGAGGTCTTGACTATCGCCGTCATTGCGTTGGTGGTTTTCGGTCCTCACCGATTGCCGGAGATCGCCCGCACTATCGGAGGTTACCTTCGCGAGCTTAGAGGGGCCGTCATCGAATTGCGTAGAGGGCTGGAGCAGGAGATAGGCCCGATCAGGGAACCGATCAAGGAGATCAGGGAGGAGATCTCGAAACCGGTGTCGGAGGTCCGTCGAACCCTGGCTCAAACCGCCGACACCGCCAAGTCGGCTGAGCAGGACATCAAACGTTCACTGAGAGACCCTTCCAGTGGCGCCCCTCCGCCCTCTACTTCGGCCATATCCGGGACTGGGAGCAGCCGCCCGGAGAACCCCCGGTCCGATAGGCGCGTGACCACTGAAGCCAAGTGGATCGCGCCCCAACCACCCACAGGGGTTTCCCCTAAGGAGGTCTGGGAAGGCATGGAGGATCCCCTGCCGGATACGGTCCATCCACCGGCTTCCGATGACACCGATCCTCCTGAAGCCGAGGATAACCAAATCGGAACGATCTCCCAGGGTGAGGATCCGACTGAAGAACCAACTGAGAAACCGACCGAGAAACCGACCGACGAGCAGGAAGTGTCGTGACCGACGAAACCGATCCGTCGAGTCAACCACTGATCGGACACCTTACGGAGCTTCGCTCCCGGCTTGTGAAAGCCATAGCGGCGATCACGGTCGGTACCATCGTCGCATTCTTTTTCCGCAACACCCTCCTCGACCTGTTACAGGCGTCGTACGCCGGTACCACCGGCGACACATTGATCGTGACCGGCCCTACCGACCAGTTCTCGATAGCGATGCGAATGTCGCTGTTCGGCGGCGCTCTGCTGGCAAGCCCGGTACTCGCCTACCAGGCGTGGGCCTTCATCAACCCCGGGCTGACCAACCGGGAACGCAAATGGGCCTTCCCGGTAGTAGCGGTCTTGGTGATTTTGTTCTCACTGGGAGTCGGATTCGCCTATTGGAGTCTTCCCCGCGCGGTCGGTTTTCTGGTATCGATATTCGATGACCTCGACAACTTATGGACTGTCGAGCTATACACCCGTTTCGTGGTTCGCTTCCTATTGCTGTTCGGCTTATCCTTCCAGTTCCCTGTCTTCCTGTTCGGCGCGGCCGTAGCAGGAGTGGTTTCCTCCGAGAAGCTCGCGTCCGGTCGTCGCTGGGCGATCCTGATCATCGTCACGATCGGCGCCGTAGTCAGCCCCACCGGTGATCCGGTCACCCTCATCCTGCTGTCCACCCCCCTGTACCTCTTCTACGAAGCGACTATCTGGATAATCCGGTGGACCCTCAAGAAATAGACGTTCACGGTTTAGACGTCCACGACTTAGATGTCCACGGTTTCCTGAAGTCCCTCCCGTTCACACCCGATCCGTTCCAGTTGACGGCGATCGAGGCGGTAGAGCGCGGGCGGTCCGTTGTGGTCACCGCTCCCACCGGCTCGGGAAAGACGCTGATCGCTGAGGCTGCGGTTCACCGGAGCCTGACCCGGGGCCGGCGCGCCTTCTACACCACTCCGCTAAAGGCCCTGTCAAACCAGAAGTTTCGTGACTTCATCAGCATCTACGGGGCGGATCACGTAGGTCTCTTGACGGGGGACAATTCCGTCAACAGCCGCGCCTCCGTCGTGGTGATGACCACCGAGGTACTGAGAAACATGATCTATTCGGGGAGCGATCTGTCGTCGGTCGAGACCGTGATCCTCGACGAGGTTCACTACCTGCAGGATCGATTCCGCGGCGCGGTCTGGGAAGAGGTCATTATCCACTCCCCGCCGAACATCAAGCTGGTTTGCCTCTCGGCCACCGTAGCCAACGCTGATGAGTTCACCCGCTGGATACGGTCGAGGCGCGGACCGACCGAGTTGGTGATCGAGAAACACCGTCCGGTCCCGCTGAAGCGATGGTGGGCGGTCTGGGACCGCTTCGAGAAGAAGGCGCATGTACTGCCGCTCTTCATAGGGGGCGCCGACCGAACGAAACCCAACCCGGCCATACCTCGGGCATTGGCTCGGCGCGGGGGCCGTAGGAGACGGTTCGCCACTCCGAGACAACTTACCGTTATCAAGCATCTAGCCGAACTCGAACGACTTCCCGCCATATACTTCGTCTTCTCCCGGGTCGGTTGTGACCAGGCCGCGGCCCGCATTGCCCGGGCGGATATCAAACTTACCGTCCAAGAGGAACGGGAAGAGATCAGATCCCGGGTCGAGGAGGGAACCGCACACCTCGATGACTCGGATCTCCGAGCAATCGGATACGCCACATGGCTTGATCGCCTGGAGAGGGGAGTGGCCGCCCACCACGCAGGACTCGTCCCGGCCTTCAAGGAGCTAACCGAACAGCTTTTCTGTGATGGGCTGGTGAAGCTGGTCTTCGCCACGGAAACACTGTCCTTGGGCATCAATATGCCCGCTCGCACCGTGGTGCTCGACCAACTGAGCAAGTTCACCGGCCAGGGCCACGAACTCATGCTTCCGGGGGAGTTCACCCAGTTGACCGGAAGGGCCGGCCGCCGAGGGATTGATCGGGTCGGACATGCAGTGGTACTGCATTCGCCCTACGTTCCCTTCCACCGAGTTACGTCGATCGCCGATCTGGGCAGCCACCTTCTACGTTCCAGCTTCCGACCGACGTACAACATGGTGGTCAACCTGATCGCCAATTACCCGCGCCGGCAAGCGGAAACACTGCTGGAGGCATCATTCGCCCAGTTCCAACAACGACGCATCCAACAACGACACCTCCGAGGAAGCTCTCGGAAGGCCGCCAAGAAAGAAACTTCAGTTGGCGGAACCGGCGCCCTTCCCAACCTGGTCATACGGTTTCACCGGGCGCGACGGCTGCTGGAGCACCGGGGGTTTCTTCGAGGTTGGTCCCTCAGGGGACCGGGCGAGGCTCTCCGGCTGGTATACAGCGAACTGGACTTCCTCTTCGTGGAGGCGGCCAGAGCCGGGTATTTTTCCGGACTCGACTCAGCCGAGTTGGCTTCCCTGGTATCGGTATTCGCATACGAGCCCCGGCGCAACGAGGGTGAGACCGGCGCATTGCCGACCGAGGCTCTCCAGACAAACTGGGAGATGATCCTGGAGTTGTGGCGACGGCACACCGTCACCGAAGAGCGTTACCGCCTCCCCCCCGGCCGCCAACCCCATCCCGGATTCGGATTCCTTGCCTACACCTGGTCCTGTTACATGGACTTGGACGATGTTCTTGACGATGCCTCCTTATCCCCGGGGGATTTCGTCCGCATCACCCGTCAGGTGATCGACCTCCTTCGCCAACTCGAGGCGGTAGCCGACTCATTGCACATCTCCGGGCTGGGCTCGATTGCCCGAGGGTCCCGCTCGGCGATGGATCGGGGTGTTGTCGCCGCCGGAGGAGTTCAGTGAGTCCTTGGCTTGCGCTCGTCAATCCCCACGCGACGCAGGGACCGCGTGCAATGACCAAGATCGAGACAGCGTTTCGACGCCGAGGTATTTCCGGCGACGTGATCGAGGTCGATGGTCTAGGCGCCCTACATGAGGCGATCAACATGGCTACCTCTCAAGGGCGCACCAGGTTCGTAGCTGTCGGGGGGGACGGTACCGTCAACGCGGTGCTCAACGCTCTGCTGACGCACCTGTGGGAGGAACCTCCCGTTCTCGGGGTATTGCCGGCCGGTTCCGGATGTGACCTCATGCGGACTTTCGGTGTCGGAAACCTTGGTGTCGGAAACCTTATGGAATCAGCAGTGGACCGCCTAGTCGGCAAAACCACATACCCGGTCGATGTGGGGGTGGCCATCGGTGAATGGGGACGACGTTTCTTCCTCAATGTGGCAAGCGCCGGCGCGACCGCAGCGGCGGCCCAAGCGGCGCTCCGCATTCCCGGGTGGTTAAGAACCCTTCGTTATGTAGGGGGCGTGGTGGGTTCCCTACCCGCGTTTCGCAGATGCGAGGTATCCGTGGAGGCTGGGGCGCGGCGGTTCGTCGGCGAGTCGCTCGCGGTCATATTCGCCAACGGTCAGTTCTTCGGGGGCGGCTTCAACATAGCGCCCCGCGCTTCGATGGTGGATCAGTTGTTCGATGTCCAGGTGATCACAGCTCGCAAGCGGGAAATAGGCAGGTTGATGTCCAAGGCCCGAGGAGGTAACCATCTCGCCGATCCGACAGTACGCAGATTCGCGGCGCCCGAGGTTAGGCTGGAAAGCAGTGATCCATGGCCGGTGGAAGTCGATGGTGAGCTGATCGGAACCACTCCGGTCCTTCTCCGACTCCAAACCGGCCGGATCGCGCTGAAAATATGAACAATCGGCATGACGGTAACGGCGCCCGACCAGCAGCGGCGCGCCATCCGGACACATTTGGTGTCTATACTCTCGCCGTCGATCAAGGGGAGTGGGTTGGAAAACAGGAACCAGGTTTCGCCTGACGACGAACTACACGACGACGAGGATCGGCTCGACGAACAACCCGAAGACGAGGAATCAAATACGGCGACCAATGGACCGGTGAGTCTCGACGCACTGGAAGCCGAAGAACTCGAGGTAGTCGAGACTAACGAATCGGCGACGATCCTGGTTGACGAGGCGTCGGAGATCAAGGCGATGCGCCGAGATGAGATGGCCCTCGACATGGGTAAGACGGGTCGACGCCGGGATGAGTTCGTATGCAACTCCTGCTTCCTTCTGATCAAGAATGTGCAGCTGGCGGATCCTGTCAAGATGCTCTGCGTGGACTGCGCGTGATACACATGATCAGAGCACATCCCTGGCGCTGTCGATCTACCTGAAACGGACACCGCATAGCAGACACCTCCCGCCTTCGTCGAACCGGATACTCCGGAGAATCGGCGCCGCTAGCCTTCTGGTATGGGTAACTTGGTAACGGCCCGGCGCGCCTCGGTTGCCGACATTGATTATGTGGTCGACCTGTACCGCAAGTTGGAGGCTGAGATGGTGGCCATCCACCCGATGTGGCCGCGTGCCGACGGTCTTGACGAACCGGTCGAGCAGTCCCTGCTCGGTCTACTACGCGATCCTTCCGCCCGAATCTATCTGGGGAAGGTGGACGGGTATCCGTTCGGGTTCATCTATGGAAGGATCAAGCAACTCCTTGCACATGAGGGAGACACATGCGTTGTGTCGATCCGACTTGTATTCGTCGAAGAAGAGGCCCGGGGGGTAGGGGTCGGCGAGATGATGCGTGACGCCTTGATGGAGGATTTCCGTGATCTCGGTCACCATCTATTCGATGCCCATGTCCTGCCGGGGCACCGACTCGCCAAGAACTTCTTCGAAGCAGGTGGATTCTCGGCTCGATCCATCGTCATGCACCACAACGACCGGCCTAACGGGGGCAGACGCATCAGCGAGACATACCGGCAAATCCAGGCGCCATGACCGAGGCGCTTCGACCGCTGGTGGGGGTAGGCGTGGTGGTCATCGACCGGGGAAGGATGCTGATGGTCAAGCGGGGATCCGGCCCCAGAGCCGGTAGCTGGGCGGTACCGGGAGGAAAGGTCCGGTACGGCGAACGGTTGGAAGAAGCCGCTATCCGGGAGATCAAGGAGGAAACCAACCTGGACATCCACCTCGGCAGGGTGCTCTGGATCGGGGAAACTCTAGGGAAGGGTGACCCGCCCGAACACCACATCGTCTTGATCGACTTCGCCGGCCGGGTTGCGGGTGGTGAACTGGCTGCCGGGGACGATGCAGCCGCAGCCGAATTCGTACCGTTGGAGGAGTTGCGGTCACTTGACCTAACCCCGACAATGAACGACCTGTTGGACACCCTGGGAATATGAACGCCAACCGCACGAGCAGAGTCGAAGGTGAGGTGCTGGAGCTACTTCAAGCACTCATCAGAAACCGCTGCATCAACGACGGATCCCCCGGTTCGGGATATGAAGAACGCTCGGTGTCCACACTGGAGGCATACTTCGGAGAAGCGGGCGTGGTCGTGGAACCGGCGCCGTCCCGCCAAAGCGTGGTGTATCGGGTACCTGGAGCGGAACCCGGAGCGCCGACCCTGCTGATGATGGGTCATCTGGACGTTGTTCCGGTAACCGAATCAGGTTGGACGGTTGACCCGTTCGCCGGTGAGGTCATCGACGGAATGGTTTGGGGACGGGGCGCCGTGGATATGTTGAACCTGACCGCGGCCATGGCGGTCACTTTCAAGCCTTACCTGAGTAGACGCCGTCGCCCTCCGGCGGGCGACCTGGTTTACCTGGCGGTCGCAGATGAGGAACAAGGTGGCGGCCTAGGCGCCGATTGGATAATGAACAACCGGCCTGAACTGGTCGAATGCGACTATGTGCTGACCGAGATCGCCTACCCGAGCGTCCGGGTACCGGGTCAATCTCCGGTATACCCGGTCAAGGTGGCGGAGAAAGGCCCTTGCTGGAAAATCTTAAGGGGTAAGGGCATCCCGTCCCACGGTAGTCAGCCCTACCGGACCGAGAACGCGGTGGTAAAGGTGGCGGAAGCCATCGTCGCCCTCACCGGTACGGACGGACCGGTGGAGATAACCCCTGAATGGCGAAGTTTCGTGAAGGGAGTCGGATGGGATACCGACCGCGTGGCCGCACTTCTCGACTCGGACCTGATCGACCGCGAGATCGAAGATATTGCGGATGCTGACCCGACCTTGGCGCGCTGGGTGCATGCCTGCACCCACCTGACCATCAGTCCTAACCTGGTCGCCGGAGGAACCAAGGCCAACACCGTGGCCGACCTGGCAGAGACGTCCCTTGACATGCGGGTCCTGCCCGACCAAACGGAGGAGGTAGTCGATGGTCACCTGCGTAAGGCGCTGGGACCCCTATACCAGGACCTGGACATAGAGGACATCATCCACCAGCCTGCCAACACCTCGACGGCTGAAGGCGCCCTCTGGAAAGCCGTCGGGGACGCGTACGAATCCCTGACCGGAAGCCGGAGGATCGTACCGGCCATGACCCCGGCAACCACCGACGCGCGATTCTTCCGGGCGAGAGGGACACCGGCCTACGGCGTGGGCCTGTTCGATGATCGGGTACCGTTCAGCGACTTCTTGGGCATGTTCCACGGAAACGACGAGCGAATAGGAATCGGTTCCCTGGGTCTGACCGCCCGATTGCTTGACCGGATCATCGAACGCCTCCCCGATCAGGATCGGGATTGACCCCGACCTACTACCCGGATGAAGATCGGAAGTTTGTCGCGGTCTCATGTCTTCGGGGCCGATGGCGACAACGATAAGGCTATCGGCGGATTCGAGGATCAGGACACTCGCGCTAACGGGCTTTCGGCCTCCGGGACCCTCTATCGGTTCACCTGTATCCCATCTGAACCAGACGGCGTTGATCGAGCCGGGCCAGCCGGCTCAAAAGGGGACGCCTCAAGATGATGGTTACGAACATCCCGAACAGGAACCCCGCCACATGGGCCTCCCAGGCCACCCCCGTCTCGAAAGATGTGAAAGCAAACTGTCCTATCAACCACAATAAAAGGAACCAACCGGCCGGAACGGTAAAGGGAATGAAGAAAAGCAGCGGGAACACACTTACCACCCGGGCGTAAGGAAACAGAACCAGGTAGGCGCCCATAACCCCGGCAATCGCGCCCGACGCCCCTACCAGAGGAACCGTAGTCTCCGGATTCAACACAACGAACCCGAAGGTCGCCACAACACCCGAACCCAGATACAGAATAAGATAACCCGAACGCCCGTAGGCATCCTCCACGTTATTGCCGAACAGGTAGAGGCTCCACATGTTGCCGAGCAGGTGGGCAATCCCGCCGTGCAGAAACATCGAAACGATCACGCTGAGAAGGAGCGACTTGTCGGCAAAGAGCGGGGTCTCGTCACCGTCGGTGCAATCCTGCGATGCTATTTCGGTCGCCGACAAGGCTTCACCTGTCACCTGCTCGCAAGCAATGGCGGCTTGCCGGTACAGGAACTCGATTTCTTCCTCCGGATCCGCGGGTTGGACCGCGAAATACACCGCGAGGGATGCGGCCACCAGCAGGATGGTCATTAGCGGCGTCCTGAGAGACGGGTTGATGTCTCTGATGGGGATCATTGGTTCCTCCCTGCGACGCTTCCCGGCGCTTATCCACCCTGTCGAAGGCTTACACCAACAGATGATACGGCAGCCGGTCGGCAACAGTGACTTCAGGAAAGGCCGGACCGGATTCCTCGTTCACTCTCGGGTACACCTGCCGGTCCCGAACAGCGCGGAGCGGGGCCCACAAGCGTTCGGCCTGGCCTACCTCCTGACCGGACCGAGAACCCGGTCAGGACATCTCCGGTAATGATATGAGCATCGGTGCGGTGTGGCCGTGGTAAGAAGATATGTCACATATAGACATGACTACATGAAGATATAGAGGATTAGGGTTAGTGAACCAGATGGCCAACGACCACCACGATCGCGATCATCATAACAACGACTGCCATGACTCCGTATCCACAGACAGCGCGGTCGCAACAGGAGATGGGCTGGACCGTTACCTGGACGCCCTCAGCGAGGTTGACCCTATGAAGTCGGCCGTCCCGGCGGAGGCGCTCGCCGATCTACTGGCCGCCCGACTGGAACACCGTAACGCCCCGGAGGCTCGGGCGGTTCTCGAATCCCTGATCGGCGCGACGGCGAGGCCGGCGCCTCGGCAAGACCATGAGACGTAGACTGGATATCGAGCTGGTCCGCAGGCGACTGGTCGAATCCAGAACCGCCGCCGCTCACGCTATTCGTGAAGGACAGGTGGTCGTCGTCGGCGCCCCTGAACCCAAGCCCGCGACACTGGTAGATCCCTCTACTTCCATAAGACTCGCAGCCGCCGGACCACGCTATGTGAGTCGGGGCGGCTTGAAACTGCAAGCGGCGATCGGCAAGTTCAGGGTCTCTGTCTCGGGACGGGCGGCGATCGACGTGGGCGCCTCAACAGGTGGCTTCACCCACTGCCTGCTCTACCATGGCGCCAGGAGTGTGGTGGCCGTCGACGTCGGCTACGGCCAACTACATTTCAGCCTACGCAATGATCCGCGCGTTACCGTGGTCGAACGAACCAACATCCGCTACGCCGACCCGGCCCGGCTGGGAGCGCCGTTCCAACTGGTAGTAGTAGACGTTTCGTTCATCTCGTTATGCACGATCGCCCCGACTCTGGTAGGACTCGGAGACAGTGATACCGATTACATTCTGCTCATCAAACCGCAGTTCGAAGCAGCACGAGGTTCTGTGGATCGTCGGGGCGTGGTGAAGGATCCACAAGTCCACGCCAAGGCCGTCGCCGACACGGTCGGTGGCTTGGCGCGGTCGGGTCTGGAGATGGTGGACACCATTCCTTCCCCCGTCTTGGGAGCCAAAGGCAACCAAGAGGTTCTGGGCCTATTCCGCCATGGGCAACCCGCTATGGCGCCGGGCCGGATAGAAACGGCGTCCGGGTGAAGATAGCGCTAGTCCCTCATGTCGGCCAGCAACACTCTATGGACCTCGCCCGTGATCTGGTCACCGAAGCCCGTGGACACGGTGTCGACGTCGTAGGGGCGCCCGACGCCGCCTCCACCCTCGAAGTCGACGACACCGGCTTCCAACCTGAGGACGGGCTGGATCTGGTGATAGCAATCGGCGGAGATGGAACGGTCCTGAAAGCGGTTCGGATCGGCCGTAGCAGCGGAGCGCCCATTTTTGGTATAAACGACGGCCATCTGGGTTATCTTGCCGAGGGAGCGCCGCACGATCTACCGCTGATCGTCCACCAGCTCATAACGGGAAAGTGGCGCACATCCGAACGAATGCTCCTGGCGGTGTCGGTTGAAGGATCTCCGCCGGTCACGGGTCTGAACGATGCGGTGATCGAAAAGGTCCAGAACCAGCGAACCGTCCAACTAGCCATATCCATAGATGACGAACCCTTCATCGTCTATCGGGCAGACGGGGTGGTGGTCGCCACCCCTACCGGCTCTACCGCCTACAACCTGTCGGCCGGCGGACCGTTGATCGATCCGGCGCTCGACGCCCTGGTCATGACTCCGGTCGCCCCCCATTCCCTTTTCTCGCGATCTCTCGTGCTGCCCCCCGAGCGAAGCCTCCGGATCGAGGTAGGGGAGGACCGTTCGGTGGGAGTGGGGGTCGACGGATTCGATTTGGGGACCGTAGCGCCGGGTGGCCTGATCGAAGTACGGGGCGCCGGGAGGATCTCGTTCGTCAGCCTCTCCGACCGGTCCTTTCCGGCAACGGTAAAACAGAAGTTCTCCCTTCCGTGATGTGATGCTTGACGAGTTGGTGGTTACCAATCTGGGGATCATCGAGCACGCCCGGGTGGAGCCATCCCTCGGGATGGTGGTGGTCAGCGGTGAAACCGGCGCCGGAAAGACTCTCCTGCTCGGCGCTTTGAGGCTTCTGACCGGCGCTCCCGCCCGATCAGCCATGATAGGACCGCACGGCAGTGAGGCCACCGTAGAGGGAAGGTTCCTTTACGACGAAACCGAGTTTATCGTCTCCCGTCGTATTCATAAACGCGGCAGCCGCTCCTACCTCGACGGGAAAATGGTCCCCGCTCGTACGCTTACCGAACGTCTCGGCGCCCTCGTGGAGATCGTAGGACAGCACGACCCGCTCTCGTTCACCAGACCCAACGCCCTGCGGCGCCTTCTGGACCGTCGGATCGGATCGCCCGATCCAATTGCCGATTACCGCGCCGCCTGGAATCGCTGCCGAGAACTGGAGGCGACCGAAACTGGTCTTGGAGGCGATCTGCGCACTTTGGAGCGTGAGCAGGACCTCCTTACCTATCAGATACAGGAAATTGCGGGGGCCGGTTTCGAGGTGGGGGAGGATGAGGAACTGGAACGCCTCGCCCGACGGCTAGGGAACGCTGAGCAACTCCTGGAGTCACTCGGTTCTGCTCGTCGGGATCTGAGTGCGGCTCGGGAACGGGTCGGACCGGCCGTCGCGGCACTACGCAGAGCATGCGACGTGGATCCCTCACTGGCGGAGTTGAGCGAGATGATGGAAGGCCTAGACGTGACCCTGAACGAGGCGTCCACCGCCACCCGCGAGGCGTGGGAGGATGTGGATATAGATCCCAGAGAACTCGCTTCTGTCAACGAACGTCTAGGTCTGCTGGGCGACCTTCGCCGGAAGTACGGCAGCGATATCGAGGAGATCAACATCTACCGAGATAACGCAGTCGCCAGACGGGCGGAAATAGCCGGTCTCCTGGACCAGGTGGCCAACCTCGACGCTGATCGGGTGATTGCCTCCCGCGAACTGCAAGAAACCGGAGACCTACTGCGCGAGGCTCGTCGCAAGGCGTCTTCCCTCATCGGAGAGGAGGCCATAGCCCATCTAGGTGAACTGGGTTTCTCGGATCCGGTGGTTCGCATCGACATAGACGAGTCCGTTCCTCGGGCTTCCGGCGCCGATACCGTGACCCTGCTGTTCTCGTCGGACTCCCGGATGGCGCCGGGTCCGGTAGGACGAGTGGCTTCCGGAGGTGAGTTGAGCCGACTGGTCTTGTCTTTGCGACTTGCGTCCGGGTCGGGGGACGCCCGCCTCGTCGCGTTCGACGAGATCGACTCCGGCGTGGGTGGCGCCACTGCGCTGGCGATGGGCGCCAAACTGGCCCACCTGTCCGCGGATCGGCAAGTTATGTGCGTAAGCCACCTACCGCAGATAGCAGCCTACGCCGATACCCACATAGTCGTGGAAAGGGAAGGACCCCACGCCACTGTTCGCACTCTTGACGAGGACGAACGACTCCGGGAACTGTCACGCATGCTGTCGGGCCTGGAGGATTCTCGACGCGGCTATCGACATGCCCGTGAGTTGCGGGGGGTGGCGCTCGGTCAGCATAGTCCCTTCGGAGCATCGGATTGACTGCATAAACCCGCAACTCAGGCGCCTGCCGATGTCGGGGGCGCGGACTCCGGGATAGACATCAAGCCTCTTTGGTTCGATTTTCCCCGGTCGGTGAATGGGAAGGCGGAGGAACTGGGAGCCGCGGCGCACCGATGATTCACCGATGATTCCTTCACCGGCTCACGCTCCGCCACTAGCCCTGATTCTTCTTCATGCCCGGACACACCGAACCCTAAAAGGCCGCGCCAAGCCCACCAAGCGGCTATCCGCCCAGGTCAGAGAGTTCTTTGCATCTCTCTCGGTTACCCATTCAAACCCCTGCATAAAAAATCGGGGCTGAGCAACCATGCGCGATATCAGGAGGTCACTCTAAGATTTTTTTAGTTAAACAGCTTGACGAACTAAATGGTCACGGCCACAATGTAATCCCGAGGGTTGTAATCCCGAGGGTTATATCTCCCGAGTCTTTGGAGTCCGAACTGGAAACAGACACCAGGCCATCTCGTATAGATCCTCGTATAGATCATCCGGATCACCTGTATGACCGATATGGCGACCGTCGACGATCGCAGCGAGTCGGTACGCTCCGTCATGAATCGACTCCTCGATTAGTGGTGTCCCTTCAATCGGCATGCCGTATAGCCACCCGTCTCGGGCCCTTCCCATGATCGACGGTTCCGGCTCCTGGGCTCTCCGCCTACGTAACGGCCAAGCCGTATTCGAAGAGTTCATCGAAGCCGCCCCCTATCCGATCTCGCGAGCCACGGTCGCTCGCCGGACCGGCCTTTCAAAGCCCACCGTGTCGGCCCTGGTGTCCGACCTCGAAGACGCCGGCGTGGTCAGCCTTATATCCCCGGAACGCTCGCAGAGGAGGATCGGTCGGCCGGCGCTGCCGTACGTCCTGGTCCCCGACGCCGCGCTGGTGGTCGGTGTGGACCTAGGCGCCACCAAGGTCATCGTGGGCATTGCCGATCTTGTCGGCACGGTCCTCGCGGAGGAACGTCTGCGAACCCCTCCCAACGCCCGTAGCGCCGTTGACAGCCTGGTGGAGACCACTATCAGACTTCTCGATCAGATGGGAAACAAGGGTCACCTCCTCGAATCGGGATGTGTTGGTGTCCCGGGTGTCTACCGACCAGTTGCCGATCGGGTCGATATGTCGCCCAATCTGCCCGGATTCGGGGATATTCCCATACAGGCGGAGTTAGCGAAACGCCTCGGTATCCCGATCACCATCGAAAACGACGTGAACCTGGCAGCGGTAGCGGAAGCCGAGGCTATGGACGACCGCGAGAGCCAGAACTTTGTAGCTATATCGGTCGGTACGGGAATAGGCGCCGGGTTGGTTGTAGACGGGCGCCTGTACCGTGGGGGACACGGCGCCGCCGGAGAACTCGGGTCGGTCATCATCGCCGAACCTCCTCAGGAAGGGGCGGCGCCCCTCACACTCGAGGACCTGGCATCCGCGCCGGCCATCCACAGACGCTTCAAGCAATCGCTGGCAAACGGCCGACGATCATGCCTCGACGGCGACGCTGACGTCTCGGAACTCCTCCTAGCCGCGTCGCAAGGGGACGACGCCGCTTCCGAGACGCTCGGAGTCGCCGCCGGGGCAATGTCCTCGGCGGTCGCCTCTCTCTGCTGGATCAACGATCCAGCCCGCATCGTCTTCGGGGGAGGGGTGGGCGCCAACCCGATATTCGTTGACGCGGTCAGAACGAGACTAGGCCGCTACCTCGACACAACCCCCGAACTGGCGCCGTCCGAACTCGGGAACCGGGCCGCTTTCCTGGGCGCGGTGTCAACCGCCCGATCCTCGGTTACCACGACCTTCGTACAAGGAATACTCAACAGGAGGAACAGTCCGTGAAGACCGCGGCGGACCGGGTAGCCGAGGCGGTGGATCAGAAAGAGCTGGTCGGGTTGGTCCTTGATGCGGTTCGCATTCCCAGCATCACCCTCCAAGAGACGGCTTTCGCCGAATGGGTAAGCCGACAATTGGCGAAGGGGGCTTGGAACAGGACTCGAATGGAGGAGGTGGAACCCGGACGTCCTAACGTGTACGCAGAGACCGGAGGCGCCACCGGACCTTCATTGGTGCTCGCAGGTCATCTGGACACTGTACATGCGGACGACTGGATCCGCGAGTGGAAGGGGTCTGATCGGGCCGATCCCTTTGTCGGACACGTATCAGAGGGCGTGATCCGGGCCCGGGGGGTCACCGACCAGAAAGCCGGAATCTGTTCAATAATCGAGTCGGTACGCGCCGTAGATAGAGCCGGTTATCGATTGGCCGGACCACTGACGGGAGTCTTCGTATGTGATGAGGAGTCCGGACAACCGGATAGTGGCCTTTCCATAGGAATGAGGGCCGCCGTCTCCCGGCTATTCCCGGACCCGGAGCGGGTTCCCGATTTCGCAATCTACACCGAACCTACCACCGGAGCGATCTACACGGCGCAGATGGGATTTCTGATCGCCGATGTAACCCTATCGGGAAAGTCGGCTTACTTCGGAACCCCGGAGCAGGGGATAGACGCCCTACGGGCGGGCCACCGCCTGTTAAGCGAACTCTGGCGCCACGACGAGACACTGCGGGCCGGTTCACCACACGAACTACTCGGACACCGTTTCCTGCTCGTCACCGGCGTCGACGCGGGAGGCAGTATTGCTGTTCCGGGTAACTTCCGGCTATCGCTCATCGAGAAGCTGCTACCCGGTGATGACCTCGACCTCAAAGCCGACCTACTGAGACGCATCGTAGAAGAGGTGTCCGAGCAGTGCGGCGTGATCGCTGATGTGGCCTTCACAGCGCCGCGCGATCACTGTGTAGGAGGAACGCCCGATGAGGTATCGCCGGATCACCCCGGCGTTTCCCGATTGATGGAATCGATCAAACGGACGACCGGCAGGCGAGCCCGGATCGAAGGAGCTCCCTACTGGTCCGAGAAACCACTTCTCCGTGCAGCGGGTATACCCGGCGTGTATTTCGCCGCAGGAGATATAGCGACCTGTCACACCCCTTTCGAGAGACTTCCCATCGAGGAGTTGGTCTCCGTCACTCGCAGCCTGGCCCATTTCGTGGCTTCGTGGTGCGGGGTGGAGGAAGCCGGAAAAGGATGACCAAGGGAGGAACGATGACCAAGAGGAACACAATGAAAACAAGGGCAAGGACACCCAAGCGGCCGTTTCTGGTCGCGCTCATGGTGACTCTCGGCCTGATCGCCGTCGCCTGCGACGGCGAAGAAGCGGTCGAGGAAACCACCACAACCCGGGCCGCCGCCACGACCCAAGCGACGACGACCGAGATGTCTGAAACTGACGAGCCGGAGGCGCCGGCGGCCCCGGTGACTCGGGGTCCGGGGGGTGAGTCGGCCACCCCGTCGGGTGAGATCACCCTGACCGGCGACGAGATTGCTCGGGTGCAGTCGGGTAATCACACGGCCGCCCTGCTCTGGCACACCGCCGGGGCGTTCACCGACGCGGTAAGCCAAGGCGCCAGAGACGCTTTCGCCGAGCTGGGTATCGAGGTTATCGCCGAAACCAACGCCCAATTCGACGCGGCGCAACAAGCCAACGACGTCGAAACCGTCATGGCCCAGAACCCCGACATAATCATCAGCCTGGTCCTCGACCCCGTTTCCGGCGCCGAAGCATTCCGCCCCGCGGTAGAAGCCGGGGTGCAGCTGGTGTTCCTCAGCAACGTCCCGGAGGGATACATCCAAGGAACCGACTACGTAGGCATCGTCACCGACGACCTCGCAGCCATGGGCATCGCAGCAGCCGACCTGCTGGCAGACGCCCTAGACGGTCAAGGCAAAGTAGGTTTCATCTACCACGACGCCGCATACTATGTCACCAACCAAAGAGACCAGGCCTTCAAAGCCTGGATCCAAGCCGCCTATCCCGACATCGAAATCGTCGACGAACAAGGCCTGGCCGATCCCGCCGCCGCCGAGCAGATCGCCTCCTCGCTGCTGACCAGAAACCCCGACCTCGACGGTATCTACGCCCCCTGGTCGGCCGGTCCCGCCGACGGAGTGCTAGCCGCACTACGCGCCGCGGGAGCAACCGACGTAGCCGTCGTCACCCTCGACCTGGACACCAACGTCTCGCTCGACCTGGTAGAAGGCGGCAACATCGTCGGAATAGCCGCCGATGAAGCCTACGCCCTAGGCCGCACCATGGCCCTCGAAGGCGCCTACGGCCTCATCGGTAAACCCGCCCCACCCTTCACCGTCGTACCCGCCATCAAAGTAACCGCCGACAACATCATCGACGCCTACCAACAATCACTCGCAACCAACCCACCACCCCAAATCATGCAAGCCCTAGGAGAATCGCCGGCGGCCCCGGTGACTCGGGGTCCGGGGGGTGAGTCGGCCACCCCGTCGGGTGAGATCACCCTGACCGGCGACGAGATTGCTCGGGTGCAGTCGGGTAATCACACGGCCGCCCTGCTCTGGCACACCGCCGGGGCGTTCACCGACGCGGTAAGCCAAGGCGCCAGAGACGCTTTCGCCGAGCTGGGTATCGAGGTTATCGCCGAAACCAACGCCCAATTCGACGCGGCGCAACAAGCCAACGACGTCGAAACCGTCATGGCCCAGAACCCCGACATAATCATCAGCCTGGTCCTCGACCCCGTTTCCGGCGCCGAAGCATTCCGCCCCGCGGTAGAAGCCGGGGTGCAGCTGGTGTTCCTCAGCAACGTCCCGGAGGGATACATCCAAGGAACCGACTACGTAGGCATCGTCACCGACGACCTCGCAGCCATGGGCATCGCAGCAGCCGACCTGCTGGCAGACGCCCTAGACGGTCAAGGCAAAGTAGGTTTCATCTACCACGACGCCGCATACTATGTCACCAACCAAAGAGACCAGGCCTTCAAAGCCTGGATCCAAGCCGCCTATCCCGACATCGAAATCGTCGACGAACAAGGCCTGGCCGATCCCGCCGCCGCCGAGCAGATCGCCTCCTCGCTGCTGACCAGAAACCCCGACCTCGACGGTATCTACGCCCCCTGGTCGGCCGGTCCCGCCGACGGAGTGCTAGCCGCACTACGCGCCGCGGGAGCAACCGACGTAGCCGTCGTCACCCTCGACCTGGACACCAACGTCTCGCTCGACCTGGTAGAAGGCGGCAACATCGTCGGAATAGCCGCCGATGAAGCCTACGCCCTAGGCCGCACCATGGCCCTCGAAGGCGCCTACGGCCTCATCGGTAAACCCGCCCCACCCTTCACCGTCGTACCCGCCATCAAAGTAACCGCCGACAACATCATCGACGCCTACCAACAATCACTCGCAACCAACCCACCACCCCAAATCATGCAAGCCCTAGGAGGATAAGCTGTAGGAGGAAGCTGTAGCCGGCAATAGAGTTACCAAGGAACTCCGAGGAGTGAAGGCGGTCCGAAGCACGGTAGGCGGGCTAGCCCGTCGGGTTGTGTCCCGTCGGGCCGCCCGGGATGATAGCGAAGGCTTTCGCCAGTACGTCGTATACCTTGCCTTCGTATCGATCCTGGCCGCCTTCGCCATCGTGCTGTGGGATGACGGGTTTCTCCGTTGGTCCAACCTGCTGAACATCGGCCGCCAAGCGGCGCCCATCGCCGTCATGGCGGTCGGGATGGCGTTCGCGCTGGCTTCGGCGGAGATCGACCTGTCGGTGGGTTCGACAGTGGCCTTATCTTCCTTGGTCGCAGCTACGGTCGTCGGCGCCTACGGCTGGCTCCCCGGTACGTTGGCCGCAGTCGGTACAGGACTTCTTATCGGCTTGGTAAACGGTCTTATCACGGTCAAGATACGCATACCGTCCTTCCTGGTCACGCTGGGAACGCTGGGGATCATCAGCGGGATCGCCCGCAACATGAATAATCTCCAGTCGTTACCGATAAGGGACGACACGTTCTCGGCCTTGTTCGGGGCCGGGTCCGTAGGTCCGATCTCGTCCCTGGTGATCTGGACCCTCATCGCCTTCGGGCTCGGTCACTTCGCCCTTCACCATTTGCGATGGGGACGACATGTACTAGCCACGGGAACCGACCGATCGGCAGCCAACGCGGTCGGCCTCAACACCGACCGTATCCGAGTAGGCGCCCTCGTACTCAGCGCCACGGCCGCTGCTTTCGCCGGAGTCCTCCTGGCGGGCAGGTTGGCGATCGGTCGGCACGATCTGGGGGAGAACGATCTACTGACCGTAATCGCGGCGGTGGTAATCGGCGGGACAAGCCTGTTCGGAGGCCGGGCCTCCATCACCGGCGCGGTAACCGGCGCGGTGATCATGGCCATGCTCAACAACGGTCTGATCCTCATGGGGTTGGAGGTGGCCGACCAACTGATCGCCCGTGGATTGATCATCATCGTGGCGGTTGCGCTCAGTATGCGAGCTCCGAGCGAAAGTTGAGCAACCATGTTCCTTAGTTCACTGGTCAAGCGGAACCGGCCCTTCGTCGAGGCGACCATCCGGCTGCACCAGGAGGGGTGCATACCCCCGAACTCATATGTCATCGACCTCGACGCCCTGGAGTCGAACACCCGCATCCTTACCTCGGAGGCGCACCGGTTGGGTTTGAAGGTGTACGCAATGACCAAGCAACTCGGACGAGCGGGCGGCGCCCTCGACGCTATCACAGCAGGCGGCGTCGATGGGTATGTGGCAGTAGATATGGACTGTGCGCGGCCGATTGTTGAGGGAGGGCACAGGCTGGGTAACCTAGGCCACCTTGTCCAGATCGCTCGCGCGGAAACGGCCGAGGCGGCGCGGCTTGCTCCCGAGTACTGGACGATCTTCTCCCGGTCCAAGGCGATCGCAGCGTCGCGCGCGGTAGCGCGACTTGGGCGAACCCAGCAGGTTCTGTTACGGATCTGGGATGAGGGCGACGTGTTCTATCCGGGCCATGAGGGAGGCTTCGGTCTGGAGGAACTGCCTGCCGCGATCGAGTTCGTCAACGGCCTCGACGGCTTGCGCTTCGCCGGACTTACTACCTTTCCGGCGCTCCTGTACGATCCCGCCACCAAGACGACCGCCACAACCCCTAACGCCGCAACCCTCGCCCGAGGCGTGGAGGTAGCCACCGCGGTTCTCAGCCCCGGCGCCCGAATCGAGGTCAACGCACCCGGAACCACATCCACCGCGGTCCTGAAGCTCCTCGCAGACGCGGGCGCCACCCAGGTCGAGCCCGGTCACGGCCTGACCGGCACCACACCGCTGCACGCGGTAGAGGAACTTCCGGAAAAGCCTGCCGTGCTCTACCTGACGGAGATCGCCCACATCCATCAGGGCGTTCCCCTCTGCTTCGGAGGCGGCTTCTATGTGGACCCCGTCTTCGACCCTTACCAGGCACAGGCATTGCTGTCGTCCGGCCCGGAGGACGTGTCCTCCGAAACAGTACCGCTGGAGCTTCCCAGTCCTTCCGGAATCGACTATTACGCAAGACTGCATCCTCCGGCCGGTCGGTCGGTGCAGGAAGGCGATTCCGTCATATGCGCGTTCCGCGTTCAGGCTTTCGTGACGCGGGCCACGGTGGTAGGAATAGACGGGGCGGCAACCGATAACCCTGCTATCGCCGGAATATGGAACGTCTTGGGTGAGCCGGCGCGCAGGTTCAGGGGATGAGCGTTCCGGCGCTCGAGGTCAAGAACCTTTCCAAAGCCTTCCGGGCGGTTCAGGCTCTCGACGGAGTCTCCATGAGTATCCACCGAGGAAGAGTGACCGCCCTTCTGGGTGACAACGGGGCCGGTAAGTCCACCCTGGTCAAGTGCATCGCCGGTATACACCAACCGGACTCCGGAACGATCAGTATCGACGGGGTGGTGCGCCGGATACCTTCACCGGATGTAGCCCGCTCACTCGGAATCGAAACGGTTCATCAGAACCTCTCACTCATCGACACGCTCAGCGTGATCGAAAACCTCTTTCTCAACCGGGAACCCACCCGGGGAGGTCGGCTAGGAGCAAGACTCGGGATACTCAACAAGACGAAGATGGAGTCCGAATGCCGGACAGCCCTCTCTCATCTCGATATCGACATCCCGTCGCTACGGAGGCGGGTCAGGTTGCTTTCGGGTGGACAGCGCCAAGCCATCGCCATCGGCAGGGCCGTGTCCTGGGGCCAACAGATCGTACTGCTGGATGAACCGGCCGCCGCGCTGGGAGTGGAGCAGGCCGAGCGGGTGCTCGACCTGATCAGGACATTACGCAGTTCCGGGGTTGCGGTCCTGCTCATCACCCATAACATGGACCGGGTGACCGAGGTGTGCGACGACGCCGTAGTCCTTCGACGCGGCAGGAAGACCGCCGAGATAAAGGTCGAAGAAGTCACCAAAGGGGATCTGGTGGGCTTCATCACCGGCGCCAAGACCGTGGAGACGCCGAGATGAGAAGACCGGGATGAACCTTCACACCGTCTGTGCGATCCGGTGTGACCCTACCCACCCACATGCCGACGCCGATAACCGTAACGCATAACGAGTGGGCGGCTATCAGGTGGTCGTCCCTCCGTCGTCGGCGCCGGACCGAGCAAACCGCAGAAACGGGATGAAGGTCGTCGTCGGCAGGAACTCCGCGGCCTCAGCCCTGGTAGCGGCCGACCTCGTTGATACATATCTTCGTTCCACACCGGCGCCCGTGCTAGGGCTGGCAACCGGGAGTTCCGTCCAACTTCTCTACCGGGAATTGGTACGGCGTCACAAGGAGGAGTCGCTCTCGTTCGCCGAGTGTCAAGCCTTCCTACTGGACGAATACATAGGACTCGACCCTGAACATCCGCAGCTGTACCGTAATGTCATCCGCTCCGAACTGACCGGACATGTCGACATTGACCCGGCTTGCGTGCATGTTCCCGACGTTTCCGCTATCGACCTCGACAGGGAATGTGTCCGCTACGAGCGCCTCGTTATCCAGGCAAGGATCGGAATCCAGGTCCTCGGCATCGGTTGCAATGGCCACCTCGCTTTCAACGAACCAGGCGCTGGATTCGATTCCCACACGAGGATCGTGCGTCTCACCTCAGATACGCGAATGCACAACTCCCGATTCTTCAACAGCCTCGATGAGGTCCCGCATCATGCCTTGACCCAGGGACTCGGCACGATCCTACAAGCCGAACATCTGGTTGTGATCGCTTCCGGTTCGGCCAAGGCCGATGTCGTGTTCGAGTCCCGGCACGGACCGATCAGCAACTCCGTACCGGCCTCGGTGCTTCAGGCACATCCTCGCGTGACTCTGATCCTTGACCCGCCCAGCGCCGGCGCCTCGGGAGTCGGAGAAGGCTGACAAACGAGCAGCCGGTATAACCTCATTCCTCAAGGCGCCGGGTTGAACCACCGATAGCTCCGGTCGGTCGCCGACCCTTGAGGCATCGGGGTTTCAACCATGTCCGACCGAGGACCTGACTGTCTCAGAGGCAAGGGATTGTAGATGTGAATCGGCGTCGTCGGACTGATCGGATCATCGTGTCAGGCGCCGCTATGTCCGGAGTTGACATCGGTCGGTGGTAAGGTCTAATCCCGTGACGAAGTATGTGTTCGTAACGGGCGGCGTGGTTTCCAGTCTCGGCAAGGGAATCACCGCCTCTTCCCTGGGTCGACTGATGAAGGCCCGCGGCCTCAAGGTGGTCAACCAGAAGCTGGACCCGTACATCAACGTCGATCCCGGGACTATGAACCCGTTCCAGCATGGTGAGGTCTACGTCACCGACGACGGCGGTGAGACCGACCTCGACCTGGGTCATTACGAACGGTTCACCGGCCAAAGCCTGCGAAAAGACTCGAATGTGACGACCGGGTCGGTCTACCTGGCGGTCCTCAACAAGGAGCGGCGGGGTGACTATCTCGGTGACACCGTGCAGGTCATTCCTCATATCACCAACGAGATCAAGGAACGAATCCACCGTCTAGGGGACCGTGATGATGTGGATGTGGTTATCACCGAGATCGGCGGAACAGTGGGCGACATCGAGATACTCCCTTTCCTGGAGGCAGTCCGCCAGTTCCGCAACGACGTAGGGTTCCGCAACGTTGCTCACATACATGTGACCCTGGTTCCCTTTATCGGTCCCTCCGAAGAGTTGAAAACCAAACCAACCCAGCACTCGGTAGCGGAGTTACGGTCGCGCGGGATCCGACCGGACGCAATAGTTGTGCGGTCCGACCGGCAAATCGACGAATCCATACGCAGCAAGATATCCCTGTTCTGTGATGTAGAAGCCGAAGCAGTCATCTCGGCGCCCGATGCCGACGACATCTACGATATGCCGCTGATACTTCACGCCAACAGCTTCGATCAGGTAGTCATCGACATGTTGGAACTCGAGACCCAGGCGCCCGATCTGAGGGATTGGCGCCGAATGGTAAGAGCCGCGCACAACGCCACAACAACCGTGCATATCGGGGTGGTGGGCAAGTACACGGTGCTCCCCGACGCCTACCTGTCGGTTGTGGAAGCCCTACGTCACGGCGGCGTAGCCAACAACGTTCGAGCCGAAGTCAAGTGGATCCCCGCCGAAGACCTTGACGGCTTGTTCGGCGATCCACACGTTGAATACCTGCACGGCATCCTCGTGCCGGGGGGTTTCGGCGCCCGCGGCATCGAAGGCAAGATCAGGGCGATCAGCCATGCCCGTACCCGAGGGATTCCCTTCCTGGGTCTATGTCTGGGGCTCCAGACAGCCGTGATCGAGTTCGCTCGTAATGTCCTGCGGCTACCCGACGCCAACAGCACCGAGTTCAATCCCATGACCAGGGACCCGGTCATCGACCTGATGGAGCACCAGCAGGTGGTTTCCGATAAGGGCGGAACGATGCGGCTCGGGGTCTATCCCGCCAAACTTGCCGAAGGTTCGCTGGTCCGTCGCCTCTACGGCAAGGAGTTGATCTACGAACGTCACCGCCACCGCTATGAGGTCAACAATCGCTACCGCAGAGGTCTCGAAGCCGCCGGGATGAGAATGTCAGGAATCTCACCCGACGAATACCTCGTGGAGTTCATCGAAATCCCTTCGCATCCTTACTTCGTCGCTACCCAAGCCCATCCGGAACTCAAGTCTCGCCCGCTTGATCCACACCCGTTGTTCGTAGGTTTCGTCGCCGCAGCCGATCGTTACCGGCGAGAGCAGGACGCCAAGCCGGACGCCAAGCCGAATGAGGACCGCACCGGGATGTTGGAAGCCCGGGCACAGAGGTAGCGTCAGTAGAG
The DNA here is from genome assembly GCA_964516495.1 of uncultured Acidimicrobiia bacterium. GTDB lineage: Bacteria > Actinomycetota > Acidimicrobiia > Spongiisociales > Spongiisociaceae > JAPPFW01. The sequence goes on along the minus strand of CAZEZF010000001.1, from coordinate 9,066 downwards.
CCATCCCTGTAACGAACGATCCGCTATCGGTATCCGCTATCGGTATCCGGTACCACTGGACCTCCGTATTCAGAAACCGGGATTCCTCCTCATCGAGAATCTAGCCCGGATGGACAGGGAGTAGATTCTTTTCTGTAGTCATCGGCCCTCCGTTCACTCAGCTGTAGCCCACAATTTTTTTACAAACCCCTGCATGAAAAATCGGGGTGAAGTGTTGTCCCATGGTCCGAACGTTAGGGCCAAGGCTTCCACCCAGTTGATCATCACCGCCGAGCAAGGTGTTATTGACGGCGCCAGACCGGACGGTCATGTGGAGATCATCGGGATAGGCCCGGTACCCCGCAAAATCCTCAAGACCCTTTCACCCGACACCACCCTCGCGGGCATGATCTTCGACCGGACCGGTAGGCCCCTATGGCTGGGCCGTAACCAGCGCCTCGCCAACGCCGCCCAGAGGCTCGCTGTAGCCATCCGTGACGGCGGCTGCTTCCGATGTGGGGCGCCCATGCACCGCTGCGAGCTCCACCACATGCGAGAATGGCGCCGCGACGGTGGCAGAACCGACATTGACAACCTCATCGCCGTCTGTCGAAAACACCACCGCCGGCTGGATTCCGAGAATCTTGTCGTCCGGCGGACCACCGTCGGCCGTTACCAAACCCATCCCAGAGACGGCCCGCCAAGATAATTGATGCCGCGAGAGAGACAAACCGATCTTGAGAAGGTCGGTTCGTACCGGCTCGGAACCGGAATAACACGATTCGACGAATGCAGGAATGCCCGTAACCGAACGATTGCTCTTGCTCGGGAGGGTGATTGGTAGCCTCGCCTGACAGGGGAGACCCTTCACCCGCCGGGTGATCGCCTGAAGCGCCGCGAAAGTGGGCTTGACGCGGTCCTTTCGAGCTCGGCGTGACGGGGCATGAAGAATTGGAGCTAGACATAATCATTGGAACCAGGAACCAGGAACCAGGAATCAGGAATCAGGAATCAGATGGATAGTATGAAGTCGGCAGTTAGGAGAGATCCGAATCCCTTGGTCAGGCATACGGACGACTATCTGTCCGTACTGGCAGTGGAACAGGGGTCAAGCCGTAATACCATCGTTGCCTACCGGCAGGACCTAGAAGGTTATCTGGTATTCCTTGGAAAGCAACCGGCCACGCCGCAGATGATTGATGAGTTCCTGTCCTCGTTGCATGAGAAGGGTATGAAGTCGACGACAATCGCCAGGAAGCTGGCGGCGGTGCGAGGATTCCACCGGTTCTTGGTGATGGAGGGACTTGCCGACGAGGATCCGACCCGATTCGCCGATACTCCGCGTAGACGTATGGGCCTTCCCAAAGCCCTGGATGTGGACGAGACGATCCGGCTGATAGAAGCGCCGGCGGAAGACACCGACCTCGGGATACGGGACCGGGCAATGCTGGAAACTCTATACGGAACTGCGGTGCGGGTAACCGAATTAGTGGATTTAGACCTTCCCGAACTTGACCTCGACACCCGGACCGCCATCGTGAGAGGCAAGGGTGACAAGCAACGCATGGTGCCGCTGGGCCGTCCGGCGATCGAGGCGATCCACGCCTACCTCCCGATACGTTTGGATCTGTGCGGATCGCAACATGACCCGGGAGCGGTATTCCTGAACGCCCGAGGCGCCAGGCTGACCAGGCAGGGAGTGTTCGGCATAGTGCGCAAGCACGCTTTGGCGGTGGGCATCCCGGCGAATCGGGTATCGCCCCATGTTCTTCGCCATTCGGCGGCCACCCACATGGTGGAAGGAGGCGCCGACCTGCGAACCGTACAGGAAATATTAGGTCACGCTAGTGTCTCGACTACACAGGTGTATACGCGTATGTCATTGCGTCACCTCCATGAGGTTTATGTGGAAGCTCATCCGCGAGCCATACGTTAACCCCAATTTTTCATGCAGGGGTTTGGATGGGTAACCGAGAGAGGTGAAATTACCCACATGACCTGGGAAGATAGCTGCGTGGTGGCCTCGTCTGGACGGGGTGCGCCTATCACCCAGAGGTGAAGGCCGGGACATCCCGTGAAAGTGGGCTTGACGTGGCCTTTTCGGGTTCGGTGTGTCTGGGGCATGAAGAATCAGGGTTAAGATTGAGACCGACCGACAAGGGAGTGCGCATGGTGGATTATTCAGCAGTGCAAGGCGTCTTGATTGATCTCCTGGGCGCATCGTTAGGTAGCCGGACCACGAGGCCGGGATGATGGAGTCGTAGTTGGTAGTTGATGAACGGTAGATCGATCACAGCGGCCTCCGACCTTGGACACCTAGCGGTTCGTCTGCTCGATGTATTGCTATCCCGACGACTAACACCGCTCGAACAAGCGGAGGTGGCCGCATATCTCGAGACGCCGGCGGAGCACGCCATTTTCTGGGGCCAGCCCAAGGCGGATCAGCGCCACGCCCTTCAAGCCGCCAGGTCGGTGTCCGCCGACCACCCGAGGCGAAGCGACCTGATCAGAGCAGCCTTGCTGCATGACATCGGAAAACGCCATGCACGGCTCGGGCCGGTCGGCCGATCATGGACAGTCCTCCGCGCAACAATGGGGAGGACACCCACTCCCCGGATGTCCTCCTACCTGGATCATGGCGGACTCGGCGCAGATGAGTTGGAGGCGGCCGGCGCCGAACCATTGGTGGTGACCTATACCCGCCACCACCATGACCGGCGGCCTGAGACGATCAGCAATAAAGACTGGAATGCTCTGGTCAATGCTGATCGGCCATTCCTCCCGAAAGTTCCCCGGCTCGCCGATAGGTGGCGACCTTCCCGGGATGTACCCGCTCTCGGTCAAGGCAGTGATATGAAGAGCCGGGCTTAACCCCAATTTTTGTGCAGGGGTTGTATGGGCAGCCGTAAGAGATGCAATGAACTCTCTGACCTGGGAAGATAGCTGCGTAGTGGTCTCGCCTGGTCGGGGCGCCCCCATCACCCTAAGGCCGGGACGCCCTACGAAAATGGGCTTGACATGGCCTTTTCGGGTTTGGTATGTCTGGGGCATGAAGAATCAGGGTTAATGACGATCAAGGTAAGAACAGCGGTCTTTTCCGGACCGCTTGACCTGTTGGTACAGCTCATCCACCGCCGGTTCGTGGACGTTACCAGGGTAGAGATCGCCGAAATAGTGGGCGATTTCCTGGAACGGCAGGACTCAGAACCGCAACGGCGCCTGGACGACACATCGACCTTTCTGCTGTTGACGGCCATGCTCATGCACCTCAAGGCGCGGTTCCTGACGCCCGACGAGCAACCGACCGACCTCGAGGAAGAGTTGGCCTTGCTGGACGAACGAGACCGGATCCTCGCCCGGTTGCTAACCCTCCTCACCTTTCAGGATGTCGCAACGGTGTTGAGGCGCCGTATCGACGAATCCTCCCGCTATGTAAAGCGCGAGGTGGGCATCGATCGGAAGATGCGCGACTTACCGCCTCCGCCGCTGCCATCCGATGCTACTCCCCGTACTCTGGCCGTACTGATGGAGAACCTCACCAAGAGTCACCTACCGGAGCACGAGACGGAGATCGACCACATCGACCTTGACCTCCCTTCGGTGGTGGACGCCATGGATGACATAAGGACCCGCATCGCCGCCCAGTTGGAATCGACCTTTGAACTGCTGGTCACCCACTGCACCAGAAGGGTAGAGGTCGCCGCCTACTTCCTGGCCGTACTGGAGCTGGCCCGCTGGGGAATAGTATCGGTCGCACAGGTGCTACCGTCCGAGATATCAGTTCGGCAAGCCCCGACATCCCGGCGCGATTCGTTGAACAGCCTGGAAGAACCGTTGTGACACCACAAGCTGCTCTGGAGGCTCTGCTCTTCGTAGCGGAAGCGCCCATCTCCGAGGACGAGTTAGCTCGAATATTGGAGATACCACCGGCAACCGTGACAACGATTCTGACGGAGATGGCCGGGCGACTGGAAAGCGAGGAACGGGGCATCGTGCTGCGATTCATCGCCGGAGGATGGCGGCTATACACCAAGCCCGAGGCGCTCCCTTACTTAGAACGGGTCGCAACGACAGAATCCTTTACCCGGCTTACCAAACCCGCCCTAGAGGTCCTGGCGGTGGTTGCATACCGTCAACCGATAACCAGGGGACAAGTTTCGGAGCTACGAGGCGTAGATTCGGCTTCGGCGATCCGCACCCTGGAAAGGCGTGGTCTGATCGAGATAACCGACCACCTTGCCCTACCCGGAAAGCCCGCCGTCTACTCCACCACAGACCTGCTGCTCGAGAGTCTGGGCATCGGATCAATCGCTGAACTGCCGCCGCTGGCCGATCACATGCCCGACGGGCAGGTGGCCGAGTCTCTCGACGATCCTTCCGCCATCTAAAGTGGCGCCATCATCAGGACCCGAACGGTTACAGCGGGTCATCGCCCGTAGTGGGTTCACCTCCCGACGGAAAGCCGACGCCCTGATCATGGCCGGCCGGGTATCGGTAGACGGAAAGGTAGCCTCACCGGGACAACTGGTGAACGCCGCCACGGTTGAGGTCACCGTGGACGGCCTCCTATTGCCGGTTAACCCGAGCCTGGTCTATTACCTACTCCACAAGCCTATCGGTGTGATCAGCACCACCCGGGATCCCCGGGGCCGCCCGACGGTGACAGACCTCGTGCCGCCTTTTCCGTCTGTCTATCCGGTGGGCCGACTCGACGCTGACACCACCGGCCTCCTGCTTCTCACCAACGATGGGAGATTCGCCAACCTCGTCAGCCACCCTCGATACGGGATCAGAAAGACCTATCAGGTGATGGTGGACGGAGTTCCTACCCGCCGGGATCTAAAACGCCTGCGACAGGGTGTGCAACTAGAAGATGGGCCGGCCCGGGTTCTGACGATTCGGAACATCGATAACGACAGTCGGCGCTCCCACCTCGAAGTTACGATGGGAGAGGGCCGGAACCGCGAGGTACGACGGATGTTCGCCACCCTCGGTTTCCCCGTAGTTCATCTGCATCGGAACATGATCGGCTCGCTGCAATTACATAAGCTGGGTTCAGGGGAATGGCGACATCTCGATTCAGACGAGGTACGCGCCTTTTATCGACATGCCGAAACGGGGCCGACCCTGAGCCAAGAGCGTGAGAGAAGGTTTAATTTTCGAAGGTAAGGTCGAAGGTAAAGGTCGAAGGTGGAAGACAAAAGTTTAAGGGTGAATATAAGAGTGATGATCATAGAACTCGATGATCATAGAGGTGATGTGAGATGGTGACTACTTATGAGGTACAACCGAAACACATAGGTAATAGCATCGTCCGGCCTCCGGGATCCAAGAGCATCACCAACAGGGCCTTGGTTGCCGCCGGCCTAGCATCAGGAACTTCTCGGATCACCGATGCGTTGCGTAGCGATGACACCGCGGCCATGGTGGAGTGTCTCCGAACCATGGGGATCGAGGTGTGTGACGAGGATCCGGACTTTGTGGTGACTTCCGCAGGTTCCCTACGGGGCGGCCGTCTCGATGCCCGAGCCTCGGGAACCACGGCTCGGTTTATAACTGCTGTAGCCGCACTGGCGACAGGACCCAGCCTGGTTGACGGTACCCCTCGGATGCGGGAACGCCCCATCGGGCCTCTGGTAACGGCTCTGCGTGACCTGGGGAGCTCGGTGGAAGCAGATCAGGGGGAGTTTCCACCGGTCCGAATAGGAGGTGGGGGTTTAGCCGGAGGCCGGATCAGTATCGACGGATCCCAATCCAGTCAGTTTATTTCAGCCGTATTACTGAGCGCGCCTCAGGCAAGTACCCGGGTGACACTGGATCTGGGAAACGTCGTGGTGTCACGACCCTACCTGGACACAACCCTGGAGGTGATGGGCGCTTTCGGAGCGAAAGCCCGCTGGCTTGACTCGGGGTCTATAACGGTCGCTCCGGATGGATACCGAGCAACAGAATACACTGTTGAAGCGGATGCCTCAGCAGCTGTTTACCCGTGGGCGGCGGCGGCGATCACGGGAGCGGCGGTCACCGTGGTAGGTATCAGTCCTAGCGGCGCCCAGGCGGATATCGGCGCCCTGCAAGTTCTGGAACGCATGGGGTGTCAGGTGGTGACCCGCAGTCAAGGGATTACCGTAACGGGACCGGAGTCCCTGAAAGGCGTCACAACCGACCTTAACGATTGCCCGGACGCCAGCCTCGGCCTCGCGGTGGTGGCTGCCTTCGGAACCTCTCCGAGCCGATTCACCAACATCGCCAATCTGCGCATCAAGGAGACGGATCGGCTGTACGCCCTGGAAATCGAGTTGGCGAGATTAGGCGCCGAGGTCGCCACCGGACCTGATTGGATCTCCATCAAGCCCAACCCGCTACGGCCGGCGCGGATTCGTACATACGATGACCACCGGATGGCAATGGCGTTCTCGGTAGCCGGTCTCGTCCAGCCCGGAATAGTGATCGAGGACCCGGGCTGCGTTGCCAAGACATGGCCTGGATTTTTTGAAATGCTGGAGAGTCTATGAGTCCTGCCCGCCGATGACAGCAAGGTTCGTGATTGCGATTGACGGCCCCGGGGGAGTAGGCAAGACCACCGTGTGCCGGGCCCTGGCGAACACCCTCGGGTGGGCGCATCTCGATACGGGCGCCTTCTATCGGGCGGCGACGGTCATCGCCATGCTGCACCGGTTAGACCTGGCCAATGAAGCCGATGTCATGGCCGTAGTCGCCGATGCAGAACTGGACTATCAGGCCGGAAGGATGTTCATCGCCGGAATCGACATGAGTCATGCGATCCGATCGGATGTGGTCGCTGATCGGGTAAGCCGCGTTGCCGCTTTGGCGGGAGTGCGTATGTTGCTGGTGGGTCGGCAACGAGATTGGGTGTATGCCCAGACACGCGGGACGGTGGTGGAAGGCCGAGACATCGGGACAGTGGTGTTCCCCTCGGCGCACATCAAAGTCTATCTGACAGCTGATCCTGAGATCCGGGCATCTAGGAGAGCGGGCCAGTCCTCCACCCGGCTGGAGTCGGTTCGGCAGAACCTCGCCCGAAGGGATCACCTGGATTCAAACCGACCCGTGTCGCCCTTGACCCGCGCCGAGGATGCGACCGAAATCGATACCTCCCACCTCGGGGTAGATCAGGTGGTGAAAGCCATCCTTGATCTGGTCAATCGGTCATAGGATCGGTAGAGGTCATAGTGTGCTGAACATATGTTTCGTTGTGTGACACGCGGGCGCCGTTCATCTTGCTGTTACTACGCTCTGAACCGAAACCAGCGGGTACTAGAAACGTAGGTACCACCGGGATCCTCGGCATCATGACCACCGGACTCGGGATGTTCGCAAACCTGTGTCGCCGTAGAATGATCATCGAGAAACTGTCCGCTAGGTAGGGGTAGTCCGCAGTGAGTAATGCCAAGCCCCGCGTCGCGGTGGTTGGTCGCCCGAATGTGGGTAAGTCAACCCTGGTCAACCGGATAGTGGGTCGTCGAGCCGCAGTGGTTCAGGAAAGACCTGGCGTTACCCGTGACCGCCGGGAGTTCGACACGGAGTGGAACGGGCGACCTTTCAAGTTGGTAGACACAGGTGGTTGGCAACAGAGCCTCGACGGGGAACTGGTGGAGGAGATCCGATTACAGGCCGAAAGCGCGATAGCGGCCGCCGACATCATCATATTCGTGGTGGACGCCCAGATCGGAACGACCACCGACGATGCCGCCGTCACCAAACTACTCCGTCCGGTAGGCGCAAAGGTGATCCTGGTCGTCAACAAGGCGGACAACGATATGATCGCCCTCAACGCCGGCGAATTCTCTCGACTCGGTCTCGGCGATCCACTACCGATCTCATCCATACACGGGCGGGGTGTAGCCGACCTGTTGGATATAGTTGTTGAGCGCCTTCCTGCGATCACGGTGGATACAGGGGATGACCGTACCGCAGACGTAGCCATTATCGGCAAGCCGAATGTGGGTAAGTCCACCCTGTTGAATCGACTGGTGGGGGAGAATCGGGTCGTGGTCTCGCCTATACCCGGTACCACAAGGGATCCGATCGACGTGGAGATAGAGATCGACGGGACCACCTATCGTCTCATAGATACCGCCGGCATTCGCCGTGCGCCAAAGATACCCGAGGACGTAGACCGCTTCGCGGTAGGTCGGGCACGCGAGGTACTCCGTCGAGCCGATGCAGCGCTCTTGCTGGTGGATGCGCTAGAAGGGGTTACCCACCAGGATCAACGGATCACGGAAGAGGCGGTCCGGTCGGGCGCTTCTCTTATTGTTCTGCTCAATAAGTGGGACGCCGCCGACCGTGATCGTAAACAACAGACAACATGGGAATTAGGTAACAAGCTTGCCTTCGCCGGTTGGGCGCCGGTACTTCGAATCTCCGCGCTGACCGGGGCGCGCCTGCACAGACTCGGCTCGGCATTGGAAACCGTTCTCACCAACCGTGAAAGGAGGATCCCAACGGCCACACTCAATCGTCTTGTCGGTGAATGGACAGGGCAGCATCCACCCCCGATCCGGAAAGGTCGCAGACCAAGGATTCTCTACGCGGCGCAATCACAAACCGCTCCGCCGACATTGGCGCTGTTCGTCAAAGGGGGGCGGATCGACGACACCTACCTCCGCTACCTGGAGGGCCGCGCCCGCCAGAGCTACGACTTCATCGGAACCCCGGTCCGACTCGTAACCCGTACAAGCTCAGGACGCTCAGGGCCTTATGCATAGGTAAAACACATGCGTTGGCAGAACACATAGAAACATGGATACGGAGAACACAGACCAGCGGGATAACCCTTCCGAGCCGACGCCATTCAGCTTCAAGTTGATGATCGTGTTGGCGATCATCTACCTCGGATGGCGCCTGGTCGAGGGAGTAGCCGCCCTGATCCGTTGGATAAGTTAACCCTGATTCTTCATGCCCCCAGACATACCGAACTCAAAAAAGCCAAGTCAAACCCACTTTCTTGGGTCTTGGGTCGTCCCGGCGTTCACCTCAGGGTGAAGGGTAACACCCCAGCCAGGCGAGGCCGTCAAGCGGCTATCTTCCCAGGTCAGAAAGTTTATTGCATCCTTCTCGGCT